>DASQQF010000078.1:0-9529 GCA_035643535.1 Gaiellaceae bacterium
CGGATCGCCCTGCCCCGGCGGTTGACGGCGGAGAGCGCCACCACAGCCTCGTCGCTCCGGTCGGCGATGATGTCGCGCACGGTGGTGCGCAACTGGTCGACGGGCAGGCCGATGTCGAGGTTGAGGAAGTGCTGGCCGATCACCTCCTCGCTGCGCAGGCCCCAGAGATCTTCGGCCTGGCGGTTCCAGGCGCGCACGTCCATCTCGGGGCCGAGCACGACGACGGCCGAGCGCAGCCCGCCGAGGACGGCGGCGAGGAACCGGTTGAGCTGGACGACCTCGGCGCTGCGCTCGCGCAGCTCGTTGTTCGTCGTCTCGAGCTCCTCGTTCGTCGACTGGAGCTCCTCGTTCATCGTCTCGAGCTCCTCGTTCGTCGATTGGAGCTCCTCGTTCGTCGTCTCGAGCTCCTCGTTCGTCGATTGGAGCTCCTCGTTCGTCGTCTCGAGCTCCTCGACGGTCGACTGGAGCTCCTCGTACGCGGTCTCGAGCTCGCGGCGCGCCCGCTCGAGGTCCTCTTCGAGCGCCCGGTGCTCGGTCGAGTCGAGGAACGAGACGATCACCCCCGCGAACTGATCGCCGGGCGTCGCGAGCGGCGCCACCTCCACCTCGAGCGCCCGGGGGTCGTCGTTTCCCTTCTGCCAGCGGACGTCCCGGCGCGTGACCGTGTGTCGCTCGGCCCGCACCTCGTCGATGAGCGAGCGCAGCTCGAGCGGCCGGTACGAGAGCTCGAGATCCTGGAGCTGCCGGCCGACGTCCCGGTTGCGGACGCCGAACATCGTCCGCGCGGCCTGGTTGATCCCGGCGACCCGGTTCTGCTCGTCGACGACGACCTGCGCCACAGGTGCGTGCTCGAACGCCGCCTCGCCGAGGTCGGGCGGCGGCTGGCGCTGCTCGACCGGTGGTGCGGGAAGGCGAGGCAGCCGGAACGCCGGATCGATCGCTCCGTCCTTGACGAAGATGCGCCGCTTCAGGTCGTACGCCGTGAAGAAGCTTCGCCCGCTCTGCAGCGCCTCGGCCTTGCCGACGACGAGGAAGCCGCCGCGGTTGAGCGCGAAGTAGAAGTTGGCGAGGATCCGCTGCTGCACGTCCGAGCCGAAGTACATGAGCGTGTTTCGGGAGACGAGCAGGTCGACGCGCGAGATCGGCGGGTCGCGGTGAAGGTCGTTCCGCCCGAAGATGACGCTGCGGCGGAGGTCGTTGCGGAAGACGAAGCCGTGGTTCGCCGGGACGAAGTACCGCTCGCGGAACTCCGGCGGCACCTTGTCGAGCTGCTTCGCGCTGAAGGCCGCCTCGCGCGCCTCGGCCAGCGCGTCCTCGTCGATGTCGGTCGCGTAGATCTTCACGCGCCGCCGGAACTCCTCCTCGCCCAGGGCCTCGGCGAGCAGCATCGCCACCGTGTACGGCTCCTCGCCCGACGCGCAGCCGGCCGACCAGACGCGGAGCGGGGCCTCGCCGCGTGCCTCGAGCAGCTGCGGGATCACCGCGGAGGCGACGACATCCCAGGTCTCGCGGTCGCGGAAGAAACCGGTGACGTTGATCAGGATCGTGTTGAAGAGCTCGGCGAACTCCTCCGGGTGCTCCCCCAGATGGCGCTCGTACGCCTCCCAGTCGTCCACGCCGACCGCCTGCATCCGCTTCTGGAACCGGCGCATCAGCGTCGGGCGCCGGTAGCCCGTGTAGTCGAAGCTACGGGCGTCTCGAACGTACTCGAGGAGGTGCTCGAAGCTGGGGTCCGGCTCGCTCATTCGCTCTGCGTCCATTGGATCACGGCCCGTGCAATCTCGTCGAGGGGAAGCACCTCGTCGACGCCGCCGGCGAGGATCGCCGCTCCCGGCATGCCGAAGTACTGCGACGTGGCCTCGTCCTGCGCGAGCACGCGGCCGCCGACCTGCTTGACCGCCGCGGCGCCGGCGGCGCCGTCGATCCCAGTGCCGGAGAGGATCACCGCGGCGCAGGGACCGTCGTGGTTCTGCGCGAGCGAGAGGAGGAGCACGTCGGCGCTCGGCCGCACGTGGTGGACGAGCCGCGAGCGGTCGAGGTGGAGGCGGCCGTCCTCCGTGACGAGGAGGTGCGCGTCGGGCGGTGCGACCCGCACGACCGAGGGGACGAGCTCCGCGCCGTCCTCGGCCGTCTCGACCCGGAGTCCCGTCGAGCGGGCGAGGATCGCCGGGAGCAGGCTCGGCGCCTGCGGCGTGAGGTGGATCACGACGAGCACGGCCGCGTCCAGGTCTTCCGGCAGCCCGCCGAGCACGACCTGGAGCGCGCCGATTCCGCCGGCCGACCCCACGACGGCGACGACATGGAGGGGTTGCCGCTCAGGCGTCGGTTCCGTCCGCCCCCGCGAGCACACGGCGGATGACCTCCGCCTGCTCGCGCGCCTCGCGGGCGAACGACTCGAAGCGTCTACGGCTCTGGTTCGCGCCCGCCTGCCCGACCCGGCCGGCGAGACGCTCGGAGAGCTGGGCGCGCTCCTGCAGCGCGCGCAGCGCCGTCCACAGCGCCTCTTCGACGGATGCTCGCTGCGCGTCGACGGCGCCCTCCGCCGTGTACGCGTGCCCGACCCGGCAGCGGAAGCGCAGCTGGTCGCCGTCTCCGACCTCCCACAGGACGCCGCCGCACTCGGGGCAGGAGTAGACGGACGGGCGGCCGGATGGGCCTCCGCGTTCGATCGCGTCGTGGTCGAGCATCGCGTAATCCGTCTCCAGGCTCATCGCGTCGCCTTCATTCTCGCTCATCGCAACCTCCTCGGACAGGCGGTGCACCGCGGCCGCGACGGCGCCGGCGAGCTCCGCGAGGGGGAGGACGCGATGGGGGTGGTCGCGGGCGACCGTCGCCGCCGGCAGCCCCGGGAAGAGCGAGTCGTCCGGGTCCTGGACGAACACGGAGCCGCCGCGGCGGCCGATCGCGCTCGCGCCCTCGACCCCGTCGTCGCGGGTGCCGGAGAGGACGACCGCCACGGTCCGCGCGCCGTACGCGACGGCTGCGCTCCGGAACAGGACGTCGATCGAGGGGCGGAACCCGTTCTCGTGCGGCCCGCGGGAGACGAGCGCGTGCCGGTCACGGACGAGCAGGTGCTGGTCGGGCGGAGCCACGAGGATGCGCCCGGCGACGAGCTGCTGCGCGGGCTGCGCCTGCTCGGCGGCGAGTGGGCCGGCCCGCCCGAGGATGCGGGCGAGCCTGCTCTCGGTGCCGGCGTGCAGGTGGAGGACGACGCAGACGGCAGCGGCGAGGTCGTCCGGCAGTCGCGCCACGAGCTCGCTCAGCGCCTGTACACCCCCTGCCGACGCACCCACGACGACGAGGCTCGGGGCCGGCGCGTCCATGGCGCGGGTTGTCTCCGCAGGCGAGGACGCCAAACGGCACGACCCGGGATACGCTGAAGACCTTGGAGCCGCCGGAGGGGACGTTCGTCGAGGCGCTGATCCGTCGCGTGCGGCTCGCCGTGGCAGACGCGCAGCGCCAGGTGGGGCAGGCCCGTCGCCTGGTCGAGCTGTGCCGGATCGCGGACGGCGAGATCATCGTGCGGCGCTGCGCGTGGTGCGGGCGCCTGTCGGTCGGCGGCGAGTGGACGGCGCCCGAGAGCCTGCAGGGCTTCGTGCCGCCGCAGGCGGTCGACAATGCGACGCACTCGATCTGCCCCGACTGCACGGACCGGCTCGAGCACGAGGGCCGGAGCCACGCCGACCCACGGCGCTGACGGCCGGCTTCGCTACCCTGGGAGCACGGGCGGCAACGGGTCGCCCCGTGAGATTCAGGTTCTCGTTCCTCCGCGGATTCGAGTCTCGAGTCTCGAATCCGAACAAGGAGTCGAACAGGCATGACCCAGAGCTTCTCGTCGCTCGGCGTCAGCGCGGAGGTCGAGCAGGCGCTCGCCGACCGTGGCATCGTCGAGCCGTTTCGCATCCAGATCCTCGTCGTCCCCGACGCGCTGGCCGGCCGGGACGTCCTCGGCCGTGCGCCGACGGGATCCGGCAAGACCCTCGCCTTCGGGCTGTCGCTCGTCGAGCGGCTCGCCGCCGGCGGCGTCGAGCCCGCCGCGCTCGTTCTCGTCCCGACACGGGAGCTCGCGCTCCAGGTGACGGAGGAGCTCGGGCTGCTCGGCGAGCCGCGTGGCGTCCGCGCCGAGGCGGCCTACGGCGGCGCTCCGGTCGCCGCCCAGGCGAAGCGGCTGAAGGGCGCACAGATCGTCGTCGCCACGCCCGGCCGGCTGCACGACCTCGTGCAGCGGCGGCTGCTCTCGCTCGACTCGATCCGGATCTTCGTGCTCGACGAGGCCGACCGGATGCTCGACATGGGCTTCCGTCCGCAGGTCGAGCGGATCGCGCGCCGGCTGCCGGCGAGGCGCCAGACGATGCTCTTCTCCGCGACGCTCGACGGCGAGGTGGGAGAGCTCGCGCGTGCGTACACGACGAATCCGTCGCGGTTCTCCGCCCAGCTGCCGTCGCAGCATGCACACGGCGACGTCGAGCACCGCTTCGTCGCGGTGACCGCCGCCGACAAGCTCGACCGGCTCGTCGAGCTGCTCGACGCCGAGCCGGGGCTCACGCTCGTGTTCGTGCGGACGAAGCGTGGCGCCGACCGGCTCGCGCACAAGCTCCGTGCACGCGGCGTGGAGGCGACGGCGATGCACGGCGACATGACGCAGTCGGCCCGCGAGCGCGCGCTCGAGCGCTTCCGCCGTGGTCGCGTCGGCACGCTCGTGGCGACCGACGTCGCGGCTCGGGGGCTCGACCTCGAGGCGATCGCCCACGTCGTGAACTACGACCCGCCCGAGGACGGCAAGAGCTACGTCCACCGCGTCGGCCGCACGGGTCGTGCCGGCCGCTCGGGTCAGGGGACGACGCTCGTGCTGCCCGAGGAGCAGGCCGACGTCAGCCGCGTCGCGAACCTGCTCGGCCACCGCGAGGAGTTCGAGCAGACGGGGATGAAGACGGCGCGGCCGCGCCTCGTCTACTCGAGCCGCCGCGGCCGCCGCTCGAAATGGTAGGCGGCACCCGCCGAGTGTGAGCCGCGGGCGGGCCGGGAATCCCCGGCTCATGGCCCGCGCCGACTGGACCTACGAGCTGCCGCCGGCCACCGGCGACAGCGTCTGGCTCGAGGAGTACCTCGTCTACGACCTCGACGGCGCTCCGGCGGGGAAGGTCTTCGCCGTCCTCGAGCACGAGGGCCGGCGCTGGCTCGGCATCGAGCGGGAGCACCTCCCGGCGCAACACGACCGGCGGGCGCTGCCGTTCGACGCGATCGCGGACCTCGACCACGAGAACCTCGCGGTGCACCTCGCGGTCACGCGCGAGGAGATCGACCATGCGCTCGAGCTCGATCCGGCGAAGGGGGTGGAGGAAGGCGGAGCGGCGCGACGGGTCGCCCGTGTGCCTGCAGGCGAGTACCCGCCTCCGCGGGATGCCGGCGCCCCCGGGCCGGTCGACCGCGTGACGGCGGTCGCCGCGCCCGTCCTCGCGGCCGTCGGGACGTTGGCGCTGCTCGCGGTGTTCGTCTTCTGGGGGATCGCCCGCTCGACGAGCGTCCTCCCGTACTTCGCGCTCCCGGGCCTGCTCCTCGCCGCAGCCGGGTTCCTCGCCTGGCACGCGTGGGCTCGGCCCTGGACGAGGGACGCGGCGGCGCAACGGCACAGGCCGCCGCGCCGCCGCCGCCCCGCCGACCGTTAGCGCTTCTCGGTCGGCGTCCGCGTCTCGTGCAGGCTGTAGCGGCCGACATGCTCGCCCTCGTCGAGCACGTGCCCGGCGATCGCGTCGCGGAACTGCTCGAGGCCGAAGTCCTCGGGCAGGTCGATCCGCTCGACGTCGAGCGCGTAGACCCGGAACCGGTACCGGTGCTCGAGCTCGTCGTTCCAGGGCGGGAACGGCCCGTCGTAGTTGCCGTACGTGCCCTCCATCTCGTCGTCGCCGGCCAGGAACCCGGTGAAGCCGTTCGCACCTGTTCGGCCGCCGAAGCTCGTCTCGCCGGTCGGCTTGCCGTGGGGGACGATGCCGTCGCCGCCGGCGCCCTCCGGGATCTCGACCACGTCCGGCGGGACGTCGACGACGAGCCAGTGCGCGAACGGCTGCCGCTCGGCCCCGGGCTCGATCGTGTCCTCCTCCTGGTTCATCCGGTCCAGCTCGGCCGGTACGTCCTCGTCGACGCAGGCGATCGCGAACGAGCGGGTGCCGGCGGGCGCGCCGCTCCAGCGCAGGTGCGGGCTGACGTTGCCGCCCGCGGGCTTCGCCTTGCCGTTGCCGTCCCGCACTCCGAACGCGTGGCGCCCGGGGACGTGTTCGCCGGCGCCGAAGCTCTTGCTCTCGATGTGAAGCGTCATCTCAGTCCTCCACCTTCTTCTGGTCCGGCTCGATCGCGACGCCCTGGAACTCCACCTCTACGGGCTCGACGAAGCGCCGGCCGTTCTCGTGGTCGTGGCGCATGAAGCGCGGCGCCTCCACGCGGACGCGGACGGTGAACTCGCCCTCCTCGGGGACCTTCCAGTTCCGGCCGTAGTGGTAGAGCCACGGATGCCAGAGGAACGGCTGTTCGTGCGTCCCGACCTCGTTCCCGTCGGGGTCGACGAGCGTCACGGTCACGTCGAGGGCCGGAACGAAGCGGCCGTCGGAGCCGTCGCGGACGCACACCTCGACGTGGCAGTTCTCGTCGTCGGGGTTCCGCCACCCGAGTTCGCCGTCCTGCCACTCCCACATGCCCTCGGCTTCCTCGACCGCGATCGCGATCTCGTAGTCGCCGGCACGCTGGACGATCACGCCCGAGTCGGACTCCTCGTCCATCGCGTTCACCGCCTCCTGGAGCGCGCGGCCCTGGACGCGCGCGAGCTCGAGCTGCTCGCGATCCGACTCCTCGCTGGTCTTCATCGGCGGCTTTCTCGACTCGGGGCTCATTCGGTCCTCCTTCGTAGCTACGTTCCTCGCATGCCCGGGACGCCGCGGCGACTCACATTCGGCGAGAACGCCGCTTCCTACGAGCGCGCGCGGCCTGCCTGGCCCGAGCAGGCGGCGCGGTGGCTCGTGCCTGCGGACGCGCGGCTCGTGGTCGAGCTCGGCGCGGGAACGGGGAAGCTGACGCGGGCGCTCGCCGCAGTCGTGCCGCGCGTGCTCGCGGTCGAGCCGGATCCGCGGATGCTCTCCGTGCTGCGCGAGCAAGGCCACGAAGGGACCGAGGGGTCTGCCGAGGCGATCCCGCTCGGCGACGGCGAGGCGGACGCGGTCGTGGCCGGCTCGTGCATCCACTGGTTCGATCTCGAGCCCGCTCTGGCCGAGGTCCACCGCGTCCTGCGGCCGGGCGGGCGGTTCGCGTTCGGCTGGAACCACCGCGACGCGCGGCATCCGGGCGTCGCGCGGATGCAGGAGCGCATCTACGCCGCACGCCCGGAGGGGACCGGCTGGCGGAGTCGCGACTGGCCCGCGGAGGTGACGGCGGCGGGGCTCTTCCGCGACGTCGAGCACGAGCTGTTCGAGCACGTCCACGCGCTGCCGCGCGCCGCGCTGCGCGACCACCTCCTCTCCTATGCGACGCTCGCCTCTCTGCCGGAGGACGAGCGGGAGGCCGCCTTCGCCGGCGTGGTGGAGATCCTCGACTCCGAGCCGTCCCTGCGCCAGGGCGAGAGGCTTACGCTGCCGTTCGTCGTCGACGCCTACCGCGCGACGGCCGTGGCATCTTCGTAACCTGCCGTCGGCAAGCCGACGGCAGGACTTCAGAGAGGCACGAGGCGCGTGCCCGTGGCCTTGAAGGTCGCGTAGGCGATCCCGCCGCGGGCGAGCTCGAGGCGCTGGGCGGAGGCCGCGGTCACTTCCGCGGTGACGGGGCCGATGCGGACGCGCACCCGGTTCGCGAGCTCGACGACCGACCCGATCTCGCCGCGCAGGACGTTGAGCGCCGAGTCGGGCAGGCCCTCGTGCGTGCGCGCCACCGACACCTCCCACGGATAGACGACGACGCCGACCTCGCCCTCGCCGTCGTCCGCCGACCAGAGCTCTTCGCCGCCCTCGAGCCGGATCGTCGTCAGCGCCCCCTCGCCGCGGCGCGCGCGTCCGCGCAGAAGGTTGGCGCCGGTGAAGGCCGCGACGAAGCCGTCCCGCGGACGGGCGACGAGCTCCGCCGGCGGCCCGAGCTGGCGCAGCCGTCCCTCGACGACCACACCGACCCGGTCGGCGAGCGCCGCCGCATCCTCGTAGTCGTGCGTGACGAGCAGCGCCGGAAGCTCGAGCCCCCGAAGCAGCTCCGCCAGCTCTCCGCGCACCTCCGTCCTCGTGTGCGCGTCGAGCGCCGAGAGCGGCTCGTCGAGGAGAAGCACCTCGGGCTCGCGCGCGAGCGCGCGTGCGAGGGCCACCCGCTGCCGCTCGCCGCCCGACAGGTCGCGCGGATGCGCGTGCGCCAGGTGCGCGATCCGGAAGCGCTCGAGCAGCGCGTCGACGGGCCGTCCGCCGGCGCCGTAGGCGACGTTCGCCCGGACGCCGAGGTGCGGGAAGAGCGCGTACTCCTGGAAGACGAGGCCGACCCGCCGACGCTCCGGCGGCAGGCAGATCCCGCGGGCCGTGTCGAGCCACGCCTCCCGGCCGAGCACGACGCGGCCGCGCGGCGGGCGCACGAGGCCGGCGACGACGCGCAGCACCGACGTCTTGCCCGCGCCGGAAGGGCCGACGAGCGCGACCGTCCCCTCGACGCCGAGCGCGAGCTCTAGCGTGAAGGTGCGAAGAGGAAGCGTGAAGTCGGTCTCGAGGGCTGCCACTGGAGCGTGAGCCGGAGGGCGACGAGGAGTGCCGCGCTCACGACGACGAGGAGGGCGCTCATCGCGAGCGCCGCCGTGAAGTCGACGTCGAAGGCGGTGTAGATGGCGAGCGGCACGGTCTGCGTGACGCCCTGCAGGCTGCCGGCGAACATGATCGTCGCCCCGAACTCGCCCAGCCCGCGGGCGAACGCGAGCGCCTCGCCGGCGGCGAGGCCGGAGCGGGCGAGCGGGAGGACGACTCGGAAGAACGTGCGCCCGCGCCCTGCTCCGAGCGTGCGGGACGCGGCGACGACGTCCGGATCGACCGCCTCGAACGCCGCGATCGCCTGGCGCAGGTAGAAGGGGCCCGCGACGAACGCGACCGCGAGCACGACCGCGGCCTGCGTCAGGCCGAGCCGGATCCCGAGTGCCGAGAGCGTCCCGCCGAGCAGCCCGAAGCGGCCGAAGGCCGCGATCAGCCCGATACCCGCCACCGCCGGCGGCAGCGCGAGCGGCAGCTCGACGAGGACGACCGCGAGCGAGCGCCCCGGGAAGCGGCGCGTCGCGAGCACGTACGCGGCCGGCGTCCCCACGAGCAGGACGAGCGCCTGCGCGACCGCGCTCGTCTTCAGGCTCACGACGAGCGCGTCTGCCACGACCGGGTTCGAGAGCTGCCCGACCAGCCTTCCCGGCGAGACGCGTCCGAAGATCGCGACGAGCGGGAGCAGGAGGAAGCCGAACGCGACTGCGGTGGCGGCGAAGACGGCGGCTCCGCCGAGCACGCGCCGCGTCAGTGCGGCACGGGCCTGAAGCCGGCCTGCC
>DASQQF010000079.1:0-22983 GCA_035643535.1 Gaiellaceae bacterium
CTGGGCGCCGACGAACTCGGCGACCACCGCCCCGTTGCGGAACGCCTTCACGGCAGGGATCCCCTGCACCTGGTAGCGGAGGGCGAGCTCCTGGTTGGCGTCGACGTCGACCTTGGCGAGCGCGAACTCGCCGGTCCGCTCCTCGGCTTCCCGCTCGAGCACCGGCCCGAGCGTCCGGCAAGGGCCGCACCAGGCCGCCCAGAAGTCGACGACGACCGGAAGCTCGTGCGAGCGCTCGATCACGTCGTGCTCGAAGGTGCCGGTCGACACGTCCATCCGCAGAAGCCCCTCGGCTCGCTCAGACCCCGCCGACGAGCGCGTTCAGCGTCGCGAGCTGGGCCTGCAGCGAGCCGCAGACCTGCTCGCAGAGCGCGAAGACGCCCTCGTCGGCGATCCGGTAGTAGACGTGGTTGCCCTCCTTGCGCCGCGCGAGCATGCCCGACTCGACGAGCACCGCGAGATGCTTGGAGACGTTCTGCTGACCCGCGCCGAGCCGGTCGGCGATCGCGCTCACGCTGAGCTCCTCGTCGCGCACGAGGTCGAGGATGCGGACGCGGAGCGGCTCACCGAGCGCCCGGAAGCGGCGGGCGATCAGCTCGGCGAGATCCTCGGGAAGGGGATGAGGAAGCGTCACGACTCAGATTCTATCTCAAAAACTGAGTAGTTGTAGAGTTGTCACTCCGTCCGGCGCGCCACGGCGTTCCACGCCCGTAGCCTTCTCCGCGACCCCCGCCTGGAGACCGCCTACCTCGCGGCCCGCCTCTGGCTGGGCTTCATGTTCCTCGACGCGGCTACGAGAAGCTGAGCGGCGGCGGCCTCTTCGGAGGCCGTCGCCGTCTGTGCGGCCGCCGGCCGTGCCCTACGGGGCGGTCGCGGCCCTGATCGTGATTCCGCCGCGCGCCTTCTGCGCGAGCGTGACGGAGACGTACTCCGCGGGAAGCTCCAGGGCCGACGCGACGTCGTCGCGGATGCGGACCGCGAGCGCCTCGCAGAAGTGGCCCTCGTCGCGAAAGCGGTTCAGGTAGAGCTTGAGCGACTTCGACTCGAGGCACAGTCCGTCGGGCCGATAGCGGATCGTGGCGACGTACAGGTCGGGCTGGCCGGTGACGGGACAGACGGCGCTCAGCTCGTCGCTCTCCAGCTCGACGACGGCGACGCCGGGGTTCGGGAACGTCTCGAGCCCGGCGTACGCGCTCGAGCCGGGACGGCCGAGAGCGACGAACTCCGTCGCGCGTGGTCCCTCTGCCATGCGCCTACTGTACGCGCGGTGAAGCTCTATGCACCGCTTGCGCTCGCCTTCGTCGGCCTCGTCGTCCTCGCCAACTGGCTGGCGTCCGCGTACGTCGTCTCGGTCGGATTCGGCCGCGTGGCGCCGGCCGGGGTCTTCTGCATAGGCGGCGTCCTCGTCCTGCGCGACTGGCTCCAGCAGCTGCGGGGCCTCCGCTGGACGATGCCGCTCGTCTACGCCTCGGGGCTCGTCTCGTGGGGCGTCGGAGACGCGGCGGGCTGGACGAGCCTCGAGAAGGTCGCCGTCGCCAGCGTCGTGGCGTTCACGATCAGCGAGAGCGTCGAGGCGCTCGTCTTCACGCCTCTGCGGAACCGAAGCCTCACCCTCGGCGTCGCGCTCAGCGCGACCGTGGGCAATGCTCTCGACAGCTACGTCTTCCTCTCGCTCGCCTTCGGCTCCCTGACCTTCTTCGTCGGCCAGTTCGCCGGCAAGAGCGAGATGATCGCGCTCGGCACCCTGCTGACGCTCAGCCGCCGGCGCGTCCTCCCGAGCGGCAGCTAGATCGATCCGGTAGTTCGGCGGCGTTCAGCCGGGTCTGCGCGCGACCACGAAGACCGGCGAACGGACGTCGAGCGTTGCCCCGACCGTCCGCGCCTCGAACTCGAACCGCTTCGCCTGCTCGCTGCCGTATTCGGCTTCCAGCTCGTCGAGGTGATCGAGCCAGAGCTCGTACATGCGGCCGAGCCGCTCGCGGAAGCGCGGGATCTCCTCCTTGCTCTCGAGCTCGAGGCCCGCCGCCCGGAGCAGGGCTCCCCAGTCCTGGACGTGACGAGGCTCGGTCGGTGGATCGACCTCGTCGGCCGTGAAGACGTAGCGTCCGGCAGGTCGGAGCAGTCGACGGACCTCGCGCAGCGCCGCGATGCGGTCCTCGGCGAAGAAGACTGCGTCGAGGCAGAGCACGGCGTCGGCGCAATCCTCCGGCAGTCCGGTCGCGGCGAGATCGCCGACGAGGTAGCGGGCGCGGCCGTCGGGCACGAACGCCGGCGCCCGCTCGGCGGCCACGTCGACCGCGACCTGCGACCAGTCGACACCCACGAGATCGGCGCCCGTCGCCCGCGCCAGCCACAGCCCCGGGCCGCCCTGGCCGCAGGCGAGATCGACGAGCACGTGCCCCGGCCCGACCCTCAGCGCGGTGACGCAGCGGCCGAGCGTCCACAACGTCGTCATTCCGAAGGGCCGCACCTCGGCCGGATAGTCCTCGCCGTACGCCTCGGCCGCCAGCCTCCGCCCCAGATCGCTGCGCGCCATCGAGGCGAATACGTCGTCGAACATCTGCGCGCTGAAAGGGACAGGCATCGGGCCGCGGCCTGCCCCGGGAAGCGACTGCGCAGCATCTGTCACAAGCGCCAAGTCTACGGTTCCCGGCGAACCGGAACGGCCGTAACCCGACCGCTCTAGAGTGCCTCGGCGCTCCGGATCGCGGCGAGGTTTCCCTTGCGGCGGTAGCGGTCGAGTGCGATTGCGAGCGTCTCGCGGGCTTCGTCGTGCTTGCCTGCGAGCCGGAGGACCTCGGCGAGGTCGCGGTGGGCGTCCGCCTGCGCGTTGAGCAGCTGGGTCTGCTCGCCGATCGCGACTGCCTCGCGGGCGAGGCGTTCCGCCTCGTCGCCGTCGTACCGGCGGGCGAGGACCGTCGCCCTCACCTGGCGCCAGAGCATCTGCGAATGGGCGTCGTCGTCGGGCGCGATCTCGAAGGCCGCCTCGGCTTCGGCGAGGGCGCGGTCGAGATCGCCGAGAGCGTGGTGGGCCTGCGCGAGACGGCAGCGGAGGCTCGCCAGCCCCGCACGGTTCCCGATCTGCTCGAGCCAGGCACACACCTGCTCGAGCGGCTCGACTGCTGCGGCCGGGCCGCCCGCCAGGAGCTCGACCTCTGCGACCCGCGTGTTCGTCCTCATCAGGGGAGACCGGAGGCCGCGGTCCGCGAGCTCGGCCCGGAGGTCGCGCAGGATCGTCCGGCTCTCGTCGAAGCGGCCGAGCATCGCGAGCGCCGCCGCCTTCGTGCTGTCGACCGCGGGACTGCGATTTCCCGCGTCACGCTGCTCGCCGAGCCAGTCGAGGACCTCGCCGACCGGGGTCGTCCCGGACAGGCGCGAGGCGGCGACGTAGGGGAAGGCGAGCAGCGGCACATGGGTCAGGCCGCCTCTCCGAGCGTGCTCGAGCGCCCTCTCGACCGTGGCGACGTGCGTGTCGGCTTGCCCGCGCCTCTGGGCGACGACGGCGGAGGCGCGATAGCAGAGGGCGAGGCCGAGGTCGTTCCCGGCAGCCTCGAACGCCGGCAGTGCGCGCTCCACGAGCTCCGAGAGCCGCTCGACGCCCCGCTCCGACTCGGCGAACGCCGCGATGAGGTTCTCGAGGACGAGCAGGTAGAGCTCGGTCTGACCGTCGCCTGCCGCGCGGGCCCGCTCGGATGCGGCGCTTACTCTGGCCCGCGCCTCGCCGGTCCTGCCGGCCACGAGGGGCGCCTCGAGCAGGTCGATCTCGAGCAGCGGGTCGGCCTCGTCGGGCGCCAGTAGTGCCGCCGCCCGGTCGAGCAGGCTCACCGCCCTGGTATCGAGCTGGACGAGCGCCCGCCGGCCGGCCGCCGTCAGCCTCCGCCGCGCCTCGCCGGCGATTGCGGGGTCGACCGGCCCACCGAGCTCGGTCTGGTAGCGGCAGGCTTGCTCGAGGTGGTAGCCGACGAGCTCGTCCAGGTCGAGGAGCCCGTCGGCGTGCCCCGTGAGCCAGTCGGCGAACCGCTCATGCAGCTCCGCCCGCACGGATTTGGGGAGGCCGTCGTAGGCGGCGTCGCGGATCAGCAGATGGCGGAAGCGAAAGGCGTCGTCGCCGGCGAGGCGGGCTTTGTCGGGACGGACGATCTCCTTGCGCACCAGCGCCATCAGCCGCGCCGCGAGCTGCGGCTCGTCCGGGTGCAACGTCTCGACTGCGCGGCGATGGAAGAGCCTGCCCTCGATCGCAGCCCGCTCCAGCACCGCCCGCTCGGCCGGATCGAGCTGGTCGAGCCGGGCGGCGAGCAGCGCCTGGATGGACGGCGGCACCGTCACCTCCGTGTCGCCGGACTCGCGGAGCAGCGCCAGCATCTCCTCCACGAAGAGCGGGTTGCCCTCGGCCGCCTCGGCAATCCGCTCGCGCAGCCGGTCGGCGATCGGAGCCTCGCCCAGCAGCGCCTCGATCAACCGCTCGGTGTCCTGCTCGCTCAGCGGCTCGAGCAGGACCGTGGTCGCGTTCAACTTGCCGCCCGCCCAGGCCGGACGGCGCTCGAGCAGCTCCGGCCGCGCCATGCAGAGGAGCAGGATCGGCGCATCGCGGCTCCAGTCGGCCACGTGCTCGACCAGGTCGAGCAACGCCGCCTCGCCCCACTGCACGTCGTCGAGCACGCACACGAGCGGCCGCTCCGCCGCCGCCTCGAGCGTCTTGCGCACCGCCCAGGCGATCTCGTCCACGCTCGCCGGCTCCTCCGACTCACCCAGCAGCGAGGCGACCGTGGCCGCGGCCGCCTGCTCGACCGGCCGCGCCCCGAGCTGCTGCACGACCTCGACCACGGGAGAGAACGTCGTCCCCTCGCCGTAGGAGCGGCAACGCCCGACCGCCACCGCCGCATCCAGCCCACCCAGGAACTCGCGCACGAGCCGCGACTTGCCGACACCGGCGGCGCCCAGGACGGTGAAGAGCTGACAGGAGCGGTCGCCGGCCGCCTGCCGGAACGCGTCCCGCAGGCGACGCAACTCCGTCTCGCGTCCCACCATCGGCGCCGCATCCGCGCGCCGCAGCTCACCCTCGGCGCTGAGCAGCCTGAACGCAGGAACCGGAGCGGACTTTCCCTTCAGCAGCAGCGGCTCGACCGGCTCGACCTCGACCGCGTCCCGGACCAGCCGCCGTGTCTCCTCGCCGATCAGCACCTCCTGGGGCGCCGCCGCCTGCTGCAGCCGAGCGGCCACGTTGACGGGATCACCCGCCGCCAGCCGTTCCTCCGTACCCGTCACCACCTCGCCGGTCGTCAGACCGATCCGCCCTTGCAAGCCCAGCTCCGGCACGGCATCGCGCATCTCCACCGCCGCCCGGCACGCACGCAACGCATCGTCCTCGTGCAGCACCGGCACCCCGAAGACCGCCATCACCGCGTCGCCGATGAACTTCTCGACCGTGCCGCCGTGCGACTCGACGATCCCCCGCATCCGCTCGAAGTAGCGCGCCAGGAGAGCCCGCAGCGGCTCCGGATCCAGTTGCTCCCCCAGCGGCGTCGACCCGGTCACGTCGCAGAAGAGCACCGTCACCACCTTCCGCTGCTCCCGCGCAGGCAGCGGCGGCGCGACCGGAGCGCCGCACTCCGGGCAGAACTTGAAGCTGTCCGCAGCGAAACCACAGCCTTCGCAGACCACCGTCACAACCCGAGCCCTCCCGATGCAGAAGCCGCCGGCGCGCGAGACGAGTGCACCAAACGGATCGTAAGACGATTATCGGCGATCGCGCGCCGGACGAGCGGCGGCCCGGCCGAGGCGAGCGACCGGAACGCGGGATCGCGCGCCGCTACGCGGAGCGGGCGCCGATGAGCTCGATCCGGTACCCGTTCACCGGATCGCGGACGAAGGCCAGCAGGCTGCCACCCTCGCGCACGGAGTACGGCGGCCGCTCCGGTTCGATCCCCCGCCCGGCCAGTGCCGAGAGCGTCGCGTCGAGATCGTCGACCTCGAGCGCGATGTGCCCGTAGGCAGTCCCGAGCTCGTAGCTGCGACCGTCGTGGTTGAACGTCAGCTCCAGCTCCGGCTCCTCCTGGCCGGGGATCCCCAGGAAGTAGTTCGTCGCCTCGAGCTCTCCGTCGCGCACGATCGGGAACTCGCGGCGACACTCGAAGCCGAGCGCCTCGTAGAACGCGATCGTCTTCTCCGGCTCGACGATCCGCAGCATCGTGTGGACGAAGGTCGCCACGTCGCGGATCCTACTTCTCGGGTGGCTCTACCCCCCGGGGGAGGCGTCACCGATCGAGCTGGAGATCGGCGCCGCAGCTCCGGGCGCCGCCGCTGCTCAGGTGCACGCCGGGTGCCGGGTGTGCGCCCGACGTGGCGCGCTCAGCGCCGTCCAGGCGGCTCGGCGGGTGGTGGGGAACGCGTACAGGCTGTAGCCGAGCGGGGCGCAGTCGGCGACGGCGCGCATGAACCCCGCGGTTTCCTCGGCGCCCATCGCGCCGCTCAGCCCGCCGATCAGGTGGATGGGGACGTTCGCGTCGCCGCTGCCGGCGCGGACGGCGGCGACGGTGGCGGACAGGTAGGCGAGGGTCCCCTTGCTGCCGCGAACGTCGCGATCGGTGGAGTACGCCATGGGCAGGAACACGTCGTAGAAGCGGGCGAGCGCCCGGTACGGGATGCCGGGCCAGTAGGACGGCGACATCCCGACGGGAGAGGGGACGATCGCGCCCAGCGGATACCCCGGCCCGACGTCCGACCGCAGCCGGGCCGACAGCCGAAGCAGGCGCCGGTCGCGCAGGCGCAGCCGCCTCACCACCGTCGCCTCGATGTCGAGGGCGAACCCGTCGAAGCGCTCGCCGCTCGCGCTTCGGAAGCGAATCGCCGCCAGCGCCCGCCGCGCGTCCTGTCGCGGTCTCGCGAACGACGGCAGGTACCACGCGACCACCCGCAAGCCGGCCGCGTGAGCGGCGTCGACGAAGCGCCCCAGCTCCCGCCGCCGCACCAGGTCGACCCGCTGCTCGTAGTTGCCGGTCTGCAGGTAGAGCGTCCGCGCCCCGTCCCGCGCCATCGCCGCCACTTCCCGCTCGGGGTCGCGCCAGTCCCTCTTGGCATAGATGTCGAGCCAGGTGCCCAGGCCGGCGTACGCGCTGAGATCGCGCGACGACGCCGATGCTCCGGCGGCCGGCGCCACGAGCACCGCGGACAGCACCGCTACGAGCGCAAGGCGTCCGCCCAGCTGGAGGCGTCGCGACCCCGGACCCACCGCCACCTCGAAGAGTCTGCCAGACGACCGCTACGTCGGCATCGCCGGAGGCTGGGTCGGATCCGCCTCCGCGGACGCCGAGGGGCTTGCTCCTTCGGCCGAGTCCGCCAGCTTCTCGTTGAGCGTGCGGATCTGGGCCGCCGTCGCCTCGAGGCGCGGGTGGGCGATCTCCCCGGACTCGAGCAACTCGAACGCGGTCCTGCCGAGCTCGCCGTAGGCCTGGCCGAGCTCCCGCTTCTGCTGCACGTCCTCGACGCCTTCCTTCGCCTTGGCCGCCGCCTGCTCGGCCGCCTGCTTCGCCTTGTTGAAGAAGCTCACCGCTCCACCTCCTGTCGGGTGTCCGGGCCCGGTCGAGTGGACGAGAGAACCGGAGACCTGCCCCACGCCCCCCGGTGATGGGAGAGGTAGCCGGCCGACTCCATCGCATCCTCCTCTCGGCCGCGACGTGCGGCTCCAGGACGGTAGCCCGCGCCGAAACCGACGGCTAGACGAAGAAACCTTCGGCACCGCTTCCGCAGCGGCTCGGTGCGTCCGGACCGTCTCGTCGGAACCGCCGCCACAACCGGAGCCCGTCGGCGGATCCATTAGCTTCCGACCCGTGGACGAGCACGCGCGCCGCGTCTCCGACGTCGAGCGGGAGCGAACGGTCGTCGCGCTGCGGGAGGACCTCCTCGCGGGACGGCTGACGCTCGAGGAGTTCTCCGAGCGCGTGGAGCGCGCGTACGCGGCGACCGTCGGCACCGAGCTCGAACTGGCGCGCGAGAGCCTTCCCGCCGCGACGGCGCCGACGCGCAGGCGGGCAACCCGCATGAGCATCGTGGCGCTCGGCCACCTCGTCCGCCGCGGCCGCCTCCGGCTACGGCGGTGGACGTTCGCGGTCAGCGTGCTCGGCGACCTCGACCTCGACCTCCGCGACGCGCAGCTCGAGACTTCGAAGGTCACCGTGCGACTCGGGGTGCTCTTCGGCAACGCCGACGTGTACGTCCCCGAGGGAATCGACGTCGACGTCGGCGGGACGATCCTCTTCGGCCGTCGCCGCGACTGGGGCCCGGACCGCGCGCGCGAGACGACGCCGCTCCTGCGCGTTCGCGCATACGGCCTCTTGGGGACCGTCGACGTCTGGCGTGTACCCGCGGAGGTACGCGGAACATACGGCGAGGTGATCGACGCGATCCGGAGCCGGCAGCACGCCCTCCCACCGGGAGACCCCGGTGGCAGCTGACGTGGGGCGCCCGACGCGGGCCCTCGCCTCGGGCGTCGAGATGCCGGTGCTCGGGCTCGGCGTCTGGCAGATGACGCGCGGGCGCGAAACCGAGCAGGCGGTCGAGTGGGCGCTCGAGGCCGGCTACCGGCACGTCGACACGGCATCGATGTACCGCAACGAGGAGAGCGTCGGCGCGGCCCTCCGCCGCAGCGGCCTTCCACGCGAGGATGTCTTCGTCACGACGAAGCTCCTGCCGCTCCGCATGAACCCGGCCCGCGAGCTCGAACGGAGCCTGCGCCGCCTGGGGCTCGACCATGTCGACCTCTACCTGATCCACTGGCCGCTGCCGCTCGGAAACTCGTGGCTCTGGCGCTCGCTGGAGTCGCTGCGGGAGGGCGGCCTCGCCCGCGCGATCGGGGTCAGCAACTTCGGCCGTCGCCGCCTGGCGTCGCTCCTCCGCCGAGCGGCGCACAGGCCGGCCGTGAACCAGATCCAGTTCAACCCGTTCCGGTACCGCCGTGCGCTGCTCGACTATTGCCGCGACGAGGGCGTCTTGTTCCAGGCGTACAGCCCGCTCGCCCGCGGCCGCGGCCTCGACGATCCCGCGATCGCCGCCGTCGCAGAGCGGCTCGACCGCACGCCGGCGCAGGTCGTGCTGCGCTGGGCCGTCCAGCACGGCACGCTCGTGATTCCCAAGTCGAGCAACCGGGAGCGGATCCGCGAGAACGCGCAGATCTTCGACTTCGAGCTCGGCGACGACGACATGCGCACGCTCGACGCCCTCGACCGCACCGGCGGCTCGGCCCGCGCGCGCGGCTAGATTCTAGCGTCCCGACCGAGAGGAGAGCCATGGCCCTCGCCGTCCGCACGCTCGACAACTTCATCGGCGGCAGCTGGGTCGCCGCCACCGGCGACAGCGCGCGAACGATCGTCTCCCCCGTCACCGGCGAGACGCTCGCGGAGGCACCCGACGCGAGCACGGCGGACGTCGACGCCGCCGTCGCCGCCGCCCGGCGCGCACAGCCGGCGTGGGCGGCCCGCTCGGCGTGGGAGCGGGCGGAGGTCTGCCATGCGATCGCCGAGCTGATCGACGAGCGGCGCGAGGAGTTCGCGCGCGAGCTCACGCTCGAGCAGGGCAAGCCGTACGCGAGCGAGGCGCTCGCCGACATCGACGAGACGGCCGAGAACTTCCGCATCGCGGCCGAGGACGTGAAGCGGATGGAGACGGCGGTGATCCCCTCGCAGGATCCCGGGAAGCGAATCCTCACCTTCCGCAGGCCGAACGGTGTCTACGCGGCGATCACACCGTGGAACTTCCCGACGCTCATCCCCGTCGAGCTGATCGCGCCCGGGATCGCCGCCGGCAACACGATCGTGATCAAGCCGTCGGAGTGGACGCCGCTCGCGATGGCGAACTTCATGCGGATCATGGCCGACGCGGGCCTGCCCGAGGGCGTCGTCAACGTGATCTACGGCGGGGGTGAGGTCGGCGCCCGGCTCGTCACGCATCCGGACGTGGACGGGATCGGCTTCGTCGGCTCGCACGCGACGGCGGAGAAGATCGTGCGCGCCGCCGGCATGAAGCGCTCGCTGATCGAGGCGAGCGGCAACGGCCCCGTGATCGTCTGCGAGGACGCAGATCTGGCACGTGCAGCACAGGGCGCCGTCTTCGGCGGCTTCTTCTGCGCGGGCCAGGTCTGCTGCGCGACCGAGCGCGTCCTCGTCCACGAGCGTGTCCACGACGCCTTCCTCGACGAGGTTCTGAGGGCGGCGGCCGAATGGCCGCTCGGCGATCCGTTCGAGACCGGCACGAAGGTCGGGCCGATGAACAACGAGCCGACCGCGCGGAAGATGGACGCGCACCTCGAGGACGCGGTCGGCAAGGGGGCCGAGGTCGTCCTCGGCGGCTCGCGGGCGGGCGGCCACCCCACCGACCTCTTCTACGAGCCGACCGTCGTCACCGGCGTCGGGCTCGACACGCTGATCAACCGGGACGAGACGTTCGGGCCGATCGTCCCGCTCATCCGCGTCGCCTCCGACGACGAGGCGCTCGCCGCAGCGAACGACTCGCATCTCGGACTGCAGGCGGCCGTGTACACGTCGAGCCTCTCCCGGGCGTTCCGCTACGCCGACCACCTGCGCGTCGGGAACGTCGTCGTGAACGACTCGACCGACTACTGGGAGGCGCACGAACCGTTCGGCGGGGCGGCCGGGACGCAGACCGGCTGGGGCCGGATCGGCGGCCGCTACACGATGCTCGACATGACCGACCTGAGGACGGTCGTGCTCGACGTGGGCGGCGGGATCGACTAAGCGAGGTCCTCGGCGACGAGCCCGTAGAGGACGGTATCGACCCACTCGCCGTCCTTGAGGTACGCCTTCCGCTTCACGCCCTCGCGGACGAAGCCGCAACGTTCGGCGTGGGCGCAGGCGCGCTCGTTGAAGGCGTAGATCTCGAGCTCGAGCCGGTGGAAGCCGAACTGCCCGAGCAGGAGCCGCTGGAACTGCCGCGCGGCCTCGTCGGCGAGCCGCCGGCCGCGGAAGCGCGGGTGGACGGCGAGGCGCTCGAGCCGCGCGATCCGGCTCCGCTCGTTCGCCACGTGGAAGCCGAGCACGCCCGCCCGCCCGCCGTCGACGTCGATCACGAACCGGCCGAACGCCCGGGGCTCCGCGAGCGAGCGCTCGATCTCCTCGAGCACCTCCTCGCGCGTCGCAGCCGTCCGCGGGCCGAGGAAGGGCCGCACGTCGTCGTCGGAGACGAGCTCGAGCAGGAACTCGGCGTCAGGCGGCTCCGCGCGACGCAGCGAGACGGTCACGCAGCGAGGCTAGTCGAACCGTCCCGGTGGCGAGGGCGACGCCGGCGAGGATGAGCGCGAGCGCGCCGAAGGCCGCCGGGCCGAAGCTCTCGCCGAGGAAGACCGCCCCGTACGCGAGCGCGATCGGCGGCACGAGATACGTGACGAGCGAGGCGTAGGGCGCGCCCGCGCCGCGAATCAGCTCGAAGAACAACAGGTAGGCGAACGCCGTCCCGACGATCCCGAGGGCGAGAATCGCTCCGATCGTCGCGCCGTGCCAGACGTGGCCCGTCGCCTGCACGATCCCCGCGGGAAGCGTCGCGACCGCGGCGACCCCGGTCGAGGCGAGGGCGACGACGAGCGGCGGCGTCCCCCGCAGGTGGCGGCCGGCGAGGAGCATCCCGGTCGCGTAGCAGAGCGCCATCGCCACCACCGCGAGCGCGGCGAGCAGCTTCCCGTGCGGCTGCGCCCCGACGAGCAGCGCCACGCCGACGAACCCGACGAGGAGCCCGACGAGGCGGACGCCCGTCACGCGCACCTCGCGGAAGAAGCCGAACGCGAGCACCGCGTTGAAGATCGGGACTGCGCCCTGGATGATCGAGGCGAGTCCGGAGTCGATGCGCGTCTCGCCCCACGAGAGGAGCCAGAACGGCAACGCGGTGTTCACGAGCGCGACGACGGTGAGCCAGACCCACGCCCCGCGCAGCTCCGCGAGCGTCCTGCGCACGCCCAGCCGTGCCGCCGCGACGACGGCGAGCACGAGCGCCGCGGAGCCGAGCCGGCCGAGGACGAGCGTCGCCGGGGCGAGCTCGCGGTCGGCGATCTTGATCAGCATGAACGAGGCGCCCCAGACGAGCGCGAGCACGGCGAGCATGACGGCGGGACGGCGCACCATTCGTTGGAACGCAACGTCGCCCCCCTGCGTGAGATTCCGGCCGCGACCGCCGGTAGAGTGGAACACCTGACGGAGGTCGCAGATCAGCCGCTCCATCGCGCTCTCGGTCTGACGGACTGGGAGGCGCGGCGTATCCGGGAGCTGCTCGGTCGCGACCCGAACCACTTCGAGCTGGCCGTCTTCTCGCTCCTCTGGTCGGAGCACTGCGGCTACAAGCACTCGGCGCCGCTCCTGCGGCGGCTGCCGTCGAGCGGTGAGGGCGTGCTCGGCGGCCCGGGCGGGAACGCGGGCGTGCTCGACCTCGGGGACGGGACCGCGGTCGCGTTCAAGGTCGAGTCGCACAACCACCCTTCCGCGGTCGAGCCGTTCCAGGGTGCAGCGACCGGGATCGGCGGGATCCTCCGCGACGTCGTCGCGATGGGGGCGCGGCCGATCGCGCTCCTCGACGGGCTCTGGTTCGGCGCGCCCGACTTCCACTTCCGGCGCGCGGTCGAGGGGATCGGCCACTACGGGAACTGCGTCGGCGTCCCGAACGTCGGCGGCGCGACGGTCTTCGATCCCGCGTACGGCGGCAACTGCCTCGTCAACGCGATGTGCGTCGGCCTGCTCGACGCCGGGCGGCTGCACTCGGCGAAGGCGAGCGGCCCGGGGCGGCTCGTCGTCCTCTACGGCGCGACGACCGGGCGGGACGGGATCGGCGGCGCGTCGGTGCTCGCGAGCACGGAGCTCGGCGAGGACGACGCCGGCAAGCGCCCGTCCGTCCAGGTCGGCGACCCGTTCACCGGGAAGAAGCTGATCGAGGTCTCGATGGAGCTCGTCGAGTCGGGGCTGGTCGAGTCGTTGCAGGACTGCGGCGCCGCAGGCCTCGCGTCGGCACTCTCCGAGATGGCGTCGGCAGGTGTCGGCCTCGACGTCCACCTCGACCGCGTCCCGCTCCGCGAGGAGGGCATGGAGCCGTGGGAGATCATGATCTCGGAGTCGCAGGAGCGGATGGTGGCCGTCGTCCGGCCGCAGATGCTCGAGGCGGTACAGGCGGTCTGCGCGCGCTGGGAGCTGCCGTGCACCGCGATCGGAGAGGTCACCGACTCGGGCCTGCTGCGTGCGCTCGACGGCGACGAGGTCGTCGGGGAGATCCCGGCCCGGCTGCTCACCGACGAGTGCCCGCGCTACGAGGTCGCCCGTCGCGCTCGGCCGCGGCCCCTGCGGCGGGTGACGAGGCCCGAGTTCGACGTCGGCGAGGTCGTCGAGCAGTACGACCAGCTCGTCGGCTCGCGCACCGTCCGGCGCCCCGGACTCGACGCGGCCGTGCTCCGACTGCGTCCGTCGCTCCGCGGGCTCGCGGTCGCTCTCCAGGGGCCCGCGCCCGGTGAGACCGACGGCTTCCGCGCCGGTGTCCAGGCGACGCTCGGCGCCGCCCGCAACGTGGCGTGCGCCGGCGGACGGCCGATCGGGTTGACCGACTGCCTCAACTTCGGCAATCCCGAGAAGCCCGAGATCGCGGACGAGCTCGCCCAGGCGATCGAGGGGATCGCGCAGGCCGCGGAAGCGCTCGGGGTCCCGGTCGTCTCCGGCAACGTCTCGCTCTACAACGACACGAACGGCGTCTCGATCCCGCCCACGCCGGTCGTCGGCTGCGTCGGCCTGGTCGAGGACGTGCGTCTCGTGCCGGGGCGCTGGCGGCTCGGCGACGCCGTCCTGCTCGCCGCCTCTCCCCAGGGCACGCTCGAGGCGGAGGCGGCGCTGATCCGCTTCCTCTGGAAGGCGGCGCCGCACCTGTCCCTCTGCCACGACGTCGGCAGCACCGGCATCGAGGCGGCGCTCGTGGAGGCGGCCGAGTGGAGCGGCGGGCTCGAGGCGAAGGTCGAGATCCCGGAGGGCTACGACTCGCGGCGCGGGGCGGCCGTGCTCGCGTGCGCGCCGACCGCGGTCGAGCGGCTCGGCTCGCGCGGCTTCGTCCGCATCGGAGAGGTGCGCTGACCCGCTGATGTGCGGCGTCTTCGGCGTCTACGCGGCCGAGCGCGACGTCGCGCGGCTCACGTACTTCGGCCTCTTCGCGCTCCAGCACCGCGGCCAGGAGTCGGCGGGGATCGCGGTCTCGGAGCGGGGACGGCTGACCGCGATGCGTGACCTGGGCCTCGTCTCGCAGGTCTTCGACGAGCAGAAGCTCCACGGCCTGCAGGGCCAGGTGGCGATCGGCCACACGCGCTACTCGACGACCGGCTCCTCGCAGTGGGCCAACGCACAGCCGCTCGTCCAGCACGGGAGCGTGCGCACGGTCGCGCTCGGCCACAACGGCAACCTCGTGAACGCCGGCGAGCTGCGCGAGGAGCTCCGCGGCGAGGGCGTCACGCTCCGCACCACCTCCGACAGCGAGCTGATCGCCGCGCTGATCGCGAACGACCCGGCGCCGCCCGGGCAGGCGGCGGCGAACGCGATGCACCGGCTCGAGGGCGCGTACTCGGTGGTCGCGCTCGCGGAGGGCCGGCTCCTCGCCTTCCGCGACGCGCACGGGTTCCGGCCGCTCGTGATCGGGCGGCTGCAGCCGGGCGCCGCCGCAGGCGGCGCCGTCTCCCCGTCGGGCACCGCCGGCTCTGCCGGCGGTGCCTCCAGCGCAATGGACTGGGTCGTGGCGAGCGAGACGTGCGCGCTCGACCTCGTGGGTGCCGAGCTCGTGCGGGAGGTCGAGCCGGGCGAGGCCGTCGTCGTCGACGCGGACGGCCTACACGCGACGCAGGCGCTCGAACGCGCCGACGGCGGTGCGCTCTGCATCTTCGAGTTGTTCTACCTCGCCCGACCCGACACACGGCTCGAGGGCGTCGAGGTGCACGCCGCGCGCGTGCGGATGGGCGAACGGCTCGCGCAGGAGGCGCCTGTCGAGGCCGACCTCGTCCTGCCGATCCCGGACTCCGGGACCCCTGCCGCGATCGGATTCTCGCGCGCACTCGGCATCCCGTTCAGCGAGGGGCTGATCAAGAACCGCTACGTCCAGCGGACGTTCATCCAGCCCGACCAGGAGATGCGGCAGCAGGGGGCGCGGCTCAAGTACCACCCGGTCGCCGAGGTGGCGGGGAAGCGCGTGGTCGCCGTCGACGACTCGATCGTCCGCGGCAACACGACCCGGCAGATCGTGAGGATGCTGTTCGACGCCGGCGCCGCCGAGGTGCACATCCGTGTTTCCGCGCCGCCGATCATCGGGCCGTGCTTCTACGGGATCGATTTCGCCGACACGTCGGAGCTGGTCGCCGCGGGACGGACGGTGGAGGAGGTGCGAGAGCACGTGGGCGCCACCTCGCTCGCATACCTCTCGCACGACGGGCTCGTCGAGGCGACCGGCCGACCCGCGTCGTCGTTGTGCCGCGCCTGCCTCACCGGCGAGTACCCGACGGAGGTGCCGGCCGAGGCCGCCAAGCTGCGCTTCGAGCCCCGCGCGCCCCTCGCCGGCGTCGGCTCCCGCCGTGCGGAGCCAGGCTCCGGCGACGCCTGACGCGGCGGCGCGCCGTCCGCTGGCACGATGGGCGACCGTGGAGCTCTTCCACTACCACCTCGTCACGAGCCGCGTCCGGGAGGTCGAGGCGCGCTACATCGGCAAGCTCGCGTTCGACCTCGTCGCCCGGCACGGGAGGATCGGCGAGGAGCTGACCTCCTACGAGTCCGGAGTCTCGTGGGACGAGCTCGACGAGATGCGGTTCAAACTGCGGCTGACGGAGCTCGAGAAGGGCGCGGTGAACGTCGTGATCCAGCCCGGGCAGTGGCCGATGCCGCGCGTCGACCACCTCGGCCTCGTCCTCGACGAGGACGAGTTCGAGGCCACGCTCGCGCGCGCCGAGGCGAGCGACCTGCGCGTACAGGAGCACGGCGGCCGGCGCACGTTCGTCTCGACGAACGCCGGCTACCGGCTCGAGGTCCACCCGCCGCGCGAGTGGATCGACGAGCTGCTCGCTCAGGGAGCCGATCTTCGCCTCTCGGAACTGCACCTGAGGGCGGACGACCCGGCCGGGAAGGCGAAGGCGCTGTCGGAGATCCTCGACGCCGAGCGGGAGGGCAACGACGTCGAGGTCGGCGGCACGGTCGTCCGCTTCGTCCGCGGCGGCCCGCAGGGCCGGCCGGAGCTGTACGGCGAGCTCTTCGTCTAGCGCTCGCCGTAGACTCGACGGCGTGACGGGAGAGGGACGGACGTACGGCGCGGCGGGCGTCTCGATCGCGAAGGGCGAGGCAGTCGTCGAGCGGCTCCGGGCCCTGGTCGAGTCGACCGGCGCGACCGGGTTCGGGCAGTTCGCGGGGCTCCATCCGCTCGACGAGCGCCGCCTGCTCGCCGCCTCGACCGACGGCGTCGGCACCAAGCTGATCCTCGCCCGCCTCCGCGGCCTGCTGCGCAACTGCGGCGCCGACATCGCCGCCCACTGCATCAACGACGTGATCACCTGCGGCGCCGATCCGCTGTTCCTGCTCGACTACGTCGCCGCGGCCCGGATCGATCTCGAGCAGGTCGCCGAGCTCGTCGACGGTGCCGCGGAGGTCTGCCGCACCGCGGGCGTCGCGCTGATCGGCGGCGAGACGGCCGAGATGCCCGGCGTCTACCGGGACGACGAGCTCGACTTCGCAGCGACCTGCGTGGGGATCGTCGAACGCGACGAGCTGATCGACGGCTCGAAGGTCGAACGCGGCGACACCGTCGTCGGCTTTCCCTCGGCAGGCGTGCACGCGAACGGCTTCACGCTCGCCCGCCGGGTGCTCGAGGCCGAGGACTACGACGGCGACGACCTCCTCGCCCCGACGCGGCTCTACCTCGACGACGTGCGGCGGCTGCGCGAGTCCGCACATGCCTTCGCACACGTGACCCAGGGCGGCATAGCCGGCAACCTCGAGCGCGTGCTGCCCGACGGCCTCACGGCGCGAATCGTCTGGGACGCCTGGGAACGGCCGCCGGTCTTCCACTGGCTCGCCCGGCACGTCGACGAGGAGGAGATGCGGCGGGTCTTCAATCTCGGCATCGGCTTCTGTGCCGTGCTCGGCGATCCCGGCGACGAGCTCGTGATCGGCACGATCGAATGATCGGCGTGCTCGTCAGCGGCGAGGGGACGAACCTCCAGGCGCTGCTCGACGCCGGCCTCCCCGTCGTCGCCGTCGCGAGCAACCGCCGCGACGCGCCCGCACTCGGGCGGGTGCACGGGATCCCGACAGCCGCCTTCGAGCTCGCCGACCACCCCGACCGCGCCGCACGAGATGCAGCGATGGCCGACTGGCTCCAGGAGCACGGCGTCGGCCTCGTCGTCCTCGCCGGCTACATGCACATCCTCACGGCGGCCTTCCTCGAGCGCTTTCCGGGCGCGATCGTCAACGTCCACCCGTCGCTCCTGCCGGACTTCCCCGGCGCGCATGCGGTCGAGCAGCAGCTCGCGGCGGGGGTCGCCGACTCGGGCGCGACGGTGCACCTCGTCGACGAGGGCGTCGACACCGGCCCGGTCATCGCGCAGGAGCGCGTGCCCGTGCTGCCCGGCGACACGGCCGAGACGCTGCACGAGCGGATCCAGCAGGTCGAGCACCGGCTGCTGCCCGAGGTGGTGAGGGAGCTGTGCGGGCGCTAGTTTCCACCTGGGACAAGTCGGGCCTCGACGAGTTCGCACGCGGGCTCGTCTCGCTCGGCTGGCGGCTCGTCGCGAGCGGGAAGACGGCGGCGGCGCTCGAGGCGATCGGCCTGCCCGTCGAGCACGTCGAGGACCTGACCGATTCGCCCGAGATGCTCGGCGGCCGCGTGAAGACGCTCCACCCGCGCGTTCACGCCGGCATCCTCGCCCGGCGCGACGAGGACGACGACATGGCGACACTCGCGGAGCAGGGGATCGAGCCGTTCGACCTCGTCTGCGTCAACCTCTATCCCTTCGAGGAGGTCGCCGCCCGCAAGGGGGTGAGCGAGGCGGAGGCGGTGGAGATGATCGACATCGGCGGCCCGTCGATGCTGCGCGGCGCCGCGAAGAACTTCGCGCACTGCGCGCCCGTCTGCCGGGCGGACCAGTACGGCCCCGTCCTGGCGGAGTTGCGCCGCGACGGCGACCTGTCGGCCGAGACGCGCCGGCGTCTCGCCGCCGAGGCGTTCGCCCACACGGCCGCGTACGAGGCGGCGATCGCCAACTGGTTCGGCGCGCGCGACACGTTCCCCGACTCACTCGTCGTCTCTCTCGAGAAGGTGCAGAACCTCGCCTACGGCGAGAACCCCCACCAGCGCGCCGCCTACTACGCCGAGCACGGCGTCCGCCGACACCTCCTGTCGCGCGTCGAGCAGGTGCACGGGAAGGAACTCTCCTTCAACAACCTCAACGACCTCTCGGGCGCCCGTGCGCTCGCGCGCGAGTTCGCACTCCCGGCGTGCGTGATCGTCAAGCACGCGAACCCGTGCGGCGTCGCGATCGGCGCGACGATCGAGGAGGCGTACGAGAAGGCGCTCGCCTCCGACCCGACCTCGGCCTACGGCGGGATCGTCGTCCTCAACCGCGAGGTCGAGGGGCTGCTCGGGGAGAAGCTCGCCGAGCAGTTCGTCGAGGTGCTCTTCGCGCCCGGCTATTCGAACGATGCGCTCGAGGCCCTGCGGCGAAAGAAGAACACCCGCATCCTCGTCGACCGCGAGCGCCGCGCCGGCGAGCCGGGCGAGCGGAGCTACAAGCGCGTGCTCGGCGGGATGCTCGTCCAGGACTCCGACGCCGACATCGACGACCGTGAAGGCTGGCAGGTCGTGGCGGGAACGGTGACGGAGCCGCAGTGGGGCGACCTCGTCTTCGCCTGGCGCGTCTGCAAGCACGTCGCCTCGAACGCGATCGTGCTCGCGAGGGACCTCGCGACGATCGGGATCGGTGCCGGCCAGATGAGCCGCGTCGACGCCGTGCAGATCGCGGTCGAGAAGGCGGCCGGCTTCGGCCACGACGTCGCCGGATCGGCACTCGCCTCCGACGCGTTCTTCCCGTTCCCGGACGGGCCGCGGATCGCGCTCGACGCCGGCGCCACCGCGATCGTCCAGCCGGGGGGCTCGAAGCGCGACGAGGAAGTGACCGCCGCGGCCGAGAAGGCCGGGGCGGCGATGGTGTTCACCGGCCGCCGCCACTTCCGGCACTAGCCTCGAGGCCGTGGCGTACGAGATCCCGTCGGCCGCGAGCGGCGACGCCGGGCTCGAGGGCTTCACGGTCGAGGCCGCGGGCCGGCGCATCGGTCGCGTCGCGGCGGTGAACCGGACGCGGGAGGGGCTCGTTCTCCTCGTCGACGCCGGCGGCGCCGTGCGTGCCGCGCCGCTCGACGCGGTCGAGCGCGTCGAGCTGCGGCCGCGCCGCATCGTGCTCGCCGAGGACGGCGAGTGGCCGCCGGTCGAGGCGCGCGTCGTCCGCGTCGAGTCGCCGCAGCTCGTCCGCCACCTCCCGCGAGAGCTCGACGCCGTCACGGTCGAGGGCGAGCCGGGACGCCGCCGCGGGATCGCGCCGTTCTGGCTCGCGGGAACGCTCCTCTTCGCCGTCGGCGGGATCGCGCTCTTCGTCGGGATCTCGCTCGCGATCGAGGGCGTCGGCGGTGGCGCCCGGTGGCTCTGGGTCGCGATTCCGGCCGCCGTCTCCCTTGCGGGAGCCGTTCTTCTCTGGCGCGGTCTCTCGGCCGGCCCCGGCCGCGATCTCTCGCTCCGCGGGCGGGCGGGTCTCGCGGCGAGCTTCGTCCTCGGGATCAGCCCGCCCGAGCGGCGACGGCCGAGGTAGCCCCGCCGCGGCCGCTGCGAGCACGGCGCGGTGACGGCACAATCGAGGAGTGAAGGCGCTCGTCGACGAGCTGTCCGGCAACACGCCGCTCGGCCGCCCGGTCGCGATCGTCGCGATCGTCTTCGGGCTGTTCCTCCTCGCCTGGCTGACGAGCCAGGCGAGCGCCAGGTTCGCGGCGTTCCTCGTCGACCGCAGCGACCGGAGGCGGGCGCGGGACACCTCCGACACCGGGGTCATCGCCGGGATCAAGCAGCGCGAGACCGCGATCTCCCTGCTCGCGACGAGCATCCGCTACTTCGTCTTCTCCGTCGCCTTCGTGCTCTCGCTGGCGACGCTCGCCGGCGCCGAGCGCCTGCAGACGGTCGTCGGCGCCTCGTTCCTCGCGATCGTGATCGCGTTCGCTGCGCAGCGCTTCCTGACCGACGTGATCGCAGGGCTGCTCATGTTCTTCGAGGGCTGGTTCCGGATCGGCGACACGATCGTGATCGACCTCTGGAAGGTGCGCGGCGTCGTCGAGGCGGCATCGCTCCGCTCGCTCACCGTGCGCAGCGTCACCGGCGAGATCGTCCACATCCCGAACTCGGCAGTCACCGCGCTGAAGGTGATCCCGCGCGGCTACCGCGAGGTCGAGCTCGAGTTCTTCACGACCGAGCTCGAGGCGGGCCGCGCGCTCGTCGAGCAGGTGGCTCGGATCGTCCCGCTCGGGCCGACCCGCTTCGTACGACGCCCGACCGTCGAGGAGACCGAGCGGCTCGACGACTCGCTGTACCGGATCTCGGCCCGCTGCGCCGTCGCCGTCGGTCGGGAGTGGCTCGCCGACGACTTCCTCGCGTCGCTCATCGGCGAGCGGGCCGAGGAAGGGCTGCTCGTGCACGGGCCGATCGTCACCTACGTCGACGAGCAGGCGCTGCGGAGCTACGCGCGGGCGCTGCCAGCCTCCCGTCCCGCCGCCGAAGGAGAGCCTGCACCCGAGCTCGGGAGCGTGCCCTCGTCGAGCCTCTAGGCTTCCCGCCGATGCCGCGCGAGTATCCGACCGTTCTCGACCTCGTCGGCGGCACGCCGATCGTCCGGCTCGACAGGCTCTCGCCGGCGGGCGGCGCGCGCATCCTCGCGAAGCTCGAGTACCTCAACCCCGGCGGCTCGGTGAAGGACCGGATCGGGCTGGCGATGATCGAGCAGGCCGAGCGGGACGGGAAGCTGAGGCCCGGCGGGACGATCGTCGAGCCGACCTCCGGCAACACGGGCGTCGGCCTCGCGATCGCGGCGGCGCGCAAGGGCTACCGCTGCATCTTCGTGATGCCCGACAAGATGAGCCAGGAGAAGATCTCGATGCTCCGCGCGTACGGCGCCGAGGTCGTGATCACGCCGACGGCGGTCGACCACGACTCGCCCGAGTCGTACTACTCCGTGTCGTCGCGGCTCGCCGAGGAGATCCCGGGCGGCTTCAAGCCCGACCAGTACGCGAACACGGCGAACCCGCAGGCGCACTACGACGTGACGGCACCCGAGATCTGGGAGCAGACCGGCGACGAGCTCGCGGCGATCGTCATCTCGGTCGGCACCGGCGGCACGATCTCCGGGGTGGGGCGCTGGTTCCACGAGCACCGGCCCGGCGTGAGGATCGTCGGCGTCGACCCGGAGGGCTCGATCTACACGGCGGAGGACGACTCCGACACGCACCCGTACCTCGTCGAGGGGATCGGCAAGGACACGTGGCCCGACACGATCGACCTGACCGTCGTCGACGAGTGGGTCCGCGTCTCCGACCGCGACTCGTTCCTGATGGCGCGGCGGCTGGCGCGCGAGGAGGGCATCCTCGCCGGCGGCTCGGCCGGGTCGACGCTGTGGGCGGCGATCCAGGTGGCGGAGCGGCTGCCGTCGGAGGCGACCGTCCTCACGATCATCCCCGACTCCGGCCGCTCCTACATGTCGAAGTTCTACGACGACAACTGGATGCTCGAGCACGGCTTCGTCGAGCGGCCGGCGCCCCTGCCGACGGTGGACGAGCTGCTGCGCTCGCGCGGCGCCGGCGAGGTGCCGGAGCTCGTCACGATCGCGGCGCACGCGAAGGTCGGCGAGGGGATCGACACGATGCAGCGCTACGGCATCTCGCAGCTCCCGGTCGTGCGCGACGGCGAGTGCGAGTCGCTCGCGGACGTGATCGGCTCGCTCCAGGATCGCGCCCTCCTCGAGCGCGTGTTCGCGAACCCGGACGCGGTGCACGAGGACGTCGCCGCCGCGATGCAGCCGCCGCTCGCGGCGGTCGAGGCATCCTCGACGCTGGACGAGGTGTTCGCGACGCTGGCCGGCGGGACGAACGCCGTCGTCGTAGCGCGCGACGGGAAGCCGGTCGGCGTTCTCACCCGCTCCGACCTGCTCGACTTCCTGGCCCACCGCCGCTAGCGTCCGAGCGTGATCGCCTGCCCGCAGTGCGGGTTCGAGAATGCCGCCGGCCGGAAGTTCTGCGGCGGCTGCGGCGCGCCGCTCGCGCGGACGTGTCCGAGCTGCGGCGCCGCGAACGAGCCGGACGTCCGCTTCTGCGGCGAATGCGGCAGCGCGCTCTCCGCCGAGACCGCCGCCGCGGCCGCGGCCCCTGCGACCGAGCGGCGCCTCGTCTCCGTCCTGTTCGCCGACCTCGTCGGCTTCACGCCGCTGTCGGAGTCACGCGATCCCGAGGAGGTGCGCGAGCTCCTCTCCCGCTACTTCGAGACGTGCCGGCGGCTGATCGGGATCTACGGCGGCACGGTGGAGAAGTTCATCGGCGACGCGGTGATGGCGGTCTGGGGCACGCCGGTCGCGCAGGAGGACGACGCGGAACGTGCCGTGCGTGCGGCACTCGACCTCGTCAGCGCCGTCGCCGCGCTCGGCGAGGCGGTCGGCGCGCCGGACCTGCGGGCCCGCTCCGGCGTGCTGACGGGGGAGGCAGCCGTGAATCTGGCGGCAATCGGCGAGGGGATGGTCGCGGGCGACCTCGTCAACACGGCGTCGCGGATCCAGGCGGCCGCCGAGCCGGGCACGGTGCTCGTGGGCGAGGCGACGAGGCGCGCGAGCGACGCCGCGATCGCGTACGAGGGGGCCGGCAGCTTCGAGCTCAAAGGCAAGAGCGAGCCGGTGCCGCTCTTCCGTGCCGTCCG
>DASQQF010000080.1:0-16289 GCA_035643535.1 Gaiellaceae bacterium
GGTCTCGAGCGGCGCGAGGACCGTGACGGCGACGGCGGCGCGAGTGGCGAGCGAGCTGAAGACGCTCGCGAACTACCTGACGACGACGCCGACCTCGCAGCTCGACGGCGGGTACGTCGCGACGCAGATCGCCTACCTCACCCGCCAGCTCGACACGTTGCAGCACGCCGGCGGCAGCCTCGGCACCGCCGCGGCCACGTTCGAGACGGCGGCCAAGAAGCTCGCCGCGAGCGCGGCCGCCGTTTCGCCCGGCCACTGAGCCGAGTCGCGCACTCTCAGCGGAGCAGGCGCTTCAGCAGCGCCGCATTCCGCGGCGCGAACCCCTCCCAGTCGTTGTTGAAGTACGCCAGCACCTCGTGGGTGCGGCTCCAGCCGCGGATCCGTTCCGCCCACTCGCGCAGCTCCGAGCCGCTGTAGTTGCCGCGGCGCCCGCGGGTGCCGCCGTGGAAGCGGACGAACGTCCAGCCGGCGGTCAGCTCGTGCGTCTGGAACACGTTCACCTGCGGCCGGTCGGCGATCACGAGCGCCACGCCGTGCTCCCGCAGGAGCGCATAGGTCTCGTCGACGAACCACGACGGGTCGCGAAACTCGAAGCAGTGCCGGAGCCCACGCGGCAGCCGTGCGAGCGCCTCGGCGAGGCGGTCGTGATCGCAGCGGAAGGTCGGCGGCAGCTGCCAGAGGAGGGGCCCGAGCTTCGGCGAGCCGACGAGCGGCGCGATCCGTTCGAGGAACGTCTCGAGCCCGGGGCCGAGGTCTCGCAGCCGCCTCACGTGCGTGAGGTAGCGCGACGTCTTCACCGAGAAGAGGAAGTCGTCGGGCGTCTGCTCGACCCAGTGGGCGACCGCCTCCCGGCGCGGCAGCCGGTAGAAGGTCGAGTTCACCTCTACCGTGTCGAAGCGCCGGGCGTAGAACTCGAGCCAGCGGCGCGCCGGCAGCCGCGGCGGGTAGAAGACGCCGTCGCGCCAGTGCGCGTAGTTCCAGCCGGAGAGCCCTACGCGGACAGGGCGCGCGCGATCCGGTTGCACCCGTCCGACGTTCCCGCGGCGGCCACCCGCGAACGCCCCTCGAGGTCGAGCGGCGCCGCGCCGAACGGCTCCGCGACGTCGAACAGCTCGATCGCGAGCCCGAGCTCGCGGACGAGTAGCTGTGCCGCCGCGATATCGACCGCGCGTGCCGGCTTGAGGGAGCACACCCCGTCGACGCGGCCGGCGGCGAGATGGCAGAGCGAGAGCGCGAGCGAGCCCATGATCCGCAGCCGGTAGGCGAGGTCGGCGACCTTCGGGGCGTCCCCGGCGACGAGCGAGGTGCGCGTCGCCTCGAAGGAGAGGATCTCGATCTCGTCCTTCGGGCGCTCGCCGCCGAGCGGCACACCGCCGAGCCAGGCGCCCTCGCCGCGCCGCGCGACCCACTCTTCGCCGCTCCCGAAGTCGTGGACGAAGCCGAGCTCGACGTCGTCCATCCTGGCTCCCCGTGCGACGGCGATCGAGAGCGAGAAGAAGGGGATGCCGCGCTTCGCGTTCAGGGAGCCGTCGATCGGGTCGATCACGAGCCTCGTCTCGCCGCCCTCGAGCGTCCCGACCTCCTCCGAGACGATCGTCGCGCCCGTGTCGCGGAAGCGGGCGACGATCGCATCCTCGGCGGCCCGGTCGACCGCGGTCGTGTCGTCGCCGCCGACCCCCGCACCGACCACCGGCTCGCGCTCGGCACGCGTCGGCAGCCCGGCGAGGACGGCCTCGACGTCGCCGACCGCGGCGCGGCAGAGGGCGAGCCAGTCAGTCAAGCGCGTGGAGCAGCAGCCCGGAGGTGAGCTTCGGGTAGAAGAACGTGCTCTTCTGCGGCATCACGTCGCCGCGGCGGGCGACCTCCCAGACCTCCTCGAGCCGCGGCGGCCGGAGCAGGAACGCGGCCTCCGCCTCGCCGCGGTCGACCGCCGCGACCGCCTCCTCGCGATAGGGCGTGTAGCGGACGCCGCCCGGCGAGAACGCGTCGACGACCTCGGGGTCGAGGCCCTCGCCGGCGAGCAGCTCGTATCGTCCTCCGCGATAGAGGACGGGCCCCGGCAGCTCGTCGCCGGGCGGGTCGATCGGCGTGCCGGCGGCGGCGCCCACGGACGCTGCGACGCGGTGCGTGGGGAAGATCGTGAGCCCTTCCTGGTCGGTCGGGACGATCACCGCGAGCAGCCATGCCGAGGCCTCGTCGCCCTCCTCCTCGTGGAACGCGAGGGTCGTCTCGTAGCGGTGATGCCCGTCGGCGATCAGGAGCTGTGCATCGGCGATCTCATCGGTGAGCGCATCGCCGAACGCGGCGTCGAGACGCCACAGGCGCGAGGAGACCCCGCCCTCCTCGGCCTCGAGGTCGGGGTCGCCGAGCCCGTCGAGCGCGATCGTCCCGTCCCAGAGGAAGAAGAGGGGCTCGACCTGCGTGCGCGTCGCCCGCAGCAGGCGCAGGCGCCCCTCCTTCGGGCCCGCATGCGTCCGCTCGTGCGGCAGGATCACGCGGCGCTCGTAGGGCTCCGCGCGCAGCGACGCGACGAGTCCCTCGCGGCGGCGCGCCCGGCCGTCCGGCCCGACGTAGTCCTGGGCGAGCCACCAGTACGACGGCTCGGCCTCGCGGGTGAGCACGCCCTGCTCGCGCCAGTCGGCGAGCAGCGAGGCCGCCTCCTGCTCGCTCTCGGGCAGCGTGAGGCGGACGACGTTGTGCTCGCTCAGCGCTCGGAGCTGCTGCCGCTGCTCGTCGGAGACGACATCGTATGGGGGAGCGACGAGCCGTTCGAGGGGCCCGGAGACCGCTTCGTCGTATCGGAGGGCTCGGAAGGGCCTGATCTCTGCCACGGGCCTGACCGTACCAACCGCACGCAATGCCTTCCCCCGCTCCGCGCGTAACGCGCGACCACGGGCGAGGCAACCGTCCAGCCCCGGCGCGTGAGGAGCCACAGGTGCCCGGCGAGCAGCAGGAGCAGCCGCGCGCCGACGACGCCACCACGGGCGGCGAGACGAGCCCCGAGCCGCGACGCGACGCGCGCGCGCGTGCCGAGCGGGCTCGGCCTCCGGGCGACGACGACCGTGCGCTGAGACGGCACGACCGCCTCCACGTGGGCTATCGACAGACGCGTCACCCGATGCCGGCCCGAGCGGACGATGAGGAATGCGGGATCGTGCGGATCGTCCTCCGCGAGCACGTCCTCGACGGTTCCGTGGCCGCCTCCGGCGACGGAGAAGCCGACGCAGTTGGCGAGCCAGTAGCGGCACACGGGACTGTCGACCGGGAACCGCCTGCTCTCACGCAGGGCAACAGCCATGCGACTTTGGCTCCCCGGCAGGCGCAAGTGCGAAACTCCGGCGGTGACCGCCATCGCGCAACTCGAGGAGAACCGGACGGTGGAGGGGGTCTACGCCGTCGGGCGAAAGGAGCGGCTCCGCACCCGCGGCGGCGCGGCCTACCTCGCGCTCGAGCTCGTCGATCCGAGCGGCCGTATCGACGCACGTGTCTGGAACGACGTCGACCTGCTCGACAGGCGCTTCAGCGCCGGCGACGCGGTGCGCGTGCTCGGCCGCGTCGAGCGGTTCCGCGACCGTCTGCAGGTCGAGGTGCGGACGCTCGAGCCCGCGGCGGGCGTCGATCCCGCCGGGCTCGCCCCGGCGCTACGGCGGGATGCAGACGAGCTCGAGGGATTCCTCGAGTTCCTCGTCGCAGAGGTGCACGACGAGTCGCTTCGCTCGGTCGTCTCCCGCGCCCTCGCCCGGGCGCCCCTGCAGGCGTACCCGGCCACCGCCGAGGGGCACCACTCGTACGCCGGCGGGCTGCTCGAGCATACGGTGGGTGTGGCGACGATCTGCCGGGAGCTGGCACAGATCCACCCGCGCCTGCGCAGCGACCTCCTGCTCGCAGCGGCACTCGTCCACGACGTGGGCCGGACGAGGGAGCTCGGGCCGCCACCGCTCTTCGCGGCGACCGAGGACGGGCGCCTGCTCGGCCATGTCCACCTCGGCCTGCGCATGCTCGAGGAGCTGGCGGCGCCGTCGGAGCTCCTCCATGCCGTCGCCTGCCACCACGACGCTCGCGCCGCACGAACCGCGGAAGCGGCCGTGCTCTACCACGCGAACCAGCTCGACGCGGTCGCCGCGACGCGTCCGGTGCCCGCTTCGCAGTAGTGGCGGCGGCTCTTCTCGCCCTGGGCGCGAGCATCGCGTGGGGCGTCGGCGACTACGCGGGCGGGCTGAAGAGCCGCGTCCTCCCGGCGCTCACGGTGCTGGCCGCGTCGCAGCCGTTCGGCCTCGCCGCACTCGCGGTCGCGGTCGCCGCGCGCGGGAGCGGGCCGCCCGGCGCCGAGGTCGCGTGGGCGGCGCTGTCGGCGTTGCTGGGGACGATCGGCCTCGTCGCCTTCTACCGCGGGATGGCCGTCGGCGCGATGAGCGTCGTCGCGCCGATCGCCGCGGCCGCGGCCGCGATTCCGGTCGTCTGGGGCGTGCTGGCGGGCGAGTCGCTGTCGCTCACGCAGACCGTCGGGATCGGGGCTGCGCTCGCCGGCGGAATCACCGCCTCGCTCGAGCGGCATCCCGAGCGGACGCGCCTCGCGACGGGTACCGGCTGGGCCGTGCTCGCGATGCTCTGCTTCGGTGCCTACTACGTCCCGATGCACGCGGCCGCGAGCCACGACTGGCTCTGGCCGACCTTCCTCTTTCGCTGCACCTCGGTCCCGCTCGTCTGGGGAGCAGCCCTCGCGCGCCGCTCGCCGCCGCGCGGCGTGCGTCCCCACCTCGGCGTCCTCGCCGCGATCGGGATCCTCGACACGGGCGGCAATGTGCTGTTCGCCGCAGCCGCAGCCGCCCACGGGCTGCTGAGTGTCGTCTCGGTGCTCGGCTCGCTCTACCCGGTCGTGACCGTCCTGCTCGCCCGGCTGCTGCTCGGGGAGCGTGTCCAGAGGACGCAGGACGTCGGCGTGCTCGTCGCGCTGGCCGGCGTCGTGCTCGTCACCGCCGGGTGACCCGCGCCTCCTCGAGATCGAGCTCGTGCTGGATGCGGCGCGCCTCGCCCGTCGCGAGCTTTCCCTTCTGCTGGAGCCGCGAGAGCCGCTTGCGCTCGGCCGCGACGAGCTCGCGGCGCAGCCGCCGGTAGTCCTCCTCGCTCGCCTGCTCGTCCGTCTCGTCCGGCTCGAGACGGGCGTGCAGCCGTGCCGCGCGCTGCTCGTAGGTCGCCCGCAGCGGCTCGACGAGGTCCTCGCTCACCCAGTCCTCCTCGTCGGTGAGCTCGTCGAGCCGGTCGAGCGCGGCGCGCGTGAGCGCAAGCCGCGCGTCGGTCTCCGCGCGCGTCATCCCGCCCTCGCTCGCGACGCCGAGCCGGCGCAGCAGCCACGGGAGCGGAACCGCCTGCAGGAGGAGGCCGCCGAGGATCGTCGCGAACGTGAGGAAGAGGAGCAGCGCCCGATGCGGGACGGCCTGCGTGATCGAGAGCGCCGCGGCGAGCGAGACGGCGCCGCGCATCCCGCTCCAGCCGAGGACGAAGCGGTCCTGCCACGGCGACAGGTCGCGCCATGTCCGCACGCGGGGCAGACGGCTCAGCCCGTACGGGACGGTGAACATCCAGGCCATCCGGACGACTCCCACCACCGACATCGTCAGCAGCGAGTACCAGAGGAGCGTGAGCGGGCTGTAGTCGCCGAGCCTCCCCACGACGCGCGGGAACTCCATCCCGAGCAGGACGAACAGGCTCGAGGTGAGCAGGAAGTTGAGGATCCCCCAGAAGGCGCTCGACTGGAGCCGCACCTCGGGGCGGAAGATGCCGCCCGAATGCCACCCGAGGTAGATGCCCGTGGCCACCGTCGCGAGGACACCCGAGACGTGCGCACGCTCGGCGGGGATGTACGCGACGTAGGGGGTGAGGAGCGAGACGAGGATCTCGATCTCGACGTCGTGGACGTGGCGCCGAATCCGCTCGACGACGAACCCGAGCGCGAGCCCGATCGCGACACCGCCGGCGGTCACCTCGCCGAAGCGGGCGAGGCCGTGAGCGACCGAGAAGCTCCCGCTCGTCACTCCCGCGAGCGCGATCGAGAACGCGACGAGGCCGACGCCGTCGTTGACGAGGCTTTCCCCCTCGAGGATCGCCTGCAGCCGCTCGGGCGCGCGCACGCGGCCGATCACGGCGGTGGCGGCGATCGGGTCGGTCGGCCCGAGCACGGCACCGAGGAGGAACCCGGCACCGGTACCGAGCACGCCGGTCGCGGCGGCGACGGTCCAGCCGACGGCGAAGAGCGTCGCGAGCACGAGCCCGATCGCGAGTCCGAGGATCGGGAGCGCCTGCGCCCGCGTCTCCCGCGGCGAGGTGAAGAAGGCGGCGTAGTAGAGAAGCGGCGGCAGGAAGACGTAGAAGATGACGTGCGGCGGCAGCGCGAACGTCTCGAAGCCGGGCGCGTAGCTGACCGCCAGCCCCGCGAGCACGTAGAAGACCGGCCCCGGAACGGGCGTGAGGCGGGTCGCGACGACACCGGCGAGCACGGCGAGCGCGACGCCGAGGAGAACGAGAGCGGACGGTCCGGCCACCACGGTCCCATCGTTCTTTCCAGCGCGCCTGTAACGGCAACGCCGCCGGGCTCAGACGTTGAAGCGGATGTTGAGGACGTCGCCGTCGGCGACGACGTACGTCTTGCCTTCGAGCCGCTGCTTCCCGGCACGGGCCGCCTCGGCATGGCCGCCCGCCTCGACGAGGTCGTCCCAGCGCACGACCTCGCAGCGGATGAAGCCGCGGGCGATGTCGGAGTGGATCGTGGCGGCGGCGTCGAGCGCGGTCGAGCCGCGCCGCAGCGTCCAGGCGCGCGTCTCCTTCTCGCCCGCGGTGAAGAAGGTGAGCAGGTCGAGCGTCTCGGCGAGGCGCCGCACGACCGCGCCGAGGGCCGACTCGCCGCCGCCGCGGAACTCCGCCGCCTCCTCGGGCGACAGCTCGGCGAGCTCGGCCTCGAGCTGGAGGTCGATCCCGTCGGAACCGTTGACCAGCTCGAGCAGCGGCTTCGTCGTCAGCGGCTCGAGCTCGGACGGCAGGCCGCCCTCCCACTCGGCGAGCGAGTGGCCGGCGTCGAGGTGCGCGAGAAGCCGCTCGAGCTCGGCCGCCTCCGCCCGCAGTCGCGCGTCGCCCGACTTGGCCTGCTTCGCCACCCGCTCGAGCCTTCGCGAGACGTGGTCGCTGTCGGCGACGAGCAGCTCGAGCTTCAGCGTCTCGAGATCGTCCGCGGGAACGCGGGTGCCCGAGAAGCCGTCGAGGACGACGAGGAGCGCGTCGACCTGCCGCAGGTTGCCGAGCAGCTCGGAACCCGTTCCCGGCACGTCGACGACGCGAACCGCGGCCGGCGTGACCTTCCGGGCTCCGACGACCGCGGCCAGGGCGTCGAGGCGCTCGTCGGGGATCTGCGCCATCCCCACGTGCTCCTTCCCCGATCCGTGCGTCTCGGCGTGCGTCAGCGCCCGGAAGAGCGTCGTCTTGCCGGAGCTCGGCAGCCCGACGATTCCCACCTCCAGCGCCATCGCGCAACCGTAACCGCGGTTTCTCTGCCGGCGGGCGTGGAAGCGCCGAAGGATGCCTCGTCCCCTCGAAGGGCGGTACTGGGCGACCGCCGCGATCGTCCTGCTCGCCCTCTCGCCCAACATCGTCGTCTCCACGGCGTTCGGCGCGTTCCAGAAGACGATCGAGCACCACACGGGCCTCGGCCCGACGGGCGCGACCGTCGTCGAGGAGCTGAGCAACGCCGGCTACGCGTTCGGCGCGCTCGTCGGCGGCGACCTGACCCAGCGCTTCAAGCAGCGGTACGTCTTCCTCTCGTGCGAGGCGCTCTTCGTCGCCGCATCCCTCCTCGCCGCCTTCTCGTGGGGGGCGATCTCGTTCTCGGTCGGACGCGTCCTCCAGGGGCTGGCCACCGGGTTCCTCCTGACCGCCGCCATCCCGCCGCTCGTGCAGCTCTTCCCGGCGAGGAAGCTCCAGCTCACGGCGGCGCTGATCAACGTCGGCTTCTTCGGCGCGGTGACGACCGGCCCGCTCCTCGCGGGACCGTCGGCGATCGGAGCACACCACTGGCGGTGGTTCTTCGCGGGCATCGGGCTGCTCGGCTGCGCCGGCCTCGCGCTCGCGGCGTTCTCGCTGCCGACGAAGCCGCCGCCGAACCCCGAGCTCCCGCCCGACTGGCCGGCCTTCGGGCTCGCGGCGCTCGGCACCGTCGCCCCGTTCGTCGGGGTCGGCCTGCTCGTGAGCCGCGCGTTCTCGTCCCCCGGGTTCACCGGCCTCGTCGGCGGCGGGACGATCGCGCTCGTGACGCTCCTCGTGCTCGAGTACCGGAAGCGCGAGCCGCTCTCGCCGGTGCGGCCGATGTCGACCAGCGTCCCCGTGCTCGGCACGCTCGTGGCGAGCATCGCCGGCGCGATCTACGTGACGCTCCTCGTGCTCGACGGCGAGTACCTCGCACAGGTCGCCCACGACACGCCGCTGACGGCCGGCGACCTGACCTGGCCGCAGGTCGTGACGGTCGTCCTCGCCGCCTCGATCTTCTACGTGCTCGTCCGGCGGCGGTCACGCCACATCGCGACGTTCGTCCTGCTCGGGCTGCTCGCGCTCGCCGCGGCGGGCGGGCTGCTCACGGGAATCGCGAGGCTCGACGCCGGTGCGGTCACGCTCGGCGCGACGGCGCTGCTCGGATTCGGTGCGGGCGCCACGGTCTCGCCCGCGCTGTGGCTCGCGGGCTGGGCGACGCCGGTCAAGCTCGTCGGGCGCGTCTTCGCGCTCATCGAGCTGATCCGGTCGGAGGTCGACTACGTGCTGGCGCCGATCATGCGGCACGTCGCGCACGGATCGGCGGCCGCGACGGGCCTCTCGCACGGCTTCACGTACGCGATCTGGCTCACGTTCCTCGTCGCGCTCGCCGCGATCGTCCTCTGCGTCGGGATCTACCTCGCGAGCGGCGTCCGGCCCGAGCGCCCCGATCTGGAGACCTACCTCGAAGGCGGCGAGCCGGGGCTCGACTCGCCGCCCTTCCTCGCGCGGCTGCGCGCGGAGGGCGCTCAGGCCTCCTGACGCGCGATCTGCTTCTGGAGGGAGGCGAGCGCACGGTGCTGGAGCGACTTGACCGCTCCCTCGGTCTTGTCGAGGATCGCCGCCACCTCGGCGTTCGGCAGGTTGAAGACGAACTTCAGCGTGAGCACCTGCTGCTGTTCGGGCGAGAGCTTCTCGATCAGCTGCAGCATCGACTCCCGCCCGATCGTCCGCATCGCGACGAGCTCCGCCGACGGCTCCTCCTCGCCCGGCGGCTCCGGCACCTCCTCCTCCGGCTGCCAGCGGCGACGCGCGCGGAAGTGGTCCATGGCGAGGTTGTGCGCGATCCGGAACAGCCACGCCGAGAACGGCGCCGACTGCCACTTGAAGCTACCGATCTTCTCCAGCATCTTCAGGAACGTCTGCGTCGTGAGGTCCTCGGCGTCGTGACGGTTGCCGACGCTCACGTGGAGGTAGCTGTAGATCCGGTCGAAGTGGATGAGGTACAGCTCCTCGAGCGCGTCGCGGTCGCCCTGCTGGCCACGCTCCACCAGCGCGCGGACGTACTCCTTCGAGTCGCGGTCGGGCGACCCCTCTGCGGAATTCGTCATCCCCCCGGTTTACCCCGCCGACCGGTCGCGGCTAACTCGTCCCGAAGCCGACCCGGCCGGCCCGCACGATGCGCCGGTAGTAGGCGACGTGCGCGACGACCGCGTGCAGCGGCCCGTCCTCGGTCTGGAGGACGACGACCTGCTGCCTGCTCTCGCCGCCGAGCGCGGCCTCGAGCGCGTCGGCGGAAGGGCGCTCGGCGAAGCAGCCGACGACCTGCCCGCCGGCGAAGCCGATCTCGATCCGAACCCGCTCGTCAGACACTGGAGACCACCTCCGTGAGGACGCCGTGCACCGAGTCGGGGTGGACGAACGCGACCTCGAGCCCGAACATCCCCTGCCGGGGCGACTCGTCGATCAGCTCCGCGCCGGCCGCCGCGAGCCCGCGCAGCGCGGCGCGGATGTCGCCGACCTCGTACGCGACGTGGTGCATTCCCGGCCCCCGTCTGGCGAGGAAGCGCCCGACCGGCGTGTCGTCGCCGAGCGCCCCGAGCAGCTCGACGCGGCTCTCGCCGACGCGCAGCGACGCCGCTTCCACGCCCTGCTGCTCGACCCGCGAACGCTGCTCGAGCCGTGCGCCGAAGAGACGCTCGTACGTCGCGACCGCCGCGTCGAGATCCTCGACCGCGACCCCGACGTGGTGGATCGAAGTCGGCCCTTCCACGCGGTCGATCGTATGCGAAAGGGCCGCGCCTGGGTGCGACGCATCTGGAACACTCGGCCGATGCGTGCGTCGGCAGTCGCTCTTCTGCTCGCAGCGGTGCTCGCCGGCTGCGGTTCGAGCGGCGCCGGCTCCGGCGGCGGCACGACGAACGGGGAGGCGGCGAAGCCGGCCGCGACGGTGCTGTCGGATGCGGTGCAGGCCGCCAAGCAGGCGAGCTCGTTCCACGTCTCGGGGCACGTCGTCTCGGGGAAGACGCCGGTGACGCTCGACCTGACCCTCGTGCGCGGCAAGGGCGCGAAGGGCTCGCTGACGGAGAACGGGCTGGGCTTCGACCTCGTCCGCGTCGGCGACAAGCTGTACGTCCACGGCAGCGACGCGTTCTGGCGGCACTACATCGGCTCGGCGGCGGCGATCCTGCTCCACGGTCGCTGGATCGAGGGGTCGGCGACGCACGGCAGGCTCGCACAGCTCCAGCCCCTCACGAGCCCGGACAAGCTCTTCGCACTCGTCGAGTCGAGCCACGGCAAGCTCGTCAACGCGGGTGCGACGACCTACGACGGCCGGCAGGTCGACGAGATCCGCAATGTCTCGGACGGCAGCAAGCTCTACGTGTCGACGACCGGCACGCCGTATCCGGTCGCGCTCGTCGGCGGCGGCGCGCACGCGGCCGACCAGCTCCGCTTCGACCGGTGGAACGCGCAGGTCTCGCTGACCCCGCCGGCGCACGCGATCGACGTCTCGCAGTTCGGCTAACGGGTGCCGGCCGCTACTCGGACGGCGGGCCGCTCGCCACGACGCGAGGCACGCCGACGCTCTCGGATGCGCGCGACTCCGGCTCGACGTCGGCGACGAGCTCCACCAGCTCGTCCCGGACGAGCGTCTCCTTCTCGAGCAACGCGGCCGCGATCCGGTCGAGGGGCGCGCGGTGCTTCCGGAGCAGACGGAGGGCGTCCTCGTACGCGCCGTCGGTGAGGCGGGCCTGTTCCTCGTCGCGGACCCGCTTCGTCGCCTCCGAGAGCGCGTAGTTGTCGGCGCGCATCGTCCGCGACGAGACGCTCTCGGCCATGCCCCACTCGAACACCATCGAGCGCGCGATCTCCGTCACCTTCTCGAGGTCGTTCGCCGCGCCGTTCGTCACGCGCCCGAACACGACCTCCTCGGCGGCGCGGCCGGCGAGCGCGACCACCATCCGGTCGACGAGCTCCTCCTTCGTGTGGAGGTATCGGTCCTCCTCGGGCAGGTAGAAGGCGTAGCCGAGGGCGTTGCCGCGCGAGACGATCGTCACCTTCTGGAGCTCCATCACCGAGCCCATCAGGTGCGCCATGAGCGCGTGGCCCCCCTCGTGGTAGGCGAGGATGCGCCGCTCCTTCTCGCTCAGCACCTTCTTCTGCTGCAGCCCGGCGACGACGCGCTCGAGCGCCGAATCGAAGTCGGTCTGCGCGAGATGGCTGTCGCTGCGGCGACCGGCGGCGATGGCCGCCTCGTTGCAGATGTTCGCGAGCTCGGCGCCGGTGAGGCCGGAGGTCTGGCGCGCGACCAGGCGCAGGTCGACGTCGGTGCCGAGCGGCTTGCCGCGCGTGTGGACGCCGAGAATCGCCTCGCGGCCGGAGAGGTCGGGCGGGGGGACGAGCATCTGCCGGTCGAAGCGGCCCGGGCGCAGCAGGGCCGGGTCGAGATCCTGGATGCGGTTCGAGGCGCCCATCACGACGACCTGCTCGGCGCCCTCGAAGCCGTCGAGCTCGACGAGCAGCTGGTTGAGGGTCTGGTCCTGCTCACGGTTGAAGCCGTGCCCCGTGCGCTGCGCGCCGACGGCGTCGAGCTCGTCGATGAAGACGATCGCCGGTGCGTTCTTCCGCGCCTCGTTGAAGAGCTTCCGGATGCGGGCAGCGCCGAGGCCGGCGAACATCTCGACGAACGACGACGCGGACGCGCTGTAGAAGTTCGCCCCCGACTCGTACGCGACGGCCTTCGCGAGCAGCGTCTTTCCCGTTCCCGGCGGGCCGTAGAGCAGGAGTCCCTTGGGCACCTTCGCGCCGAGCCGCTCGAACCGCTTCGGCTCGCGGAGGAAGTCGACGACCTCCATCAGCTCGGTTCGCACCTCCTCGACACCGGCCACGTCGGCCCAGGTCGTCCGCGACCGCGAGCGCGTCGCCTCGTTCGTCGGCTTGATGCGCGGCATCATCCCGACCGTCCGCCAGAGCAACCAGGCGGTGAGGACGAGGATCCCGAAGAAGGCGAGCGGCAGCCAGGTCGTGGCGAAGTCGGCCACCGCGTGGAACCAGTCCCCGATCATTCCCGTGACTCATCGGCAGGAGGAGAGGCCTCCCTTAGCCGAGTGAGTCGATCACCTCCCCCGTCGTGCAGAAGCGGACGCCGCCCTCGCGCCAGGCGGCGATGCACGAGGCGGTGCGGGTGTCGTCGAGCCCGCGTGCGGCGTCCTCGACGAAGCAGACGCTGCGACCCCGGAGGAGGAGGCCGCGGATGACGGCGTCGTCGCAGACGTCGGTCGCGACGCCGAAGACGACGACCTCGTCCGGGTCGAGCAGGTCGAGCAGCGCGTCGGCGTTCGGGTTCGTGAAGACGTCGAAGCTCTTCTTGAGCAGCAGCAGCTCACGGCGGCCGGTGACGAGCTGCGCGAGGCGCGCCCGCGGGTACGGCGTGAGCGAGAGCGGCAGCGGATCCCGCTGCTTCGTCTCGAGGATCTTCTCCGCACCGCGCGTCCCGCGGAGGCAGTGCGGCGGGTACGTGGCGTCGTAGTCGGGCTCGTGAGAGATCTCGGGATCGGTGAGCTCGTGGTCGTCGGCCGACGCGACGTGGACGACCCCCGCGTCGCGGCCGGCGTCGACGAGCCGCTCCAGCGCGGGTGCGATCTCCTGCGCTCCGGGGACGTACAGCTTCCCCGGCGGCTCCATGAAGTCGACCTGCGTGTCGACGTCCCACAGCACCGTCCCTCCCACGGCGGGGTTGTATCAGCAGCGCCTCGGCGATGTTCCTGGTGGACCGGTCCGGCGGTGTCAGCGAAGCGCCCGCAGGGCGGGCTCGAGGCGCTGGCGGGTGGTCAGGACGCCTTCGAAGAGATCGCCGCTCCGCCGGACGCGCTCGAGGACGACGTCCATCGTGAACGCACGCGGATCGAGGGACTCGTCCACTTCGCGCCAGCGCAGCGGCGTCGAGACGGGAGCACCGGGCTTCGGTCGCACGGACTAGACGGACGCGATGGTCTTCCCCTCGCCGTTCTGGTTCGCGTCGATCAGCACCCCGCGCCGCTTCGCCTTCGACCACTCCGTCGTGGCGAGCCCGGGATGCGTCCGCGCGATCGCCCCCGCGACGATCTCGCAGAACTCGCGCGTCTGCGCGTACGTGTAGCGCCGCTCGACCGGCACGAGCACGTGGATCCCGTCGGCGCCGCTCGTCTTCGGGAACGCCGACAACCCGAGCGCGTCGAGCGCCTGCTTCACGAGCAACGCCACCTGCACGGTCTCCCGGAAGCCGACGTCGGGCGACGGGTCGAGGTCGAACAACACGAAGTCGGGCCGGTCGGGCCGGTCGACCCGCGAGTACCACGCGTTCATGTCGATGCAGCCCATGTTCGCCATCCACAGCAGCGCCCTCGCGTCGTTCACGAGGGGCGCGTCGATCCACCGCTTGCGCGGCGGCCGCTCGCGCGTCGACACCTGCACACGGAAGCGCGGGATCCACTCCGGCATGCCCTTCGGCGCGTCCTTCTGGAAGAACGCCTTCCCGTACGCGCCGTCGGGATAGCGGCGCATCGTGAACGGCCGGTGGCGAAGATGGGGGACGAGGACGGGCGCGACCGCGCGGTAGTAGTCGATCAGGTCGCCCTTCGTGACGCCTCCACCGATGTCGTCGTCCGGCCAGAACGGCTTGTCGAGGTTGGAGAGCCGGATGCCGTCCTCCTCGGTTTCCGCCGGCTCCTCCCGCCGCACCGCCGCCGGTGGCTTGTCGTCGCGCAGCCCCTGGAAGGAGGGCGCGCGCAGGTGCCCGTCGTGCGTCCACTCCGCGAACTCGACCTCGCAGACGAGCTTCGGCTCGACCCAGACGACGTCGCGCTTGCGCACCTTCGGCATCTTCGGCTCGACCGGGAACGGCGTCGTCTCCCGTCGAAGCGGCTCGAGCCGCGCGAGCAGCTCGTCGATGCCACGCTCGGTGAACCCGGTTCCGACGTTGCCGACCCACGCCCACTCGCCGCCGCGGCGGACGCCGAGGACGAGGGAGCCGAACGTGCCGGCCCGGCGCCCCTGCCCCTTCGTCCAACCGCAGATCACGAACTCCTGGCGCCCGTGCGTCTTGACCTTCAGCCAGTCGCGTCCGCGCCTTCCCTCCTGGTAGCCGGACGAGGCCCGTTTCGCCATCACACCTTCGAGCCCCTGCTCGGCCGCCGCCTCGAGCAGCGCCTCGCCGTCGTCGAACGCGCCGGAGACCTGCACGACCCGCGACGGGACGACGAGCGCTTCGAGACGTTCCCGGCGCTCGCTCAGCCCCACCCCGACGAGCGGCTCCCCGTCGAGCTCGAGCAGGTCGAACACCTCGTAGACGAGCCGCTGCGACCCCTGCTGCATGGCCGAGAAGCTCGGCCTGCCGCCCTCGTCGAGCGCGCACACCTCGCCGTCGACGACCGCGTCGGGCGAGCGAAGCGCCTTCACGAGCTCCTTCGCAACCGCGGGAAAGCGGGCGGTCAGATCGTTGCCGTTGCGGGAGCGGAGCGTCGCCTCGCCGCCGCGGACGTAGCCGAGCGCGCGGTAGCCGTCCCACTTCGGCTCGAAGAGCCAGCCGTCCCCGTGCGGAAGCGACTCCGAGGGAGTCGCGAGCATCGGCTCGTACCGCCGCCGCTCGGGAACACGCGTCCCCGCGCCGTCCTCGCGCTTGCGCAGGATCAGCCAGTTCTTCGGGTCGCCGGAGAGCTGCGCCGGCACGAGCGCCCACGTACCCCGGAGCCGCTCGCCGTGGAGCCGCACCGTGAGACCGCCGTCGCGCTTCTCCTCGATGAGCTCGTACGTGCCGCGATCCCAGATCTCGACGGTGCCGGCGCCGTAGTTCCCCTGCGGGATCTCGCCCTCGAAGCTCCCGTAGTCGAGTGGATGATCCTCGACGTGGACCGCGAGATGCTGCTCGCCGGGCTCGAGCGGCACGCCCTTCGGCACGGCCCAGGAGGCGAGGACGCCGTCGCGCTCGAGCCGAAAGTCGTAGTGGAGGCGCCGCGCGTCGTGCCGCTGGACGACGAAGATCGGGCCCTCGGCGTCGCGGTCGTTTCCGAACGGCTCCGGTGTCTCGCTCCGCTTCCGCTTCCGCTCGTACTCGCGAAGGCTCACGAGGCTTTCTTACTACGCCCGGCCTGCGTCCGCGCAACCGACTCCCGCAACGCCTGCATGAGATCGACGACCTCGCCGCCCTCCTCCTCCTGCGGCCCGGGCAGCGGCATCCCCTCCGCCTTCTGCCGGATCAGCTCGAGCAGCTCGGCGCGGTAGGTGTCGTCGTAGCGCTCCGGATCGAACTCGGCGCTGAGGTTCTCGACGAGCGAGCGTGCCATCTCGACCTCCGCCGGACGCAGCCCGTCCGCCGCGGCGAGCGCGGCGGCTACCTCTGCAGGCTGCCGCACCTCCTCGGCGTAGTACATCGTCTCGAGCACGAGCACCCGCTCGAACGCGCGCAGGCAGGCAAGGTGCTGCTTGTTGCGGATCACGACCTTCGCGATCGCGACGCGCCCCGTCTCCTCGAGCGCGCGCACGAGCAATGCGTACGGCTTCTCGCCGCCCTCCTGCGGCACGAGGTAGTAGGCCTGCCGGAAGTAGACGGGGTCGATCTCGTCGAGCGAGACGAAGTCGCAGATGTCGACCGAGTGCGTGAGCTCGACGTCGAGCCGGTCGAGATCCTCCGGCTCGAGCGGGACGAAGCGGCCCTTCTCGATCTCGAACGCGCGGACGACGTCCTCCGAGCGGACGTGCTCGCCCGAGTCCTTCCGCACCTTGTCGTAGCCGATCGGGGCCAG
>DASQQF010000081.1:0-21928 GCA_035643535.1 Gaiellaceae bacterium
TCGCGAGCCCCTGCCTCGGCCTCTGCGAGCGGGCGCCGGCGGCGCTGCGGACGGTGGCGGGCCCCGAGCCGCGCGAGGTGCAGCTGCCCGAGGAGGAGCCGCCGCTGCCGCAGGCGGGCGAGGAAGGCCTGCGCCTGCTGCAGCGAATCGCGAACGGGATCGACCCGACCTCGCTCGACGACTACCGCGCCTGCGGCGGCTTCCGGGCGCTCGCCCGCGCACGCGAGCTCGGCCCCGAGGCGGTGCGGCGGGCGGTCGCCGACTCGAACCTGCTCGGCCGCGGCGGCGCCGCGTTCCCGACCGGCGTGAAGTGGGAGGCGGTGGCCGCACAGCCTGCCACGCCGCACTACCTCGTGTGCAACGCCGACGAGTCGGAGCCTGGCACGTTCAAGGACCGCGTGCTGATGGAGCGCGACCCGTTCGCGCTCGTCGAGGCGATGGCGATCGCCGCCTTCGCGACCGGCTGCGAGCACGGCTTCCTGTACGTCCGGGCGGAGTATCCGCTCGCGCACGAGCGGCTCCGAGGCGCGATCGAGGTCTCCCGCGGCGAGCTCGACGGCTTCGAGATCGAGCTGCGGATCGGCGCCGGCGCGTATGTCTGCGGCGAGGAGACGGCGCTCTTCCAGTCGATCGAGGGCTACCGCGGCGAGCCGCGCAACAAGCCGCCCTTCCCGGTCGAGGCCGGGCTCTTCGGCAAGCCGACCGTCGTGAACAACGTCGAGACGCTCGTGAACGTCCCGGCGATCCTGCTCGGCGACGCACGCGAGACACGGCTCTTCTGCGTCTCGGGCAACGTCGAGCGGCCGGGGCTCTACGAGCTCGAGCTCGGGACACCGCTCTCCGAGCTGCTCGACCGGGCGGGTGCCGAGCCGGTGAAGACGGTGCTGCTCGGCGGCGCGGCCGGCTCGTTCCTTCGTCCCGACCAGCTCGACCTGCCGCTCTCCTTCGAGGCGGCGCGGGAGGCGGGCACCACGCTCGGCTCGGGCGTCGTCCTGGTCTTCGGTGAGGAGGCCGACCTCTCGGCGGCGCTCCTCCGCATCGCCGAGTTCTTCCGCGACGAGTCGTGCGGCCAGTGCGTGCCCTGCCGCGTCGGCACCGTCCGCCAGGAGGAGGCGCTGCACCGGCTCGCCTCGGGCCAGGTGCTCGGGAACGAGCTCGAGACGCTCGCCGACCTCGCCCAGGTGATGCGCGACGCGTCGATCTGCGGGCTCGGCCAGACCGCCGCGAACGCAGTCCAGTCGGCGCTGATCAACCTGGAGGTGCTCGTCCCGTGAATCTGCTCGCCCCGCCGAAGAAGGTCGTCGAGCTGACCGTCGACGGCGCGCCGGTCCGCGTCACCGAGGGGTCGACGATCCTCGACGCCTGCACGCGCGCCGGAATCGAGACGCCGACGCTCTGCTACGGCGAGACGCTGACGCCCGTGAACGTCTGCCGGGTCTGCGTCGTCGAGCTCGAGGGGTCGCGGGCGCTCGTGCCCTCGTGCTCGCGCAAGGTCGAGGAGGGAATGGTCGTCCACACCGACTCGCCGCGCGTGCGCACGAGCCGGCGGCTCGTGATGGAGCTCCTCGCCTCGTCGGTCGACCTGTCGCTCGCGCCCGACGCGCAGCGCTACCTCGCCGACTACGAGGCCGATCCGGAGCGCTTCGGCCCCGACGCGGCGACGGTCGCGCAGGAGGTGAAGATCGACAACGACCTCTACGTCCGCGACTACTCGAAGTGCATCCTCTGCTATCGCTGCGTCGAGGCCTGCGGCGAGGACCACCAGAACACGTTCGCGATCCACGTGGCCGGCCGCGGCTTCGGAGCGCACATCTCGACCGAGCATGACGTCGAGCTCGCCGACTCCGCCTGCGTCTACTGCGGCAACTGCATCGCCGTCTGCCCGACGGGCGCACTGATGGCGAAGCGCGAGTACGACCTGCGCGAGGCGGGCGAGTGGGACGAGTCACGCCAGAGCGAGGTGCGGACGATCTGCCCGTACTGCGGCGTCGGCTGCAACCTCGAGCTCCACGTCCAGGACGGCGAGATCGTCAAGGTCACCTCACCCGACGACCACGACATCACGCGCGGCAACCTCTGCGTCAAGGGCCGCTTCGGCTTCGAGTTCGTCCAGAACCGGGAACCGGTCTAGCCGAACTCCGCGGCCGCCTCCGCGATCGTGGCGACGGGGCCCACGCAGACGTCCTCCGCGTCGAAGAGCTCCAGCCAGTCGGCGAGCGAACGCGCGGCGAAGATCGCCGCCAGCTCGGTCGCGAGCGCCTCCTGGTCGGCGTCGAACTGGCGCTCCGCGAGCTCCGGCCGGCCGAGCAGCTCCGTCAGGCGGCGGAAGAACACCGGTTCGAGAGCCGCGACGGTGAGATGGCGGCCGTCGGCGGTCTCGTAGATGCGGTAGAAGGCGAGCCCGCCGGTGAGCATGCGCGGAACCGTGTCGCCGCCGAGGCGGTGTGCGACGAGGCGGTACGAGCGGTGCGTCATCGAGACGACCACGTGGCCGCCCCTGCCGGTGCGGTCGCGCTCGAGCAGGGCGGCGAGGATCTTCGTGACGGCGCCGAGTGCGCCCGCCGCGAGGTCGGCGATCTGGACGGGCGGCAATCCCGGCGCCGTGTCCCAGAGCGTGCCCGCCCAGCCGAGGTAGTTGAGGTCGTGTCCGGCGCGCTGCTCGTGTCGGCCGCCGAGGCCGAAGCCGGTGATCGAGCAGTAGACGGTGCGCTCCGGGACGTGCTCGGGCCCGATGCCGAGCCGCGAGGCGACGCCGGGGCGGAACGACTCGATCACGACGTCCGCCTCGCGCACGAGCTCGAGCGCCGGCGCCGGGTCGCGCTTCAGGTCGAGCTCGAGCGACTCCTTCCCTGCGCGGAGCGCCGCGTCCCAGGCGGGGGCGCTGCTGCGCAGTGGATCTCCGCCCGGCGGCTCGATGCAGACCACGCGCGCCCCGAGCTCGAGCAGCTCGCGGGACGCGAAGGCGCCGGGCAGGTACCGGCCGAAGTCGACGGCGAGCATTCCGCGCATCGGCTGCACCGGCGTGGAGCCCACCTCAGGCGGCTCTGCTTCGGCGGCGGGGCTTCTTCGCGGTCGCGAGAGCGGCTGCGAAGGCGCGGAGGGTCGATTCGGCGGCCGTGGGGCGATCGAGGCTCCTGCGCATCCGCTCCGCGTGCTCGCCGTAGCGTTCGAGGTGGCGGTGCTCGTAGACGACACGGGTGCGGTCGCCGCCCTCGGGAAGGAAGGTGACCTCGATCTCGGAGGCGCGCTCGGGCTCGGGCTCGTACGTCCAGTCGGAGCTCATGTGCCAGGTGAGGAGGATGCGGTGGGGCGGCTCGAAGGCGAGCACGGTTCCCCAGTCGGTCTCGCTGCCGTCGTGGGCGCGTTCGTACCAGCGGCCGCCGACGAACGGCTCGAGCACGGCGGTCTCCCCCGGCTGCTCCGCGAGGTGGTGGGTGGCGATCGGCCACCAGCGCTCCTGGGCGAGGAAGAACTCGAACGCGCGCGTCGGCGGGACGTCGACGACGATCGACTTCGTAACCTTCAACTCCGGCTGCATCGGCTCGTCTCCTTCTGCTTCGACGTGCTGCTTGAACGACTCGAGCGCCTGCGTCCAGTACCAGTCGAGGTAGTCGCGCACGGCGGCGAGCGCGGCGGGTTCGAGCCGGTAGAGGCGCCGCGCCCCCTCGGCGCGAGAGCTCACGAGCCCCGCCTCGCGGAGCACGCGCAGGTGCATCGACACTGCCGTCCTTCCGACCGGCAGCGTCCGCGCCAGCTCGCCCACAGACGCCCTGCCGTGGCCGAGCCGGCCGACGATCTGGCGCCGTGTGCGATCCCCCAACGCGTCGAGAACTACGTCAACATCCACTGATACGTCAGCATATACTGACCAATCCGGAGATGCAAGCGCCTCCCGTCGCTCACGACGGCTCAACGGGTCCGCGGCGCAGGCGCCGGGGCCTGCGCCAGCTCACGCCGTGGAACCGCGTGACGCGTGCAGGCCCGGGCTGCTCCGGGACCGCCACCTCGAGCACCCAACCGGAGCCGCCGCGGCCGTGCGCGACCTCGGCGGCCAGGGCCGCCGCCAGGAGCTCGATCGAGCGGCCCGCACCACGCCCGTCGGTGGGCAGAACCACGCGTACCACCTGCTCCCGCCCGGCTCCGGACGAGATCGCCACCTCGAGCGTTCGCAGTCGACGGCCAGGCATCGACACGTCCCGGACCCGAAGCTCGGCAGCCACCAGATCGCACTACGTCGAAATCGCCGCTTTGGATTGGGGCCGCGTCGCCGCGCGCTCGGGAGGGGCGGCTCTCACGTACTGTCCCGCTGTACAGGCTCGTGGGGAGCTTGACTGGTACCTGCGCCGTCGTTTATTGATACTGAACAGTGACTGGAGGTCGCGACCCCCGTCGAACCGTAGGCTTGATCGGGCTCGGCAACATGGGCACGGCGATCGGTGAGCGCCTGCTCGATTCCGGCCGCGACCTCGTCGTGCACAACCGGACGCTCGAGAAGGCCGAGCCGTTGCACGCGCGCGGTGCAGCCGTGGCCGCGACGATCGAGGATCTCGCCGGGGCGGCGGACGTCGTGCTCACCTCGCTCGCAGACGACGCCGCGCTCGAGGCGGTCGCGGCCGCCGTGGCGACGGTCGCGCCGGCCGGAACCACCCTCGTCGATCTGAGCACCGTCTCGCCGGCGGCCTCGTCACGCGTCGCCGCGCTCGCCGAGCAGGCGTCGCTGCTCTACCTGCGTGCGCCCGTGAGCGGGAACCCGTCCGTCGTCCGCGCCGGCAACCTCACCTTCATCGTCTCCGGCCCGCGGGAGGCGCTCGAGCGGGCCGAGCCGGTCCTGCTCGCGATCGGCCGGGCGATCCACGACGTCGGCGAGGGAGAGCAGGCACGGCTCGTCAAGCTCGCGATCAACCTCGTCATCGCCGGGCTCGCGGAGCTGATGGCCGAGGCGCTCGTGCTCGCCGAGGCGTCCGGGGTCTCCCGCGCCGCGCTGCTCGAGGCGATGGGCGACTCGGCCGCGGGCGCGCCGTTCGTCCGGTACAAGACGGAGCCGCTGTTGCGCGACGACTACTCCGCCACCTTCACGACGAGCCTGATGGAGAAGGACGTCGACCTCGTCCTCGACGCCGCCGGCGTGGCCGGCGTGCGGCTGCCGCTCGCGGCGGAGATCAAGACGCTCGTCCGCTCGGCCGTCGAGGCCGGCTACGGCGACGACGACTTCATGGCGCTCTTCCCGCACCTGCGAAACGAGTCGACCCAGGGGGTGCTCCGGTGACGCAGCGAACGATCGGATCGCCCGACGCCACCCGGGCGGTGGACTGGGAGCAGCGCATCGACTTCCCGCGTCTCCGCCGGGACCGGCTCGCGCGGGCGAGGGCCGCCCTCGAGGCGTCCGACCTCGGCGCGCTGCTCCTCTTCGATCCGAACAACATCCGCTACGTCACGAGCACGCACATCGGCGAATGGGCGCGCGACAAGAACGCACGCTTCGCGCTGCTGCCGCGCGGTGCCGACCCGATCCTGTGGGACTTCGGATCCGCGGCCAGGCACCACCAGCTCTTCGCGCCCTGGCTGCCGCCCGAGAACTTCCGCGCAGGCGTCGCGCCGATGCGCGGCGCGATGCCCGTCGAGACGGGGATCCCCGACCGGCTCGGCGAGCGGATCGCGCACGAGCTGCGCGAGCACGGTCTGGCCGGCGAGCCGCTCGGAATCGACATGACCGACATGCTCACGGTCGAGGCGCTCCGCCGCGCCGGCGTCGAGGTCACCGACGGCTCGCAGGTCGTGCTCGAGGCGCGCAAGATCAAGACGCCGGAGGAGATCGCGCTGCTCGACCAGTCCGCCGGCCTCGTCGACGCCGTGTACGAGGAGATCTACCGGATGCTGCGGCCCGGCGTCTACGAGCACGAGATCGTCGCCCGCGCCCACGAGCTGCTCTTCGAGATGGGCTCGGAGCAGGTCGAGGCGATCAACGCCGTCTCGGGAGACCGCTGCAATCCGCACCCGCACGTCTTCTCCGACCGGCTGCTGCGCCCCGGAGACCAGGCGTTCTTCGACATCATCCACTCGTTCATGGGCTACCGGACGTGCTACTACCGCACGTTCAACGTCGGCGGCGTGAGCCCGGCACAGCTCGACGCGTACAAGCGCTGCCGCGAGTGGCTCGACGCGGCGATCGAGCTCGTCCGTCCGGGCATGACGACCGACCGGATCGCGGAGGTCTGGCCGACCGCCGACGACCTCGGCTTCCCCGACGAGGAGACGTGCTTCGGCCTCCAGTTCGGGCACGGGATCGGCGTCGGCCTCTACGAGCCGCCGATGATCTCGCGCGTGCACTCGCTCGACCATCCCGTCGAGATCGAGGAGGGCATGGTCTTCGCGCTCGAGACCTACTGCGCCGCCACCGACGGACGCTCGGCGGCGCGGATCGAGGAGGAGGTCGTCGTCACCGCCGCCGGCTGCGATGTGATCACGCGCTTCCCGGCCGAGGAGCTGCTGGTGGCCGGCCGCACGTACGTCCGCGGCGCCGACCTCCTGCGGGACGGCGAGGCGGGCCGCGACGGAGCCGCCGAGGCGGTCGCGGCATCGGCCGTGGCCGCAGGCGGCGTAGACGGATGAGCGGCGAGTCCGGCACACGGCAGCTCGCCGACGGGATGCCCTCGTACCGCCTCGTGCGTCGTGAGGACGTCGATCTCGCCGAGGCGCTGCCCGGGCACGCGGGCGGCCTCCGGAGCTGCCGCCTGGTGGGAGGTTCTCTCGGTTCGACGCACATGGCGCTCACGCTCGTCTCGCTCGCGGACGGCCATGTCGACACCCACGTCCACTCCTTCGAGACCGGCTTCTACGTTCTCGAGGGCGATCCCGTGCTCTACCTCGACGGGCGCGGTGTCCGGCTCGAGCCCGGCGCCTGCGGCGTCGTCCCGGTCGGCGTCCCGCACGCCTTCCGCTCGCGGGGGAGCGGCCTCTGGATCGAGATGACGGCGCCGCGCCCGCGCGCGGACGGAAGCGACACGTTCTTCCTCGGCCCGGCCCCGGACACGCCGGCGGAGCCGCTCGACGTCCGCGACCCGCGCAACCGCAACCTCTTCCTGCTCGGCGAGGGGCAGATGGACCTCGACGTCCTCAAGCGCGGGGCGGCGGTGGGGGCGCCGACGGTCTCGGCGAGCATGGCGACGGCCGTCCTCGCGTACAGCGGCATCGCCGTGAAGATGCTCGTCGACCAGCGCCTCGACGCGCAGCTCCACACGATGTTCATGGTCGACTACCAGCCCGGCGCGTGCGCACATCCGCACGACCATCCCTTCGAGGAGTCGTACTACATGCTCGAGGGCGAGGTCGACGTCGTCGCCGACGGCGACCGCCACACGCTGCGGCCCGGCGACGTCTTCTGGACGGCCGCGGGCTGCATCCACGCCTTCTACGAGGTGCAGGGCGGGTGCGTCCGCTGGCTCGAGACGTCGGCACCGGGGCCGCCGCCGCGGCACTCGTACCGCTTCGAGCGCGACTGGGACTACCTCGCCGAGCGGCTTGCGCCGGAAGTGGGAGCAGCGTGACCCGCGCAGGGGCGCGCGTGCTCGACGACCTCGGGCTCTACACGCGGATCTACCGGCAGATGCTGCTGATCCGCGGCTTCGAGGATCTCGTGCAGTCGCTCTTCCTGAAGGGGGAGGTCTACGGGACGACGCATCTGTATTCCGGGCAGGAGGCGGTGGCGACGGGCGTCGCGAGCCTGCTCGAGGAGCGCGACCGGGTCGCGGCGACCTACCGCGGCCACGGGCATGCGCTCGCCCTCGGGGTCGATCCGCAGGCGCTCCTCGACGAGATGCTCGGCCGCGCGACCGGCGTCAACGGCGGCCGGGCCGGCTCGATGAACGTGACCTCGCCCGCCGACCGGCTGATCGGCTCGTTCGGGATCGTGGGCGGCAGCATCGCGGCCGCCACCGGGGCCGCCCTCGCGCTCTCGCGCACCACCGGCGGCGTCGCCGTCGCGTACTTCGGCGACGGTGCGATGAACCAGGGCTACGTCTTCGAGTGCCTCAACTTCGCCCGTGTCCTGAAGCTGCCGCTCGTGCTCGTCTGCGAGAACAACCGCTACGGCGAGTACACGCCCTTCCAGGCGGTGACGGCGGGCGAGATCCGCTCGCGTCCCGAGGCGATGGAGGTGCCCTCCGAGACGGTCGACGGGATGAGCGTCTGGGAGGTGCGCGACGCGGCCGCGCGGGCGATCGCGCACGCCCGCGAAGGCAACGGACCGGCGTTCCTCGAGGCGCTCACCTACCGCTTCGTCGGTCATTCCCGCAGCGATCCGGGGGCCTACCGGCCCGAGGGCGAGCTCGACGAGTGGCGGGCGCGCGACCCGATCGTCCTCCTGCGGTCGCAGCTCGAGGAGGAGGGGGCCGAGGCGCCGGCGCTCGACCTGGTCGAGCAGGAGGTCGCCGAGGAGCTCGAGCGGATGCGTGAGCGCGGCCTCGCCGCCCCCTTCCCGGCTGCGCTCGCAGCGAGCGAGTTCGAGGAGGCCTGAGCCGCGTGTCTTCCCTGACGATGCCGAAGCTCTCCGACTCGACGGCCGACGCCGTCATCCTGCGCTGGCTCGTCGCGCCCGGCGAGGGTTTCCGCCGCGGCGACGCATTGCTCGAGGTCGAGACGGACAAGGCGACCGTCGTCTACGAGGCGGAGGCGGACGGCACGCTCGGCGAGATCCTCGTCGCGGAGGGCGAGGCCGCGGCGGTCGGACAGCCGATCGCGACCCTCGCCGGGGCGGCTGCGACGAACGGCGGATCCGCGGCCGCGCCGCGGTCGAACGCGACCCCGGTGGCTCGGCAGACGGCGCTGTCGCTCGGGCTCTCGCTCCACGAGGTCGCCGGCACCGGCCCCGGCGGCCGCATCACGCGCGACGACGTCGTGCGCGCCGCCGAAGCGAGCGGCGCCGCTGCCGCAGCCGTCGCGCCGAGCGGGGACGGCCGAGGCGGCGTGACGATCGTCGAGCTCACGGCGACGCAGGCGACGATCGCCCGCCGCATGGCCGAGTCGGCGGCGACGATCCCCGTGTTCACCGTCTCGGTCGACGTCGACATGTCGCTGGTCGCCGCGCTGCGGAAGGGCGTCGACGGCTCCCCGTCGGTCAACGCCTTCGTCGTGAAGGCGGCCGCGCTCGCGCTGCGCGACTTCCCGCGCTTCAACGCGTCGTACGTCGACGGCAGGGTCCACCTCTTCTCCCGCGTCAACGTCGGCGTCGCAGTCGCGACCGACGACGCGCTCCTCGTGCCCGTGGTCTTCGACGCGGACGAGAAGACGCTCGCGCAGATCTCGTCGGAGACGGGGCGGCTCGCCGACGCCGCGCGCCGGCGCGCACTCGGACCGGAGGAGCTCCGGGACGCGACCTTCACGGTCTCGAACCTCGGCATGCTCGGCGTCCGCTCGTTCACCGCGATCGTCGATCCACCGCAGGTCGCGATCCTCGCCGTGGGCGGCGTCGTCCGCGACGTCATGACGTTGACGCTCAGCTGCGACCATCGCGTCGTCTACGGCGCCGACGGCGCACGCTTCCTCTCCCGCCTCCGCGAGCTGCTGGAACGGCCGCTCGCCCTCATGCTGCCATGAGCCCGGTCGCCTTCCGGACGGCGATTCGCGACGCGCTCGACGAGGAGCTCGCGGCCGACGAGCGCGTGATCTTCTTCGGCGAGGACGTCGCGCTCGCCGGAGGCGTCTTCGCCACGACTCCGGGCCTGTACGAGAAGTACGGCCCCGGCCGCGTCTTCGACACGCCGATCTCCGAGCTCGCGCTCGCGGGTGCCGCGTTCGGCTCGGCCGTGACCGGCCTGCGCCCGGTGATCGAGATCATGTTCGGCGACTTCCTCACGCTCGCCATGGACATGCTCGTCAACCAGGCGTCGAAGTACCGCTTCCTGACGCAGGAGCAGGTCAGCGTCCCGCTCGTCATCCGCTCCGTCGTCGGCGCCGGCGGGCGCTTCGGCGCCATCCACTCGCAGATGCCGGCGTCGTGGTTCATGGGCGTCCCCGGGCTGAAGATCGTGGCTCCGTCGACGCCGGCAGACGCGAAGTCGCTCCTGCGGGCGGCGATCAGGGACGACAACCCCGTCCTCTTCTTCGAGCACAAGCGCCTGTACGGGCTCGAGGGAGAGGTCGACGGCGCCGTCTCGCGCCTCGGCGAGGCGGCCGTCGTCCGCGAAGGCGGCGACCTCACGATCGTGACGGCGATGAAGAGCGTCCACGACGCGCTCGAGGCGGCGGAGCGGCTCGAGCAGGAGGGCGTCTCGGTCGAGGTGATCGACCTGCGCACCCTGCGGCCGATCGACGTCGAGACGGTGCTCGCCTCGGTCCGCAAGACGAATCGCATCGCCGTGGTCGAGGAGGGACCGCTGACCGGCGGCTGGGCCGGGGAGGTGCTCGCGTGCGTCGCCGAGCAGGCGCTCGGCTACCTCGACGACGCGTGGCGGATCGCGACGCCGAACACGCCGATCCCCTACAGCCCCCCGCTCGAGGACGCCTTCCTGCCCGGTTCGGACCGGATCGTGTCCGAGATCCTGCAGCGGCTACGGTGAGCGGGTCGTGACGAGCACTGATCGCGGGTTCGCATCCTCGAAGGTCGGAAGCCGCCTTCGCGAGGAGCGGGAGCGGCGCGGCATCAGCCTCCGCGAGCTCGCGCGCCGGGTCGGCGTCTCGCCCAGCCTCGTCTCCCAGATCGAGCTCGATCGCGTCAATCCGTCGGTGAGCACGCTCTACGGGCTCGTCACCGAGCTGGGGATGACGATGAGCGACGTCTTCGGGGATGCCGCACAGCCTGCAGTGGCGCGGCCGGTCGCCCGGAAGGTGCGCGACGACGGGCAGCCGGTCGCGCGGCCAGAGACCCGCCGCGTGATCAACCTCGCCTCGGGCGTCCGCTGGGAGCGCCTCACCCGGCACAGCGACCCCGACCTCGAGTTCCTCTACGTCGTCTACCCGGTCGGCGCGGAGTCGTGTGCGGAGGACGCGCTCGTCACGCACGCAGGGCGCGAGTACGGCTACGTGACGAGCGGGACGCTGGGCGTCCGCGTCGGCTTCGACGAGTACGAGCTCGGGCCGGGCACCTCGATCGCCTTCGACTCCTCCTCGCCGCATCGCCTCTGGACGATCGGCGACGAGCCGGTGCACGCGATCTGGGTCGTCCTCGGCCGCGCCGCCGATCCGCGCGTCGAGGCGGTTCCGACACCCGCCCCTTGAGCCTCAGGCGGCCGGCGCTTCGCTGCCCGCGGCGGTGATCCGCTCGCGGCGCCGCCACGAGTCGCGAGCGCGGGCGACCAGCTCCGGTGCCTGGTAGAGCACGAGCGCGAGCAGGATGAGCGCGCCGATGGTCATGTCCGCGTACTCCGTCGGCTGCTGGAACAGGGGCAGGACGTTGTCGATCTCGGTCAGGAAGAACGCCGCCAGCAGAGTCCCGAAGAACGACCCCCTCCCGCCGGCGAGGCTCGCTCCGCCGAGCACCGCCGCCGCGATGCTCTCGAGCGCCTGGTTGCCGATGATGGGCGAGCCGATCTGGACCTCCGCCGCCAGATAGAACCCGGCGACGGCGGCCATGAGCGAGCAGACGACGAAGGCGACGATGACGGTACGCGCGGTCGCCATCCCGAGCCGCCGTGACGCCGTCGCGTCGAGGCCCACCGCGCGCAACGCGAGGCCGCTTCGTGTCCGGTAGAGCCACGCGTCGGCGGCGAGCGCGAGGACGACGACGCCGACGAAGGCGAGCGGTACGAACGAGACGCCGTCCGTGAGGGTGTTGGTCACGTCGGTGTTGATCGGGCCCGCCGGATAGTCGCGAAGCAGCAGCGAGGCTCCCTCGAGGATGCTGAACGTGCCGAGCGTGGCGATGATCGACGGCAGCCGCAGGATCCGGATCAGCAGCGCGTTGAACAGGCCGGTCGCGAGCCCCACGCCGAGGACGGCCAGCGCGCCGGGCAGGAGGGCCGCTCCCGACATCGTGGGCGTGAGCGTGAACGACGCGGTGACGACGCACATCGTCATCAGCGCGGCGACGGAGACGTCGAAGCCGCCGACGAGCAGCGCGCTCGCCTGGCCGAGCGAGACGAGTGCGAGCGGCATCGCCTCGAGCAGGAGGCTGTTGAGGTTCGACCGGCCGAGGAAGGTGGAGTGAGACGTCTCCGCGTACGCGCCCAGGGCGAGGATCAGGAGCGTCATCAGCGCCGGCGGAAGCAGGCCGCGCCTCATCGGCGGCCTCCCTCGCCGGCGACGACGGCGCCGCGGGAGCCGACGATCGCCTCGACGATCCGCCGCTCGCCGAGCTCCTCGCGCGGGATCTCCTCGACGATCCGCCCGCGCGACATGACGACGACACGGTCGCAGAGACCCGCGAGCTCGAGCGGGTCGCTCGACTTGATGATCGCCGCGACGCCTTCGTCCGCCTTGGCCCGCAGCGCGCCGTAGATGTCGAACCGGGCGCCGACGTCGACTCCCTGTGTCGGCTCTTCGGCGAGGATCACCTTCACGTCGCCCCGCAGGAACGGCCGCATCAGCGACACCTTCTGCTGGTTGCCGCCCGAGAGGGACTGGACCGGCTGCTCCGCCGATCCCATTCGCACGCGCAACCGGCGGACGAGGTCGTCGATCGTCGCCCGCTCCCGCCGGCGCCCGACGATGCCGTAACGCGCGAGGCGGCGCAGCACCTGGACCGTCGCGTTCGCGCGCACGCTCAGAACCGGGAACAAGGCCTCGCCGCGCCGGTCGCCGCTCAGCAACACGACACCGGCCCGCAGCGGGCCGTACGGCGAGCTCCTGTCCAGCTCCGCGCCGTCGCACGCGACGCTGCCGGCCGCACGCTCGACACCCGCGAGCGCACGCAGGAACTGCACCTGCCCGTTCCCCTCGGCGCCGGCGATGCCGAGGATCTCTCCCTTCCCGAGGGCCAGGTCGACCGGGCCGAACCGTTCTCCGCGCAGCTCCGACACGGCGAGCAGCGTCTCGACGCCTTCGCCCCGTGTGCGGCGCTCGGGGAAGGCGACCTCGAGCGGGCGCCCGATCATGAGCGCGACGAGGTCCTTCTCCGAGACCGACGCGGCCTCGTGTGTTCCCTGCCCGACGCCGTCACGGAGAACGGTGACCCGGTCGGCGACCGCGAGCACCTCCGGCAGGCGGTGGCTGACGTACACGACGGCGACCCCGGCCCGCGCCTGCTCGACGACGAGAGCGTGGAAGTGCTCGACCTGCTCCGGGCCGAGCGCGGTCGTCGGCTCGTCGAGCAGGAGGACCCTCGGCCGCGTCAGGAGCGCCTTCGCCACCTCGAGCAGCTGCCGCTCCGCCAGCGACAACGAGCCCGCGGCGGCCCGTACCGGGATCACGAGCCCGAACTGTTCGAGCAACGCCTCGGCCCAGCCGTTCATCTCCCCGTACCCGGGACGATCCGCGGCCGCCACGGCCAGGAAGAGGTTCTCGGCCACCGAGAGGTCGAGGACGTGGGAGTAGTCCTGATAGGCGATCCCGAGCCCGAGCCGACGGGCCTCCGCCGGGGCGGCCCGCGTCAGCTTGCGCCCGCCGATCTCGACGGTTCCCGCGTCCGGCTCGAGGAACCCGCTCGCGATCCCCAGCAGGGTCGACTTCCCGGACCCGTTCTCCCCGACGAGCGCGTGGATCTCGGCGGCGTGGCAGTCGACGCCGACGTCGCGGAGCGCCTGTACCGCTCCGAACGCCTTCGAGACGCCGCGCAGCGTGAGCTCGGCGGAGCCGACGGGCCCGGGAATCGACATGACGGAATTCAGTTCCTGCCTCCGCCTCCTACGGGTACATCTTCTTCAACAGGCTGAGTGGAATCAGCGACGACGCGGACGCCTGGGCCGGATATCCCTTGATGCACATGCTCCGCTTGGCCTGGTTCTGCAGCTGGATCGGGAACACGATCGTGGGCGGGATCTTGGCGCCCTTCAGCTTCATCATGTCCGCCGTCAGGGCGACCCGGATCTGCGGGTTGCCGGACGTGTAGTAGTAGATCTTGAGCTTGGGGTTCTTCAGCTTCTTGGCGAGGCAACCGAGCGCCGCCTCGTCCGTCCGGTAGGTGAACACGCCCTGGTAGGGGATGTTCGCCGCCTTGTAGGCGGTGTAGCCGCCGGCCGCCATGAACGCCGAGTCCTCGTAGCTCAGGCCCTTGAGGTTCGGATACTTGGCGAGGATGCCGGCGACGATGCCCTGCACCTTCGACGGATCCCAGTTCGTCGGGTCGTTCGCCACGACGTGGATCGACTTGTTGAGCGCCGCCTGCTCGCACTTCTGCCAGCTCGCCGACAGCGGGTTCCCGGGGAAGCCGCCCATGAAGGCGATGTCACCCGAGCGGACGTACTTGTTCATCACCTTCGCGAACGCCTTGCCGAGCCGGCACGTGTTCTCGCCCACGACGGTGGTGTAGTTCTTCCCAGGGCCCGACACGTACCCCCAGGCGTACGTCGAGACGGGGATCCCGGCCTTCGTCGCCTGCTGGAAGACGGGGATCATCGCGTCGCCGAAGTCCGGGTAGGTGACGATCGCCGAGACGTGCTGGGAGATCATCGACCTGAAGTCGGCGAGCGCCTGGTTCAGGTCCGAGTGGGCGCTCCGGTAGATGATCTTTCCGATCTGCGGGTAGGTCAGGGCCTGGAGGATGAACTCCATCTTCGACATCTGGCGGAAGACGTTCTCGCCGAAGCCCTCGACGTACGCCACCGTGAGCTTTCCGTGCGTGCCGGTGCTGCAGCCGTTGTCCTTCCAGCACTTCAGCGCCAGCGCGTAGTTGACCTTCTTCGTCGCGCGGCCGAGGGCGGCCAGCGCGATGTCGCGAGGCTTCGCCTTCTTCGGCAACAGGTTCGCCTTGAAGAGGGCGTGCGCGAGCGTCGACGACGGCGCCTTGTACACCTCGCCGTAGCCGTGGCCCTTGCCGATCATCTTGCCGCCCTTGCCCACGTAGCCCGAGGGGCCCTTGTTCGTGCCGCCTCCGCTCGCGGTCGACGCGAGTGCGAGTACCGCTGTGACGATGGCGAGCAGCACCACGAGCCCCGGGCGTCCCCATCTCACGTGCGAGTCCTTCCCTCGATCCATCCCTCCTCCTTTCGAGCTTCAGCTCGCTGAGTCGGCCGCGCTGGCCGCCTGTGGCGGCGGCTTGACGGGTCGCAGCCACCGGCCGAGCAGCGAGACGACCCGATCTCCGGAAACGAGCATCCCTGCGACGATCGCGGCCCCGAAGACGATGTACTGCATCGCCGCCGAGAGGCCCATCGTCACGAGCATCTGCGTGAGGAACGTCAGCGCCAGCGCCGCCATCCACGTCGAGGTCGCGCTCGCGAGCCCGCCCGAGAGCGAGGCGCCCGCGATCACGACGGCGGCGATCGGCGCGAGCAGGTACGCCGACCCGAACGATGGGTCGATGCTGAACGAGACGCCGGCGAGGAGCACCGCGGCGATGGCGTAGAGCAGGCCGGCGGCCGTGTACGCGAGCACGACGTGCCTGCGGACGCGGAGCCCGCTGATCCAGGCGGCGCGCGGATTCGCGCCGACGGCCTGGAAGCGCCTCCCGGTGGGCGTGTAGCGGAGGACGAGCGCGACCGCGAGCGTGATCGCGGCGCCGGTCCAGAAGACGGTGCTGACGCCGATCGGCTTTCCTGTCGCCCACGAGGAGAGCCCTTCGGGGACGTTCGGCTGGGTCGTGACGACGTCGCGCGAGTACTTGCTGCTCCACGCGAGCACGATCTGCCCGACGGCGAGCGTGACGATCAGCGGGTTCAGCCGGAGCAGGCCGACGAGGACTCCGTTCGCGAGGCCCACGAGCATCCCGACGCCCAGGCAGGCGGGGATCGCGTAGAGCAGCCGATGGTCGGAGCCTGCGCCGATGCCGGCGATCAGGTTGCCCCCGACGGAGATGACGCCGGGGGTCGAGAGGTCGATGCCCCCGTGCATGATCACCAGCATCTGCCCGAGCGCGGCGATCGCCAGGACGGCCGTCTGGGGGAGCACGTACGACCAGGCGGTGCTGCCGAGCGCGTCGGGCGCGACGACCGAGGCGACGACGGCGAGTGCCGCGGTCGCGATCCAGACGGGCAGGAAGCGCGCGGCGACGGCGGCGCTCGCGGCCAGGGTTGCGCGAGAGGCGCCCACCGACCCCGTCCCCCTGGGTGGCGCTGAAGGGCTGGCCGCTGCCACGGCTCATTCTGAGCAGGTACGGCGAACCGTGTCAATGACTGCTGAACGAAGACACGAGCCGTATGGCGCAACGTTGACGGGTGGCGCGCCGACCGTTTATGGTCGCTGTACATGCGGCGGCGTGAGCACAGGCTTGCCGACGGAACCGGCGCGTGCACGCCGTCGCAACTGTCCCTGTCCGCTCAGCCAAGGAGAGAGCGATGAGCTCGCAGCGGCTTCTGATCCGCAACGGCTACGTCGTCTCGATGGATCCCGACGTCGGCGACATCCCGCACGGCGACGTCTTCGTCGAGGACGGCAAGATCGTGGACGTCGGGGCGAATCTCGGGGTCTCGGACGCGGAAGAGGTCGACGCGGCCGGGATGATCGTGATGCCCGGGTTCGTCGACACCCATCGACACACGTGGCAGACACCGGTTCGCGGCGTCCTTCCGTCGTGCACGCTCGACCACTACTTCGCCGTCATGCTCGGCCAGGTCGGCGGCTTCTACCGTCCCGACGACGTCTACGTCGGCGACTGGGCCGGGTCGCTCGAGGCGATCAACGCCGGCGTCACGACGCTGCTCGACTGGTCGCACATCAGCAACACGCCCGATCACTCCGACGCCGCGATCCAGGGGCTGAAGGAGTCCGGCATCCGCGCGGTCTACGCCCACGGGATGCCGACGGGCGGCGAGTGGTGGTCGTTCAGCGAGCTGAACCATCCCGAGGACATCCGGCGCATCCGCGACACGTACTTCTCGTCGGACGACGGCCTGATCACGCTCGCGATGGCGGCGCGCCAGCCCGGCAACTCGAACTTCGACGTCGCGAAGCACGACTGGGCGCTGGCACGGGAGCTGGGCATCCCGATCAGCGTGCACGTCGGCATGCGCCTCCACACCCTGCACTACCAGCCGGTCAAGGACATGCACGACCTCGGGCTGATGGGGCCGGACACGTGCTACATCCACATGACCGACCTGACCGACGAGGAGCTCGATTGGATCGCCGAGACCGGGGGGAAGGCCTCGGTCGCGCCGTACGTCGAGATGCTCATGGGTCACGGACCGCCTCCGATCGGCAAGCTGATGGCGCGCGGCGTGCGGCCGTCCCTCAGCGTCGACGTCGTCTCGAGCGTCCCCGGCGAGATGTTCACGCAGATGCGGACCGCGCTCGCCTACGACCGGATCCTCGAGTTCACCGACACGCCCGACATCGCGTTCGCCCCGAAGCTCACGCACACCGACGTGCTCGGGTTCGCGACGATCGACGGCGCGCGGTCGATCATGCTCGAAGACCGGATCGGCTCGCTCACGCCGGGGAAGCAGGCCGACATCGTCCTGCTCCAGACGAACGCGATCAACACGGCGCCCGTGCTCGACCCGCACGGGACGATCGTCACGTTCTCCGACACGTCGAACGTCGACTCGGTGTTCGTCGCCGGCCGCGCGCTCAAGCGCAACGGCGAGCTCGTCGGCGTCGACGTGAAGTCGGTGATCCGCAGGCTCGAGGAGTCGCGCAACCACATCCTCTCGCAGGGCGGGCTGCTGCCCGACTGGTGCGCGGAGCAGCCGGCGGCCACCGTCTAGCCCTGTCACCGGGAGCGGGCCCGGCGTCCGGGCCCGCTCCCGCAGCGAAAGGAGAGACCGCAGGATGCCCAACGGGAGCGTCGTCATCGTCGGCGGGACGCGCGGCCTCGGCCGCGAGCTCGCGCAGTTCTACGCCGACCGGGGAAGAGACGTCGTCGTCACCGGCCGCGATCCGGCCGCCGCCGAAGCGTGCGCCGCGGAGATCGGCGGCTCGACGCGGGGGATCGGCTTCGACCTGGCGCAGCCGCACACGATCGCAGAGCGGCTCGCGGACGTCGGCGACGTCGGGTACCTCGTTCTCGTGGCGATCGACCGGGACGCGAACTCGGTGAAGGACTACGACGTCGACGCGGCGATCCGGCTCGCGACGATGAAGCTCGTCGGCTACACCGAGGTGGTCCACGCCCTGTTGCCCCGGTTCGGCGACGAGTCGGCGATCCTCCTCTTCGGCGGACTGGCGCGCGACCGCCCGTATCCGGGCGGGACGACGGTGACCGCGGTGAACGGAGCCGTGACGAGCATGGTGCGGACACTCGTGATCGAGCTCGCGCCGATCCGCGTCAACGCGATCCATCCGGCGATCGTCGGCGACAGCCCGCAGTGGATCGACATGCCGGAGGAGCGTCACCGGGCGCTCGTCGACCGGACGCCGATCGGCCGGCTCGTGACGATGGCGGAGGTCGTGGACGCGTCCCGCTTCCTGCTCGAGAACGGCGCCATGAACGGCATCAACCTCGCCGTCGACGGCGGTTGGCTCTGCATGTGACGGTGCCGAAGGGAGAGTCCCCGGCCGACCTATGCCCGCGGACCGAGAGCCACACCGAGCCGAAGCCGAGGAGCGCCACGACGCCGCGATCAGCCGAACAGGATGAAGGCAGCTGCGGGGATGACGAGATAGGCGACGATCAGGACGTTGACGAGGAGCCCTGCCGTTCCTCGGCGGCGCTCGCCGAGGCGGCGCGCCCGAAGGCCCAGGATCATCCCGACGAGAGCAGGCAGACTCATCAGCGCCAGCAGGAGGAAGCCCGCGGCGTAGCCCCAACTCCCGGCGTGACCGATGCTCTCCTGCTCCTCGAGATCGAACACCACGACCTGCAGGAATGTCCCCAGCGCCCCGGCCGTGAGGACCGCGACAGCCGTGCCGGCCACCATCAGCAGCGACAACGACGCGGCTCGGCGCCCCGGCTCGGCCGGCAGCGAGAGCCTGTGTCGATGAGCGGGAGGGAGAGGTGCGGTCATCGATGTCCTCCAGTGGGCTTGGCAGCCCGAACTCTCGCCGACCCCCGCGCCGCCCGCATCCGTAGTTCGGAGCCGTCCGCGACCCCTGCCGGCCCGCTGCCCGAGCCGTCGGCGTTCTCCTCGGGTCGCCGGCGCCGGCCTGCGGCCGGCGCCGGGATGCTCACGGCTCCGCCGGGGCGGACGCCTCGTCGGCGAGCGGCCCGCGCCCGGGCCACAGCGGGAAGAGGACCTCGTAGGCCTCGGGGCGCACCTCCGTCGCCTCGTAGGCGGAGGGGATCGTCCGCGCCAGCTCCGTCTCGCGGTAAGCCGCGAGCGCCTCGTCGCTCTCGAAGAAGTAGATCCCGCAGAGGCCGCCGGTCTCCCGGTCGCGCCCGTAGATCTTCTGCACCAGGCCGTGCACCTGGCGGAAGCGAGGAACGCGCTCGAGCGCACGTCGTTCGAGCTCGTCGGGATCGAGATCGGACGCGACACGGACAAACAGGACAGCAGCCATTTCGACTCGCCTCCAGACGTCGATCGACAACAGGAGTATGACGCCGCCGCGAAGGCGCGCGTCAGACGCGAGACGAGGCCGCAGGAGCCGGCGCGGTGCGGTCTCGGCTGTCGCTCAGGTACTGGTGGACGAAGGCGATCGCCATGCTGCCCTCGCCCACGGCTGCGGCGACGCGCTTCACGGGACTGAAGCGGACGTCGCCGCAGGCGAAGATGCCCGGGACGCTCGTCTCGAGCAGGTAGGGGTCCCGGTCGAGCAGCCAGCCGCCTGCGGCGCGCACGTCGGGGCCGGTGAGCACGTACCCCTTCGGGTCGAGCGCGATCTCGCTCGGGAGCCAGGCGGTCTCGGCGTCGGCGCCGATGAAGATGAAGACACCGCCCGATTCGAGCCGCCCGGTCTCGCCGGTCTCGCCGTCGACGACGTCGATCGCCTCGAGCGCGGCGTCGCCGTGAGCAGCGGTCGCCTCCGTCCGGAAGCGCACCTGGATGTTCGGCCGGGCGGCGAGCTGGTCGACGAGGTAGCGCGACATGCTCTTCTCCAGGTCATCCCCCCGGTAGAGGATGGTCACGCTGCGCGCGTGGGACGAGAAGTTGAGCGCCGCCTGGCCGGCCGAATTGCCGGCGCCGATGATGTGGATGTCGAGGCCGTGGGCATTGGGTGCCTCGCTGCGCGCCGCGCCGTAGAAGATTCCCTTGCCGGCGAGCCGGTCGAAGCCTTCGATCTCGAGCTGCCGCCAGGAGACGCCGCAGGCGAGGATGATCGTTCCCGCCTGGAGGACGTCCCCGCCGTCGAGGTGGATCCGGTGGGCCGCGGCGTCGACCCTCGTGACCGATCGGGTGACGACGATCTCGGCGCCGAGTCTGCGCGCCTGGCGGAGCGCTCGGCTCGAGAGCTCGTCCCCGGACACGCCCGAGGGGAAGCCGAGATAGTTCTCGATCCGTGACGAGGTGCCCGCCTGGCCGCCCGGCGCCTGGCACTCGATCGCCAGCGTCCGGAGCCCCTCGGAGGCACCGTAGACGGCGGCTGCCAGCCCGGCGGGGCCGGCGCCGACGATGACCGTGTCGTACTCGGCGGCTGCCGGCTCGGTGGCGATGTCGAGGAGCTCGGCGACCCGCCGCAACTGCGGCCGTACGACCGTCTTGCCGTTGCCGACGCGAAGGACGGGGTAGTCGCCGTCGGCCGGCAGTGCGCCTTCCCACTCCTCGGCGTCGGCGGGTATGTCGGGCTGGAGCCAGCGGAACCGGACCTGGTTGCGGTCGAGGAACCGTCGCAGCTCGGCACAGGACGCATCCCAGCGGTGTCCGAGCACGGTCGCCCGCAGCGGGATGGGCTCGGCCATCCGGGCCCGCAGCCCTCTGGCGCCGCCGAGCCGCTTCTGCACCAGTGCGTCGACCCGCTTCTCGACCTCCGGCTCGGCGGCCGCGACCGCGCGGTAGTCGTCCGGCTCGAGCCGGAAGAGGCGCGAGGCCTCCGTGGCCCGGTAGCCGCCGGGCTGAGGCATGCCGAGTGCGATCGACAGCTCACCGACGATGTCGCCCGGCCGTCGCTCCCCGATCACGCTCTCCACGCCGTCGACGAGCCTGACCACCTCGATGCGGCCCTCGAGCAGGCCGAACAGCACCGGCGCGTCGCCCTCGTGCGCCGCGAACTCGCCGGGCGCGAGCGTGATGTCCGCGGCCACGCGGCAGAGCCGCTCGCACTCGGCCGGCCGCAGGTCCGCGAACACCGCGACCCGACGAACCTCCTCTGCCGTCACCATGGAGCGCACCCCGGCCGGGGAGACTCGACGCCACTCGCCGCGCCCGGCGGCAACGTCACTGCCGGGGCACAGTCGCGCCTCCCGTCCATCGCCACGGAACAAGCCTACTTCCCCCGGGGCCGAGCGTCACCGGGCGTCTTCTTTCCGGGGCGCTCGAGGCGCAGGCGGATCTGGTCGTCCGATCGGTGCCCGCATCGGTGCTTTCGCGGACGACGGATCCGGGGCTCGCGTGATGCAGACGGGGGTCGGGGCCGCGAGACTGGCTGCTGTGGCAGTGTCGGCCTTCACCGCCGACAGGTTTCTCGACCAGTACGAGTTCAGCTGCAGGAGTTGCGGCTATGCCTGGCGGGAGACGTACGAGGTGCGCCAGGTGGAGGACCGGCAGGGCGGGGTGTGGGAGTACTACTCGCTCTCCGGGCTGCCGGCCTCGGCCCCGGCCGCGCGAACGGTCTGCCCGCACTGCGGCGAGCCGGACGCCTTCCATCGTCTGATCGAGCGGCGGCCGGCGCAGCCGGCTGCCCCGGATCACGCGCGGGCGGCCGGCGAACGGGCGGGCGGGAACGGCGCGGCGCCGCCTGCCCGGACGGGAGACTCTGCCGCCGCCGGCGAGGTGCTCGAGCGGCTCGGAGCGAGCCGGGACGGGCTCTCCGGCGAGGAGGCGGCGCGCCGGCTGGCCTCGGCCGGACCGAACGCGATCCCCGAGAA
>DASQQF010000082.1:0-13197 GCA_035643535.1 Gaiellaceae bacterium
CGCTCCGTCCGCACCGCCGTCACCGTCGTCGCGTCCCCGCCGGGCGGCGAAGCTGCCGGCGGCCGGCCGAGCGTGAGCGCGCCGTCGTCGGTCTCGCCGACGTCGAGCCGGAAGGGCGGGTACTCGCGCGTCAGCAGCGCCCCGTAGGCACCGACACGGATCACCCAGCGATTGAGGCCGAGGACGAGGTCGAAGATCGAGCGGGGGTAGACACCGCGGAACAGCAGCACGACCACCGCCACCAGCACGAGCAGGCCGATCAGGCCGCCGGACCCGAACGACCAGGACCAGTGCTCCTCGCTCGCCCGCCAGCCGGCCACGCCGCCGCCCGCGAAGATCCCGGCAACGAGATACTGGGGCACCCCCAGGAGCCACCAGCCGATCAGCGGCAAGCCGTGCCGCTGGTCGTCCGGATACGCGACCTCCAGCCGCGCCGGATAGTCGGGGACGTCCGTGAGCGCGAAGGGCGGGTAGCGGTCGGTGCCGTTCGCCGAATACGCGTAGAAGGCGACACGCCACGTCCAGCGCAACACGCCGACGTTGAAGTCGAAGATCCCGCGCGGATAGCGGCCGCCGAACAACAGGGCCAGGAACGCCACCACCGAAAGCAGCGCGAACGCCAGCCACAGAAACGCCAGCACCACGTAGTGCGGCAGCGCCAGCAGCCACTTGACCAGCCACAACCACCGTGACGGCCGCTCCAGGTGCCCCTCGACGTGCACCGGGTAGGGCGCGGGTGCGGACTGCATTGTCGCCTGCATGGGAGAACCTCCTTCTCGGCTCGGAGACGACGAGGAGCCTCGCCTCGTGTCCAGCCTCACGCGAGAGTCGCCGCGCGACCATCCGTGCGGCTCTCCATGTGGCCCGGACCGTGATTCGTCTACTAGCCCTGAGACGCGGGGAGCTCGCCCAGCGTCACGGTCACCTCACGCGTGGTCCCGTCCCGTGTCAGCCGGACGGCCACCGGGTCGCCCGGATGCTTCGCGGCGAGGGCCGACAGTAGGTCCGCGGCGGTGGGAGTCGCCCGGCCCGCGAGCGCGGTGACGACGTCTCCCGGCCGGATGCCTGCCGCAGCCGCGGGGCCGCCGGCGACGACGTCCGCGACCAGCGCCCCTCGCTCGTCGGCGAGCGCGGCCAGGCGGATCCCGAGGTAGGCCCGGCCCGTGTCGAGGACGCGCCCGTGTTCGATCAGCTGGTCGGCGACGAGCCTCACACGGTCCGTCGCGATCGCGAAGCCGATCCCGTTGCCGCCCTCCACGCCGAGCGTCGGGACGCCGACCAGCTTGCCCTCGAGGTCGACGAGCGCGCCGCCGCTGTTGCCGGGGTTGATCGGCGCGCTCGTCTGGACGACGTTCGGCAGGACCGCCCCGTTCGGCTCCGAGACGGTGCGACCGACGGCGCTCACGATCCCCTCCGTCACGCTGCTCCGCAGGCCCAGCGGGTTGCCGATCGCGAGCACGATGTCTCCGACCCTCACGGCGGACGACGCTTCGAGCGGCAGGGGCCGGAGGCCCGAGAGCCCGATGTGCACGACGGCGAGGTCGTCCGGGACGTAGCGGCCGACGAGCGTGGCCTCCGCACTCCGTCCGTCGTGGAGCGTCACCCGCAGGCTCTCGTCGGAGCCGACGACGTGGGCGTTCGTGACGATGTGACCGCTCCGGTCGTAGACGACGCCCGACCCGAGTCCCGTCGCGCTCTCGATCTGGACGACCGACGGGCTCGTCGCGCGGACGATCCGGACGAACTGCTGCTGCAGTGCCGGCGCCGACGCGACGCCCGTCGTCGTCGCCGCTCCGACGGCCGTGTCGGCGGCGGATCGTCGGCCTCCGCCGCAGCCGACGAGGCCGATCAGCACGGCGGCGACCACGATCGCGGCGGCCAGGGGGACGAGGCGGATGCGACGTGGGGCATCCATCGCATCGAGCTTCGCGCGGTGGCGGCGCGGACGCCATCCGTGGCGGCACTCATCGGCGCTTGACCCGGTCGCTTGCGCGGAATGGGTTCCGTCCCCCATGGCCACCGACGCGCGGCGCCCTCATGCTCTCGTGGATGTCCGAACGCGAGACCGTATACGCGCCGGCGGCCAAGGCCGGCCCCCGTCTTGCCGACCGGCTGGTCGAGCGGAGGATCCGGCACCGCCGGCGCGGCGTGCTCTACCGCGTGATCGTCGCGATCGCGGGCGTCGCGGTGCTGCTCGCCGGCCTCGCGATGCTCGTCCTGCCCGGTCCCGGGCTGCTCGTCACCGGCGCCGGGCTGACGATGCTCGCTCTCGAGTTCGCCTGGGCCGAGCGCCTGCTCTCCCGGGTGCTCGAGCGGCTCCATGCGGCACGCGTCCGGGCGACACGGCGCCGAAACGCGCCACGCGCATAGGCCTCCGCTGGGTTGGCCGCCCGCCACGCCGACGGCGGCGAAGCGTGGCCGATACCAGCGCGATCGTCGCGAGCGCGACCAGCCACACGGCCCTCCTCCCCGGACGCCTTCCCTCGAGCAGCTCGTCGAGCGCCGTCGTCAGCCCTTCGCGCTCGCCGGCGAGCTCGTCGCGGATCTTCGCCTCGTCGCGCCGATCACGTTCCGTTGCCACGCCGCACCGCCTCCCTCAGCAACCGGGCCTCTTCGAGCGCACGCTCCGGCCTGAACGGGCGCGATCCGCCGGCGAGCCTCCGCGAGAGCAGGACGAGCGCCGCGACGACGGCGAGCACGAGGGCGAGCGCGATCAGGAGCGCCAGCCACAGGGCGACCGCGAGCGCGAGCGCCGTCACGATCGCCGCGAGGGCGAGACCGACCGCGAACGGGGCGAGGGCGGCAGCACCAGCCGCGGTCGCCGCAGCCGCTCCTGCGCGCGCCCCCTTCCGCCGGAGCTCGGTACCCGCGAGCTCTCGCTCGAGAAGCGCGATCCTCTGGACGTGGCGAACCGCCCGCGCCGCGGCACGAAGCCGCCCGGGGGCGACTTTCCGCTCGCCGGCTTCGTCGACCTCCTGCAGCATGCCACGCCTCCTTTCAGGCGGGAGAGCCTCCCACCACACCACTCTCACGCAGACGCGTCGCGGCAACGATGGGGCGCAGACCCCATCGTCGAGGCCGGCCCCCACCGGCCGCCGGAGATGGTGGCGTGCCCGTATGGCGGACCAGCAGCGTCGATGCGACGCTCTCCACGAGCCGACCGGAAGGAGCTCGCATGCCCCGCCAGCCTGTCGGGCGCGCTCTTGCTGCCCGCCGGCCGCAAGGCCGATCCCAGCGACGGGCGATCGTCTGCGCGGTGGCGGGAGTCGAGGAGGCGGAGCGCCCGACGGCCGTGGCGCGCGAGCTCGCGGAGCGTCTCGTGGACGAGCTCGTGCTCGTCCATTGCGCCGCCCCGCCGCCGCTGCCAGGGGACGGCGGCCTTCCGGCCGGCTCCTCGAGGACCCCGGAGCGGGCGCACCTCCGTGAGGCGGCAAGCTCCGTTCTGCGCACGATCGCGGAGCGGCTCGACCTCGGAGCCGCCCGGCGCAGGGCGCTCGTCGGCGACCCGGCCACCGCCGTCGCCGAGGTCGCCGAGGAGCTCGACGCCGACCTGATCGTCGTCGGCTCGCCCCGCGACGGCTCGTTCGCAGGCTCTCTGGTCGGCAGTGTCTCGCGTGAGATCGTTGCCGCGACCGACCGGCCCGTCGTGGTCGTTTCGAGCGCGGGAGGGCTGCCCCACCTGACCCCGGTCCGCTACGTCGTCTGCGGTGTGAACGGGGGCCCGGCGTCACCGCACGCCGTGCGGGTGGCGACCGACCTCGCCGCGCGGCTGCAGGTCGGCCTCGTGTTCGTCGACGTGCAGGCGAGCCCGCCGCTCCGCAGGGAGGCCGGCCTGCTCGTCGTGAGCCGGCACAGCGGGCTGCTCCCCCACATCTTCCGCGCGGGCGTGCCGGAGGCGGCTCCCGCCGACGCCTGTCCGATCGTCGTCCTCGCATGAACATCGCGACTCGGCCGGCGACCCGGGAGCAGGTCCGGGTCGCTCCCCTCGACGACCCGCACGCCGCCGCAGTCGAGCGTGTCGCCGCGGCGCTCGACTCGCACGTCGCCGCCGGCCTCGACGAGGGCGAGGCGCAGGCGAGGCTCGAGGCCGGGGGCCCGAACCGCCTGGAGCGCAGCCGCCGCCCCCCATACCCCGCGATCGTCGCGCGACAGTTCGCCGACCCGCTCGTACTGCTGCTCGTCGCGGCGGCCGCCGTGTCCGCCGCGATCGGCGACCGGATCGAGGCCGCGGTGATCGGCGCGATCGTCGTGCTCAATGCGGTCCTGGGGTTCGTCCAGGAGGCCGGTGCCGAGCGGGCGGTGCTCGCCTTGCGCGAGTCGCTGGAGCGGCACGCCAGCGTCATTCGCTCGGGACGCGAGCGCGAGGTCGCGGTCGAGCAGGTCGTGCCGGGTGACCTCGTCGTCCTGCGCGAGGGCGAGCGCGTTCCGGCGGACGCGCGGGTCGTCGACGCGTACGGGCTGGCCGCCGACGAGTCGCTGCTCACGGGCGAGTCGGTCCCGAGCGACAAGTCTGCCGAGCCGACGACGCGCGACGCGGCGCTCGCGGAGCGAACGTCGATGGTGTTCGCCGGCACGGCGGTCACGCGCGGACGCGGCCTCGGCCTGGTGACGGCGACGGGCCCGTCGAGCGAGCTCGGAGCGATCGCGGGCCTCACCGCCGGTGCGAAACCGCCGCCCACGCCGCTGCAACGGCGCGTCGCCGGGCTCACGCGCCTGATGGTCGTCGTCGGCGCCGGCGTGACGCTCGGTCTCGGCGGCGCGATGCTGGCGCGCGGCGAGACACTCGAGCAGGCGTTCCTGGTCGGGGTGTCGGTCGCCGTCGCCGCCGTCCCGGAGGGCCTCGCCGCGACCGTCACGATCGCACTCGCGCTCGGCGCGCGCGCGATGGCCGAGCGGCGCGCGATCGTCCGCCGTCTCGACGCCGTCGAGACGGTCGGCAGCGCGACCGTCGTCGCCTCCGACAAGACCGGCACTCTGACCGAGAACCGGCTCCGCCTCGCCGCCGTCCGTCCGGCGCAGGGAAGAGACGAGGCGGCCGTCGTCTCGGCGGCTGCGCTGGCGTCGACAGCACGGATCGTGGAGGACGAGGCGGGCCTGCGTGCCGTCGGCGATCCCGTGGACGGGGCGATCGTCCTTGCGGCCCACGCACAAGGCCTGAGCGGCGATGCCCTCCTCCCCGACGCCGAGCTCGTGCGGGAGCTTCCGTTCGATGCCGAGCGCAGGCGGATGACCGTCGTCTACGCCGGGCCGCAGGGGCTGTCTGCGTACGCGAAGGGCGCACCGGAGGTGATCCTCGGCCTCTCGCGCGAGCCCGCGGAACGTCCGCCGCTGCAGGAAGCTGCCGAGGCGTGGGCAGCCGAGGGGCTTCGGGTTCTCGCCGTCGCCGAGCGGCGCCTCGCCGGCGACGAGGACGACCTCGAGCGAGACCTCGACCTCGTCGGCCTCGTCGCGCTGCACGACCCGCTGCGGCCCGACGCTGGCAACGCCGTGAGCGAGGCGCTCGCCGCAGGGCTGCGGGTGGACATCCTCACCGGAGACCACCCGGCGACCGCGAAGGCGATCGGGCAGGAGCTCTCGCTCCCCGAGAGCGCGATCCACGCGCGCATCACCCCCGCCGACAAGCTCCGGCTGGTCGAGGCGCTCCAGGCCCGTGGGGAGGTCGTCGCGGTCACCGGCGACGGGGTCAACGACTCCCCCGCCCTCCGTCGCGCCGACGTCGGGATCGCGATGGGTCGCTCGGGCACGGAGGCGGCCCGCGAGGCGGCGGACATCGTCCTCACCGACGACGACTTCGCCACGATCGTCTCCGCGATCCGCGAAGGCCGGGCTATCGCCGACAACATCCGCAAGTTCGTCGCCTTCCTCCTCTCCGCCAACCTCGGCGAGGTCGCGCTCTTCGCCGCCACGATCCCCGCCGGGCTCGGGATCCCGATGACGGTCGTGCAGGTGCTGCTCGTCAACATCCTCACCGACGGGCTCCCGGCGGTCGCGCTGACCCGCGACCCGCCCTCGCCCGACACGATGACCCGGCCGCCCGACCGCGGCCGCCGGCTCTTCGGCACACGTGTCTGGGTCGCGCTCGCCGGAATCGGGGCGCTCGTGGGCGGAGCCGCCATCGCAGCCTTCCTGCTCGGCGACGACGGCGGCGAGCAGCAGACGATGGCCTTCGCCACGATCGCGCTCGCCGAGCTCGCGCTCGTCTACTCGCTCCGCTCAGGACTACGACCGGCGTGGTGCTCGGCCCGCAACCGTTACCTCGCGGCGGGGGTCGCCCTCTCGGCGCTCGTCGTCGTCGCGGCCGTCTATCTGCCCGGCCTCCAGGCGCCGCTCGGGACGGTCGCGCTCGGGCTCCCGCAGCTCGGCGTCGTGCTCGGCCTGGCCGTCGCCCCGGCCGCCGCGACAGAGCTCGCCAAGGCCGTTGCGCGGCGTCTCTAGCCGACCGCCGCTGCGTGCCCGCGCCGCCCGGCGACCGCCTGCCAGCTCGAGCCGGCACCGCACATCGGACAGCGCCCTGGCCGCGCGGCGACGCTGATCCCGTAGCCGCAGCGCGCGCAGCGGAAGTCGCGACGCCTTGCCGGCCTTTCCGCTCTCACGCACGCCCTCCCAACGCTCGCGGTCGGGCCGCCGGCCTCCGTCGCGCAGCACGGACACGGGTCACACGCAGGCGCCTGCCACCCTTCGGTGTCTCGACCTCGACCAGGTCGCCGCTCCGGCGTCCCAGCAACGAGCGGCCGACCGGAGACTCGACCGAGATCCGCCCCTCGACCGGTGCCGCCTCCGGCGAGCCCACCAGCCGGAAGACCTGGTGCGCGCCGCTGTCGACGTCGTCGACTTCTACCTCGGACCCGACGCCGGCGACCCCCGGCACCGCTTCGGACTCCTCGATCACGCGCGCGTCGCCGAGCACGCTCTCGAGCACGGCGATCCGCCCCTCCAGCCGCTCCTGCTCGCGCCGTGCCTCGAGCAGCTCGACGTTGTCCTCGAGGTCGCCGGCCAGCCCCCGTGCCTGCTGCAGCTCGTCGGCGACGCGCGACCTCCCGTCGAGCGTCAGCTCGGCCAGCTCGGCCCGGAGAGCCTCGTAACCGTCGCGGGTCAACACCGTTTCCCGAGGCTGTGTCTGCGCGCTCATGAGGGGGTCACCTCCTGGAAGGGGATCCAGCTGCGAGCCTTCACGATCGCTGCTCGACGGCCCGTCCGGGATGGGTGCGGGCCTCCATCTTGGCCCGAAGATGGAGGCCGATACGCATGGCCGGCGGCGGGCGAGGACGGTTGACTGGGACCGAGCAGAGGATGTTCTTCCGATGAGGCGTTCGGTACTGGTGGTCCAGGCGTCACGGCACGGGCCCGCGGGGCGCGTCGGCGAGCTCGTCGCCGACGTGCTCGCGTCGCACGGCCTCGCCGTCGACGTGATGCCGGCCGGGCGGGTCGAACTGCTCGACCGCTACGGCGCGATCGTCGTCGGCGGCCCCACGCGCCTCGGCCGCTGGCATCGCGAGGCGCGCCGCTTCCTGCAGCGGCACCACACGACGCTCGGCCGTCTCCCCGTGGCGGTGTTCACGACCGAGCGCCACGCAGCCGATCGGCGCGACGGCGCAATCGCGCGTGCCCTCGCGGACGCGCCGGAGGTCGAGCCCGTCACGACGGCCCACTTCCCCGTCGAGCCCGGCCGCGCGGGCCAGCAGGGCGGCGGTGCTTGCGACTCCGACGAGGTCAGGCGCTGGGCGGACGAGCTCGCCCGCGAGCTCGGCGCGTAGCCGCCGTCACGGCTCGACGAGACCCTCGCGGATCGCATAGCGCGTGACCTCGACCCGGTCGCGCATGCCGAGCTTCTCGAGCACGTTCGCCCTGTGTCGCTCCACCGTCTTGGGGCTGATCACCAGCAGCTCGGCGATCTCCTGCGACGTGCGGCCCTCCGCGATCAGCTTCACCACCTCGGTCTCGCGCGGCGTCAGCGGGCCGCGCCCCGGACGTTCGCCGCGCGCCGTCCGCTCGAGATAGCGCTGCATGAGCGCGCTCATCACCTTCGGATAGACGAACGGCTGGCCGCGCAGCGCCGCACGGCACGCCTCGACGACGTCCCGGTCCGCCTCGCGCTTCAGGACGTATCCCGACGCGCCCGCCGCGAGCGCCTCGAAGAAGTACTGCTCACGGTCGTACATCGAGAGGATCAGGATCGGCAGGTCGGGTCGGCGCGCGGCGATCTCGCGCGCCGCCTGCAACCCGGTCAGTGCGGGCATGGCGACGTCGAGCACGGCCAGGTGCACGTCCTCCGACGTCGCCTTCTGCACGGCCTCGAGCCCATCCTCGGCCTCCGCGACCACCGTGAGGTCGGGCTCCTTCTCGAGCATCGCCTTGATCCCCTCCCGCACCACCGCGTGGTCGTCGGCGATCAGGATCCGGGCGGGGAACGGAATCGGCATCGTCAGTCGCCGAGCCTCTCACGCGGGACGTCGAGCCGCACCCTGACACCCCGGCCGAACGGGGAGTCGACCCTCAGCTGTGCACCGATCAGGAGCGCCCGCTCGCGCATCCCGCGCAGCCCCGGGCCCTCGGTGTGAGTCCCCGGGACGTCGAGGCCGCGACCGTCGTCGGTGACCTCCAGCGAGAGGCCGTGCTCGTCCTCGTGCAGCTCGAGCGCGACGCGGTCGGCATCCGCGTGGCGGATCGCGTTGTTGAGGCTCTCCTGCGCGATCCGGTAGAGGGCGAGCTCCACCTCGTCCGGCAGCTCGGGAAGCGAGGCCGGCAGGTCGAGCTCGATCCGCAGCGAGGACCGTTCTCCGAGCGCCTGCGCCACGGCCTCGAGCGCCCGGAGGAGCCCGAGGTCGTCGAGAACGCCGGGCCGCAGCTGCCAGGCGAGTGCCCCGACCTCGTCGAGCGCTGCGCGAGTCTGGGTCTGCGCGGCGGCGAGACGCTCCCGAACGGGCTCGGGAGCGCCGTCGGCCACGTGCGCGAGCTGCAGCAGGATGCCGGTGAGTCGCTGCCCGATCTCGTCGTGGAGCTCCTGCCCGACCCGGCGCCGCTCCCCCTCGAGCGCGGAGAACGCGCGGCGGGCGCTGCGCCGCCGCTCCTCCTCGAGCCGGTCGAGCATCGTGTTGAAGCCGTCGATCAGCGCACGCGTCTCGGGCCCGCCGAGCGAGGGGAGGCGCTGGCGCGGCTGGAGCACGTCCAACGTCTCCATCCGCTGGACGAGCCCCGCGAGTCCCCGGAAGCTGATCCGCACCAGCACGGCGTTCGCGACGATCAGCACGATCAGGCCTCCCGCGAGGATCACCCCCTGGTCGACGCGGGCCGGGAAGGAGACGGTGGCCGGCGTGACGACGAGCAGGACCGTCGCCGCGAGCAGGATCGCCGCGTTGACGAAGACGACCCTGATGTAGAGCGAGACCCGGCGGGGCCGCAGGAGCCGCGAAGGACCGAAGCGCCGCGCGGGAAGGTGGCCGTTCCGGCCCGGAAGCCTCGACGCCTCGGCGCGCGCTCTCGCTCGTCCCGGTCTCGACGCGGTCCTGCCCTCGTTGCCATGGGCGGAAGCCACGGACCCAGCGTACTCCCGCCGACGGGCCCTAGAACCGGGCGCGCCTCGGCCGGGCCTCGAGCGCGCGGGCGAGGTCGCTGATCGAGATGAGGCCGACGAGCTCGTCGTGCTCGAGCACGACGCCGCGGTTGACCTCGCCCTGCGACAGGTTCGCGAGGGCCTCGACGGCAGGCTCGTCCTCACGCAGCGACGGGACGCGCTCGCGTGGGATCATGCAGTCGACGACGGTTTTCTCGTCCCACTCGGCGCGAGGCACGGCGGCGACGCACCGGAAGGCGAGCAGCCCGAGCACCTTCCCGTCGTCGACGACCGGATACGTCGTGTAACGGCGGTTCCACGCGACCTCGTCCATGAAGCGGCCGAGCGAGTAGCCGGCCGGAACCGAGACCGGCTCGTGGGCCATCAGATCGCCGACGCGCAGGTCGCCGAGCGCCTGTCGCGCCGCGACGTAGCGAGCTTCCGAGCCGGCGGCCTCGAGGAGGAACCAGCCGATGAAGGCGAGCCAGGCGCCGCTGAACGAGCCCTGGAAGACGAAGAGGAGCACGCCCCCGGCGATGAAGAGGAAGGCGAAGCCGCGGCCGATCTCCGCGCCGACGCTCGTAGCCCACGCGAAGTCCCCCTTCGCGCGCCAGAGCAGCGCACGCAGGACCCGTCCTCCGTCGAGCGGCAGCGCCGGCAGCAGGTTGAAGACGAGCAGGACCAGGTTGATGTAGCCGAGCCACGCGAGCACCCCGTCCACCGCCTCCGGCAGGGCGATCCCCCACGCTGCCAGGACGCAGGCGGCCCCGATCGCGAGCGAGACCGCCGGCCCGGCGAGCGCGATCCGCAGCTCGGCGCCCGCGCTCGGGAACATCCCCTTGAAGCGGGCAACGCCGCCGAACAGCCAGAGGGTGATCCCGTCGATGGCCATCCCCTCGCGGCGGGCGCGCGTCGCGTGCCCGAGCTCGTGTGCGAGCAGCGACGCGAAGAAGAGGAGGGCCGCGACGAGCGCCATCGCCACGTATGTGGAGTCGGAGAGCCCCGGGTTCTGGTCGGGGAAGATGCCGGCGGCGAGCGACCAGGCGATCAGCGCGAAGACGACGAGCCAGCTCCAGTTGATGCCGATCTCGACGCCCGCGATCCGTCCCAGCCGGATGCTCGAGCTCATCTCTCAGCCTCGCAACAGGTGGGCGCCGCCTGCGGCGCCCGCATGCCGCACGACGAGCACCGAGCAAGACGCCTCGTGGGCGACGCGCTCCGACACGCTGCCGAGTGCGGCGAAGCCGTGCAGGCCGCGGCTGCCGACGACGAGCAGATCGGCCGCGCGCGCCGCCTCGACGAGCGCCGGCACCGGCCGTCCCGGCACCTCGTCGAGCCCGGGCGCCTGTGCCCGCGCCTCCGAGAGGTTCACGCCCTTGCCGCCGGCGGCGACGACCACGCGCAGCCGCGCGCCGAGCCGCTCCACGAGCTCGGCGGCGGCAGCCAGCGCGAGCGCCGCCTCCGGTGAGCCGTCGACTCCGACCACGATCGAGCGCGGGAAGACGCGCTCGACAGTCTCGCCGGCCGGCCGCCGCGCGATCAGGACCGAGCAGGGCGCCTGGTGGAGCATGTCGCCGGAGACACCTCCCAGCAGCATCTCGGCGGATCGCCTGTGGCCGTGGGAGCCGAGGGCGACGAGCGTCGCGCCGGTCGCCTCGATCTCCCGGATCAGCGCCGTCACGGCGAAACCGTTGACGAATCTCGTCTCGGCCGTCTCGCCGAGGATCCGTGCGGCCCGGTCGAGCGCCCTGTCGGCGGCGAGGCCGAGCTCGTCGGCCACCTCGGCGGCCCTGAAGGCCGCGTGGACGGCGTCGGAGAGGTGGACGACCGCGACCGCCTCGAGCAGCGCGCCCGGCGGCGCGAGCCGCGCCGCCTGCCTGCAGGCCTCGAAGCCCTGCGCGCTGCCGTCGACGCCCACGACGACCCGAGCGAAGACCGACTCGGCAGTGCGCACTGGCCGTGTCTCCTTCGTCGTCGCCACGAGCGAGCTCCTGACCGGGATCGGGGTCGGTTGGTCGGCGACGACCACGGCCGTGCGCTTCCGCTACGAGCCGGGGGTCGCCGCCGGCCTCGATCGAAGCGTGGCGGCTCGCAGACATGACCGCCATCGGGGGCCGACCCCATCTGAGGGGCGGCGATATGAGTGCCCGCCTCCATGGCTGCGCGGCGGGACCCGCACGACTATTGACGCACACCCGCATCACCGACCGTAGAGGAGGCATGACATGCGACAGCGATCGAGAGGGATGGTCGCGGCTGCGGTGGTGGTCGCGGCGACCGTCGTGGCGGCGCTCGCCGCGTGCGGCGGAGGCGGCGGCTCCACGACCGGCGAAGCCGCCGGGAAGCCGGCCGCCAAGCAGGTGCTGACGATCGCGTGGGGGGCGGAGCCGCCGTCGCTCGACCCGGGTCTCGCGACGGACACGACCTCGTCGAACGTGCTCCTGAACATCATGGACCCGCTCGTGCGGCTCGGGCCCAACCTCGAGCCGGTGCCGGCGCTGGCGAAGAGCTGGGACGTGAACGGAAAGGTCGTCACGTTCCACCTGCGCGACGACGGCCGCTGGACGAACGGCGACCCGGTGACGGCCGGCGACTTCGAGTACTCGTGGAAGCGGACGCTCTCGCCGGCGCTCGCCGCCGACTATGCGTACCAGCTGTACGGAATCGTCGGCGCCGAGAAGTACAACCAGTGCAAGTCGAACTGCGACACCCTCCGCGACGCGGTGGGCGTGAAGGCACTCGACGACCGGACGCTCGAGGTGCGGCTCACCTCCGAGCAGCCGTGGTTCATCCAGCAGGCCGCCCACCACTCGTTCCTCGCCGTGCACCGGGCGACGGTCGAGAAATACGGCGACAAGTGGACGGAGCCCGGCAACATCGTCACGAACGGGGCGTTCAAGCTCGCCGGCTGGCAGCACGACGCGACGCTCACGCTGGTGAAGAACCAGGACTGGCGGAACGCCGACCAGGTCGCCCTCGACCGCGTCGACGGCAAGATCATCGTCGACGGCACCACGCGCGTGCAGGCCTTCGAGGCCGGTGAGGTCGACGTGCTCGACGGGGCGGGCCTGCCGACCCAGGACATGCCGCGGCTGAAGCAGCTGCCGGAATACGAGAGCTACCCGGCGCTCGGCACCTACTACTACGGCTTCAACCTGAAGAACATCCCCGACCTGAACCAGCGGCGCGCCATGGCGTTCGCGATCGACCGCCAGTCGCTCATCGACAACGTCGCCCAGGCGGACCAGATCCCGGCGACCGGGATGGTGCCGGAGGGGATGCCGGGCTTCGACGTGATCGAGCAGAGCTTCCTGCCGGTCCGCGCCGACCTGGCGAAGGCGAAGGAGTACATGGCCAAGGCCGTGAACCCGAAGATGAAGGTGACCCTGTACCACAACGACGCGCCGGGCCACAAGGAGATCGCAGTGGCGGTGCAGTCGATGTGGAAGAAGCTCGGTATCTCGACGACGATCAAGTCCCAGGAGTGGGCGCAGTACCTCGAGTTCCTCGGCCCGCCGCCGTCGAACTCGGTGGACACCTACCGGCTGGGCTGGATCGGGGACTACGTCGACCCGATGAACTTCCTCGAGCTCTGGACGTGCAACTCGGGCAACAACAACACGAACTTCTGCGACAAGCGCTACGAC
>DASQQF010000083.1:0-2125 GCA_035643535.1 Gaiellaceae bacterium
TGGGACGTGCTCCTCGACGCCGCCGCCTTCGTGCCCACGAACCGGCTCGACCTCTCGCAGGTCCGGCCGGACTTCGTCGCGCTTTCCTTCTACAAGCTGTTCGGCTGGCCGACCGGCGTCGGCGCCTTGATCGCACGCCGCGAGGCGCTCGCCCGGCTGGAGCGCCCCTGGTTCTCGGGCGGCACGATCCTCGCCGCCTTCGTCCAGCGCGAGTGGTACCAGTCCGCCCCCGGGCCCGCGCGCTTCGAGGACGGGACCGTCGACTTCCTCAACCTGCCCGCCGTCGAGATCGGCCTGCACTACCTGGAACGCATCGGGATCGATCGGATCCACGCGCACGTGCAGATGCTCGCCGAGCAGCTCCTGCGTGTACTCGTTCGTCTGCAGCACAGCGGCGGTGCCCCGGCAGCGGTCGTGTACGGCCCGACCGGCAGCGAGCGGCGGGGCGCGACGGTGGCGTTCAACTTCCTCCATCCCGACGGCCGCATCGTCGACGAGCGCTACGTCGACCGAGTCGCGCAACGGCATTCGATCTCCTTGCGCACCGGCTGCTTCTGCAACCCGGGCGCGGGCGAGGTCGCCTTCACGATCTCGCGCGAGACGCTCGTCGGCGGCGAGTTCGGTGAGGGCATGACACTCGACGACTACGTACGGGCGATCGGGCTGCCGTCGGGCGGCGCCGTTCGCGCCTCGCTCGGTATCGCCAGCAACGGCGCCGACATCGAGCGCTTCGCCCGATTCGCCGCCGAGTTCGTCGATCTCGAGGACGTGCCTGGCGACCTACCGCCGCGGACGGGCTGCTAGGCGTCCGCGCGTCCCGCCGCCGAAGATGGGTGGCACGCCCGATCCCGCGAGGGCGCGGTGAGCCCGATGCTGGAGGAACGGAAAAGGGGGACGGATGTCCACTCTCGGTGCGGGCACCGGGACCCGGACGCCCGAGGCCCGGGCTCGACGGCGGGCCAGGTACTTCTCGGGACTGCTCTGGCATGCCGGTGCCTTTCTCCTCGTCAACGCGTTCTTCTGGCTCCTCGACCTGACGCTCGCCGGCGGAGGGCTCGACTGGGCCTTCTGGATCACCGCTGTCTGGGGCTTCGCTCTGACCTTCCACGCGCTCGCCTACTACATCGACGGGCGCGGGCTCGAGGAGCGCAAGTACGAGCAGTACCTCGCCGCCGCGAGGAGGCGCAGCACCGGGAGGGAATGAGCCCGCCCGTCGCAGGCGCCCGGCGCACACGCTGCCGCATCAGGTCGCAGGAGCGGGCGCGCGCCGCGTCCGCTCCCGCCAGAGACGCGACGGCCACCACGTCCGTTCACCCAGCTCGAGGACCAGGGCGGGCACGAGGACCGATCGGACGATCGCCGCGTCGAGGAGGACACCGAACGCGACGGTGAACCCGACCTGTGTCAGCGCGACGAGCGGGAGGACGCCGAGCACCGAGAAGGTGCCCGCGAGGACGACGCCCGCGGAGGTGATGACTCCGCCGGTGACGGCGAGGCCCCGTAGCACCCCGTCGCGTGTCGGCACTCGGAGGGCCTCCTCGCGGACGCGCGCCATCAGGAAGATGTTGTAGTCGACGCCGAGCGCCACGAGGAAGATGAACGCGAACAGCGGGTAGCTCGGATCCTCCCCCGGGAAGCCGAACAGCCAGCGGAGGAGGACGACGCTGAACCCGAGCGCGGCGAAGAACGAGAGTACGACGGTCGCCATCAGGAGGATCGGTGCGACGAGCGCGCGCAGGAGCACGATCAGGATCGCGAGCACGACCGCGAGCACGAGCGGGACCAGCAGCCTCGTGTCGCGCGTCGTGGCGGCGCGCAGGTCGGCTTCCTGGGCGGTCGGGCCGCCGACGAGCACGGCATCGCCGGCAACAGGGCCGAGCCGCTCGCGGAGGGTGGTGACGTCGGCGAACGCCCTCGTGCCGTAGGGATCCTCCCTCAGCGTCACCGTGAACTGCGCTCCCGGCGGCCCCGTCTCGACGGGCCCGACCGCGGCCACCTCGGGCGCCTTCGCCGCCGCCGCCCGGACGGCGGCCGTGCGGGTCGGCTCGGTGACGAGGACGACGGTCGGGGCGCTCGCGCCCGCGGGGAAGGAGCGCTCGAGCAGACGCTGCCCCTCGACGGATTC
>DASQQF010000084.1:0-15670 GCA_035643535.1 Gaiellaceae bacterium
CCGGCACGCCGATCGGGAGCACCTACAACCAGTACGCCGACTCGGCGCTACGACGCGAGCGGCTCCGCGACTACCTCGCGCTCCGAGCGGACGCGAGCGTCGTGCTCGTCGGCGAGGCGGCCGGCTACCGCGGCGCCCGCGTCAGCGGCCTGCCGTTCACGTCCGAGCGGCAGCTGAGCGGCGCCGGTCCGGCCGAGGCGAGCGCCACGATCGTCCATCGCGTCCTCCGGGAACACGGGCTCGAAAACGAGGTGCTGCTCTGGAACGTCGTCCCGACCCATCCCGGCACGCCGACCTCGAACCGGCGTCCGACGAGGGCCGAGGTCGACGCGGCCGCGCCGTTCCTGCGCGAGCTCGTCGCAGGCCGGGCCCCGATCGCGGTCGGGCGGCTCGCGGCGGCGTCCGTCGCCGCGCCGTACGTCCGGCATCCGGCCCACGGCGGAGCCGCCGAGTTCGAGCTGGGGCTGCAACGGGCTTTCGCTACAATCCGCCGCCGGCGGGCACCGGCCCGTCCCTTTCCATGAAGACCTACAACGCCAAGCCGGGAGAGATCGCGCGCGAGTGGTATCTCGTCGACGCCGAGGGGAAGACACTCGGCCGGCTCGCGACGCAGATCGCCGACACGCTTCGCGGCAAGCGGAAGCCGCAGTACACGCCGCACGTCGACACGGGCGACTTCGTCGTCGTCGTGAACGCCGACAAGATCGCCGTCACCGGGAACAAGCTCGACCAGAAGCGCTATTACCGGCACTCCGGCTATCCCGGCGGCCTCCGCAGCCGCACGCTCCGCGAGCAGCTCGAGCGGCGGCCCGGCGAGGTGCTCCGCGTCGCGGTTCGCGGCATGCTTCCGAAGAACCGCCTCGCCGCGCGGCAGATCACCAAGCTCAAGATCTACGCCGGCCCCGAGCATCCGCATGCGGCGCAGAATCCCAAGCCCCTGAACCTCGTCGACTGAGAATGGGAGCAGTGAGTTGAGCCAGATCGCCCAGTACCGCGGCACCGGCAAGCGCAAGACCTCGGTCGCGCGCGTGATTCTCCGCCCCGGCGACGGAACGACCTGGGTGAACGGCCGCACGATCGAGGAGTACTTCCCGCGCGCGGTCTGGCGGACGATCGTGACGTCTCCGCTCAAGGTGGCGGGTGTCGAGGGGCAGTACGACCTCCGTGTCCGCGTCCACGGCGGCGGGCTCACCGGCCAGGCCGGCGCCGTCCGGCACGGGATCGCCCGTGCGCTCGTCGAGGCGAATCCCGAGCTGCGCGTGCCGCTGAAGCGAGAAGGTTTCCTCACGCGGGACGCGCGCCAGGTCGAGCGGAAGAAGGCCGGCCTGCACAAGGCGCGCAAGGCGCCGCAGTTCTCGAAGCGGTAGGCCTCCGCGCGGTGGCGCGGCAGTACTTCGGAACGGACGGCGTCCGCGGCATCGCCGGCGACTCGCTGACGGTCGACCTCGTCGAGCGGCTCGGGAAGGCGTCGGCGCTCTGGTCGGGGCGGGGACGCGTCTTCGTCGGCCGCGACACGCGGGCCTCGGGCGAGGAGCTCGAGGAGGCATTCGCGCGCGGCGTGGCCTCCGCCGGCGGCGTCGCGGTGCTTGCCGGCGTCCTGCCGACGCCGGCCGTGGCACTGCTGCGCCTCGATTTGGGCGTCGTCATCTCAGCCTCGCACAACCCGCCCGAGTACAACGGCGTCAAGTTCTTCGACGGGGGCGGGCAGAAGCTGACGGACTCGGCCGAGGAGGAGATCGAGGCGCTCCTCGACGCGCCGGCGCCGGGCGGCGGCGAGATCGACCGGGTCGAGGTGGCCTCCGACAGCTACCTCGAGCACGTGCTCGAGCGGTTCGCCGCAGATCTCGCGGGCCTCCGCATCGCCGTCGACTGCGCGAACGGCGCCTACGCCGGCCTCGCGCCGCTGGCCTTCGAGCGGCTCGGCGCGGAGGTGGAGGCCGTCGCGAACGACCCCGACGGGACGAACATCAACGTGGGCTGCGGTGCCACGGACCTCGCGCTCCTGTCCCGGACGGTGCGTGGCGGAGGCTTCGATCTCGGGATCGCCTTCGACGGCGACGGCGACCGCATGCTCGCGGTGGACGAGCACGGCGATCCCGTCGACGGCGACCAGATCCTCGCCGTGCTCGCCCTCCACCTCGGCGTCGATGCGGTGGCGGTGACCGCGATGACGAACCTCGGCTTCCACCGGCTGATGGCCGAGCACGGGATCCGCGTCGTGACGACCGACGTCGGCGATCGCTACGTGCTCGAGGCCCTGCGCCGCGAGGGCGCGCTCCTCGGCGGCGAGCAGTCCGGCCACCTGATCTATCTCGACGGGCACGTGACGGGCGACGGGCTCGTGGCGGGACTCCTCCTCTGCCGGGCGATCGCCGGCCGCACGCTCTCGGAGGCCGTCGGCGTCCTGCCGCTGCTCCCGCAGGCCAAGCAGGACCTGCCGCGTGCGGACCGGGGACCGCTTCCCGAGGCGCTGCACGCCGACGTCGACCGCATCAACGCCGAGCTCGACGGCGAGGCCCGCGTCCTCGTCCGGCCCTCGGGAACGGAGCCGCTCGTTCGCGTCCTCGCCGAGGCGGCGACGGCGAAGGCCGCGCGGGAGCTCTGTGGTAGGATCGCGGCGTTGGTGACACGCGAGCTCGGCTGACCCGTCCGCGACGCTGCGACCGGGTCGAGAGGCCGGGCTCTTCGCGTTTCCAGGGGGAGTTGCCGCCCGCGAGGAAAGGAGCTTGGGCGTGTGCGGGATCATCGGATACGTCGGCTCGCGGGAAGCGAAGCCGCTGCTTCTGGAGGGGCTGCGCCGGCTCGAGTACCGCGGCTACGACTCCGCCGGGCTCGCGCTCCGCGAAGACGGCGGGCTCGACTACGTCCGCGCCGTCGGGAATCTCCAGAACCTCGTCGCCGCGGCGGGCGAGAACGGCTCCCGCTCGCACCACGGGCTCGGCCACACGCGCTGGGCGACCCACGGCGGTGTCACCGAGCAGAACGCACACCCGCTGACCGGCTGCGACCCGGCCCGGCTCGCGATCGTGCTCAACGGCATCGTCGAGAACTACGTCGAGCTGCGGGACGAGCTCGTCGCCGGCGGTCATACGTTCACGTCCGAGACCGACGCCGAGGTCGTCGTCCACCTGCTCGAGGAGGCGTACGACGGCGACCTCGCGCAGGCGCTCTCCCGCGTCTACACCCGCCTCGAGGGCCACTTCTCGATCGTCGCGATCCACCACGACCACCCGGACCTGCTCGTCGGCGTCCGTCACCAGACGCCGCTCGTGGTCGGCCTCGGCACAGGCGAGAACTTCCTCGCCTCGTCGCTCGCCGCGTTCCTCACCGAGACGCGAACGGTGCTCCACCCGGCCGACGGCGAGATCATCGAGCTGACGCCGCAGGGCGTTCGCTTCCTCGTCGACGGCGCCGAGGTCCCCCGCCCGGAGCCGCAGGAGGTCGACTGGGACGAGGAGAGCGCCGAGAAGGTCGGCTTCGAGACGTTCATGCTGAAGGAGATCTTCGAGCAGCCCGAGGCCGTGCAGGAGACGATCGGCGACCGCGTCCGCGGGCACAAGCTCGTGCTCGAGGCGCTCGGCCTGACGGAGCTCGAGATCCGGAACCTGCGCCGGATCGTGATCGTCGCCTGCGGCACCGCCTACCATGCCGGCGTCGTCGGCCGCTACATCCTCGAGGAGTGGGCCCGCATTCCGGTCGAGCCCGATGTCGCGAGCGAGTGGATCTACCGCAACCCCGTCCTCTCGAAGGACACGCTCGTGATCGGGATCTCGCAGTCGGGCGAGACCCGCGACACCGTGAACGCCGTCAAGCTCGCGCGCGAGAGCGGCGCGCGGACGCTGGCGATCACGAACCTGATGGGGACGCAGATCACGCGCGAGGTCGACGCGACGCTCTACACGCGGTGCGGCATGGAGGTCGGCGTGGCAGCGTCGAAGACGTTCACCGCGCAGGTCGCGCTGCTCAGCCTGCTCGCGCTCAAGCTCAGCGAGATCCGGCGCACCCTGCCGCAGGAGGAGATCGACTTCATCCTCGACCGCCTGCACGAGCTGCCGCAGAAGATGCACGAGTTCCTCGACGGTGACCATCCGATCGAGTCGATCGCGCAGCGGTTCCACGACAAGCCGTTCTTCCTCTATCTCGGCCGGCACATCGGGCTCCCCGTCGCCCTCGAGGGCGCACTGAAGCTGAAGGAGATCTCGTACATCCCGACCGAGGCGTACTCCGCGGGGGAGATGAAGCACGGGCCGATCGCACTGCTCGCCGAGGGGACGCCGGTCGTCGTGATCGCGACGAACATCCACGTCTACGACAAGATCGTCTCGAACATCCAGGAGACGCGGGCGCGCGGGGCGCACGTCATCGCGATCGCGACCGACGGCAACGAGGACATCCAGCACCATGCCGACGACGTGATCTACGTGCCGCGGACGCCGAACTTCCTGCAGGCGCCGCTCGCGGTGATCCCGCTGCAGCTGCTCGCCTACCGGATCGCGCGGCTGCGCGGCCTCAACGTCGACCAGCCTCGCAACCTCGCGAAGACGGTCACGGTCGAGTAGCGAGCTCGACCGCCTCGACGAGCCCCGGCGCCGTTGCGCAGGGGACGAGCCCGTCGGGGAGCGGCCAGCTCTGCTCCGTCCGGTCGACCCAGACGCCCCGCATCCCGGCTCGCACCGCGCCGGAGACGTCCCACGCGTGGGTCGCGACGAGCACGGCCGGGCCGTCGAGCGCGTCGAGCACGAGACGGTACGGTCGCGGGTCGGGCTTGTAGGCGCGGACCTCGTCGACGCCGAAGACGCGCTCGACGAGCTCTCCGAAGCCGGCGCGCTCCGCGAGCTCCTCTCCGGCCTCCCGGCCGCCGTTGGTCAGGACGAAGGAGCGGCCGCCCTGCTCCAGCACGCGCTCGAGTGCGCGGCGCGCGTCGGGCGCGGGCGGCAGCCGCCGCAGCTCGCCGACCGTCGCCTCCGCGTCGACGTCGACGTCGAGGCCGAGGACGGCCGTCGTCGTCGCGAGGGTCGAGCGGGCCAGCTGCGCGAACGGGACGAACTCGCCGAGGATGGTGAGCGTCGCTGCGGAGTGGATCGTCCGCTCGAACCACGCCTCGAAGACAGGGGCTCCGAGCCGTTCGCGCAGCGGCGCCGGATCGAAGAGCGTCCCCATCGCGTCGAAGACGACGTCCACGTGGCCCTGCTGCCCCGGCCCCGCGGCGCCTAATCGGGCGGACGCCGCAAGCGCTTCGTCTCGCCACGCCGCTTCTTCTCCTGGAGCCGGCGTTCTCGCGCCGCTGTCGAGGGTTTCGTCGAGACGCGCTTCCGCTCGACGCGGAGCGCCTCGCGGAGCTTCCCGACCAGCCGCTCGAGCGCGAGGTTGCGGTTGCGCGTGCGGCTGCGCTCGTCCTGGGCGACCGCGCGCAGCACCGGGCCGGCGCGGGCGATCACCCGCCGCTTCTGCAAGTCCGTGAGGGCGCCCGACGACTCGACGGCGAAGACGGCCACGACGCGCGTCTCGGAGCGCTGGGCGTGCTGGCCGCCCGGACCGCTCGAGCGGGAGACCTGGAACTCCACCTCCGACAGGGGCAGCACGACCGAGCGCGTGACCCGAATAGACTCGGCGTCCATGGCGGCGATTCTGCTCGACGTGGACGGGGTTCTGCACGTCTCGGGTCAGCCGATTCCGGGAGCGGCCGACGCCGTGCGGCGGCTGCGCCGCGACGGCCACCGGCTCCGCTTCGTCACGAACTCGACGACGCGCTCGAAGACGCAGCTCGCGACCGTGCTGCAGGACGGTGGGATCGAGCTCGATCCGTCGGAGATCCAGACGACGGCCGACGCTGCCGTCGAGGCGCTGCGGGGGCGGCGCGTGCTCGCGCTCGTCATGCACGCGCTCGTCGGCGATCTCGAGGGGATCGAGCTCGTCGGAGAGGGCGCCGAGGCGGTGCTGCTCGGCGGTGCGGACGAGACGCCGGAGACGAACCTCGTCTTCTCCTACATGAACCTGGCGCGGGCGTTCTCGGAGCTCGAGTTCGGCGCGGACCTCTACTGCCTGCACCGCAATCGCTGGTGGCAGACGCAGCGCGGGCCGCTGCTCGACTCCGGCTGCTACGTCGCGGGCCTCGAGTACGCGGCGCAGACGGAGGCGACCGTCCTCGGCAAGCCGAGCACGGCCTACTTCGACGCCGCGTGCCGCGCCCTCGACGCCGAGCCGGGCCTGACGTGGATGGTCGGCGACGATCTCGAGTCGGACGTGCTCGGCGCGCGCGGCCTCGGGATGCGAACCGTGCTCGTGCGCACGGGCAAGTTCCGGCCGGACGCGGTCGAGGCGTCGCGCGTGCATCCGGACGGCATCGTCTCCTCGATCGCCCACCTGCCGGAGTGGCTCGAGGAGCATCTGTAGTGGTGCGCGTCGGCACCGACCTGATCGAGATCGAGCGGATCCGGCGGGCGCTCGCCCGTTACGAGCGGTTCCGGGAGCGCTGCTTCACCGAGGCCGAGCGTGCCTACTGCGACTCGCGTCCGAACCCGGCGGAGAGCTACGCGGGCCGCTTCGCGGGCAAGGAGGCGGTCGGGAAGGCCCTCGGCTTCGGCGTCGCCCGGGCCTTCGCGTGGCAGGAGATCGAGATCGTCGGCCGGCCGAAGCCGTCGGTGCGGCTCTCGGGTCGGCTCGCAGCGCACGCGACCATGCTCGGGGGAGTGGCGGTCGACCTCTCGATCACGCATTCACGCGAGCTCGCCCAGGCGGTCGCGGTCGCCTCGGATGGATGAGGCGCTCTATACGGCCGAGGAGATGCGCGCCGCCGAGGCGGGTCACGACGTCGAGGCGATGATGCGGCGCGCGGGAGAGGCCGTGGCGCTCGAGCTCATGCGCCGCTTTCCCGATGCGCGCCGCGTCGTTGTCCACGCCGGCGGCGGTGCGAACGGCGGTGACGGGCGAATTGCCGCCGACGTCCTGCGCGCGCAGGGCCGCGAGCTCGTCGACGACCGGCCGGACGTCGTGATCGACGCGCTGCTCGGGACGGGGCTGAAGGGAGCGCCGCGCGAGGAGACGGCGCGCGTGATCGAGCAGATCGACGGGGCGGGTGTTCCCGTCGTCGCCGTCGACATCCCGTCGGGTGTGAATGCGTCGACCGGTGAGGTCGCGGGCGCGGCCGTCCGCGCGGACCTCACGGTGACGATGCACGGGCACAAGGTCGGGCTCGCGGTCGCGCCGGGCCGCTTCCACTCCGGCGAGGTGGTGGTCGCGGACATCGGCCTCGAGCCCGCCGAGACCGGGCACCGGCTCGTCACCGAGGCGATCCTCGGCGAGGTGCCGCGCCGCACCGCCCGCGACAACAAGTACACGGCCGGCCACGTCCTCGTCGTCGGCGGCTCGCGCGGGATGACCGGAGCGGCCACGCTCGCCGCACGTGCCGCCTTCCGCGCCGACGCGGGCTACGTGACCGTGGCGGCGCCGGCGGAGTCGCTTCCCGTGCTCGAGACGCTCGTGCTCGAGGCGGTGAAGCGCCCGCTCGAGCAGGTCTTCGAGGTGGCCGGGCGGGCGGGCGCGCTCGCCGTGGGACCCGGGCTGGGCCGTGGCGACGAGGCGAAGGCGCTCGTGCGGCGCCTGCTCGAGGAGGTCGAGGCGCCGGCGGTGGTCGACGCCGACGCGCTGTACGGGCTCGAGCCGGGGGAGTGGCCCGCGCCGCGGGTCCTCACGCCGCACGAGGGCGAGCTCGCGCGCCTGCTCGGCCGGGAGTCGAAGGAGGTCGCCGCGCACCGGCTGGCGTCGGTGCGCGAGGCGGCGGAGCGCTTCGGCTGCGCCGTCGTGCTCAAGGGCGAGGACTCGCTCGTCGCCGCGCCCGGGGCGGGGGTCCTCGTGTCGGCACTCGGTCTCCCGTCGCTCGCGACCGCGGGCACCGGCGACGTCCTCACCGGAGTCACGGCCGCCTTCCTCGCCAAGGGGATGGAGCCGCAGCGCGCCGCCGCGGCCGCCTGCGCGGCCCAGCAGCTCGCCTCCCGCGCCGCCTCCCGGCGCTACGGGCTCGTCGCAGGCGACGTCGTCGAGGCGCTGCCGCTAGCCCTCGCCGGGTGCACCCGCAACTCACCGGCGGACTAGGCTGGCCGCGAGATGCGCGCTCTCCGCCTGGGAGCCGGTTTCCCTCCCGCGTACGCCGCCGCCGTGCTCGCGCTCGCGGTGACCGGCGTCTATCTCGCCCTGATCGCGACGCAGGGCGACCGGCCCGGAAGCCGCGTCCCGTTCGTCGCCGCCTCGATCGCCGCTGCCGGGATGGCGGCCGGAGCCGCAGGGCGCCGAATGGGACGCGCGGGCGGCCTCGCCGGCGGCTGGGCGGCGGCGACGCTCTGGATCTGGGCCGGTCTCGGTGCCGCGTCGATCGGCATCCTCGTCGTCCCCGCGGCGGTGCTCGCAACCCTCGCCCTCGTGCGCCTGCGCGCGCCGGCCGCTCCGGTCACGGCCGGCATCGCGCTCGCCTTCGGAATCGCGGTCGCCGGCCTCGTCTGGACGGGCTGACGGTGCACCGGAGCGAGATCACGATCGACCTCGGGGCCGTGCGCGCCAACGCGCACCGGCTGCTCGCCGCGGTCGCCGGCGCGGAGCTCTGGGCGGTCGTCAAGGCGAACGGCTACGGGCACGGGGCGGGCGACGTGGCCGGTGCCGCGCTGGGAGCCGGTGCGACGGCGCTCTGCGTCGCGACCGTCCCGGAGGGGCTCGAGCTGCGCCGGGAGCAGCCGGCGGCGCGGATCGTCGTGATGGGCCCGGTCGCGAGCAGCCGCGAGGTCGCGAACGCGCGCGACGCCCGGCTCGAGCTCGTCGTCTCGGGAGGCGAGATCCCCGACGGGATCCGCGTCCACCTCAAGCTCGACACCGGCATGGGCCGCTGGGGGCTCTCGGAGCTGCCGCTCCCGCCCGTCGAGGTCGTGGGGCTGATGAGCCACCTCGCGACCGCCGACTCCGACGCCGCGTTCGCGGAGTGGCAGATCGAGCGGTTCGCCGAGGCCACGCGCACGTACTCGCACCTCACGCGGCACATCGCGAACAGCGCCGCGGCGCTCCGCTACCCGACCGCGCGCTTCGACGCCGCGCGCTGCGGCATCGCGCTCTACGGCATCTCGCCCTTCGGCACCGACCCGGCGGAGGACGGGCTCCGGCCCGCGCTGGGCTGGACGAGCCATCTCGCTCAGGTACGGCTCCTCCAGCCCGGCTTCAGCACCGGCTACGGGCGCCGGTTCGTCGCGGAGCGGCCCACGTGGATCGGGATCATTCCGGTCGGGTACGCGGACGGCTTCCGCCGCGACCTGACCGGCACCGAGGTACGCGTCGCCGGAGAGCCGCGCCGCATCGTCGGCACCGTCTCGATGGATGCCGTCGCCGTCGAGCTCGACCGCGAGCTCCCGGTCGGGACACCGGTGACGCTGATCGGCCACGGCGTGCTCGCCGAGCGCCACGCAGACGTGGCCGGCACCATCGGCTACGAGATCGTCTGCGGGATCAACAGCGATCCGGCCAGGGCCCGCCGCGTTGTCCTCTCGTAACAGGTTCGCCCGTACCGCCGGCCGCATGGCGGCGCGGCAGGACGCGCGGGCGGAGCGGCTCGCCGAGCAGGTGCGGGAGTTCGTCGTGCCGCGCGGCGACGAGCGGGCGATCGACGTCGGCACCGGTGCCGGTGCCCTCGCCCTGGCCCTCGCGCCGCTCGTCCGGGAGGTCGTCGGGGTCGATCCCGTGCCGGAGCTCCTCGCGCTCGCCCGCGAGCGGGCGGCCGCCTGCGCGCACGTCGAGTTCCTCGAGGCCGACGGCACCGCGCTGCCGTTCCCGGACGGCTCGTTCGACCTCGCCGGGACGCAGCGGACGCTCCACCACGTCGAGCGGCCGGGACAGGTGGTGAGCGAGCTCGCGCGGGTGACGCGACCCGGAGGCCGTGTCCTCGTCGTCGATCAGCTCGCGCCGGACGACCCGGAGCGGGCGGACGCGCTGCATGCCTTCGAGCGCGCTCGCGACCCGTCGCACCAGCGCCTGCTCACGGACGCCGAGCTCCGTACGCTCTTCGCCGCGCACGGGCTCGAGCTGCTTCGCGACCGCCGCGAGGAGGAGCGGCGGCGCCTGGACGCGTACCTCGACCTCGCGGGCTGTGCAGGCGAGCCCCGCGCCCGCGCGGAGTCGCTCGCCGCGGCCGCCGGCGCGGAGCGCGCCACGGTCGGCTGGTACCTGCTCGAGCGCGCCTGCTAGAAGCCGCTGCCGCCGTCGAGGTGCGCGAACGCGTCGCGCAGCTGCTCGCGCTCGGTCGCGAGTGCGGTGAACGACTGCAGGAGCCGCCGCTCGCCCTCGGCCGTCAGCCGCAGGTACGCGACGCGGGCGTCCCTCTGCGACTGCTCGCGCGCGACGAGCCCCGCCTCCTCGGCGCGGCGGACGAGCTCGGTGACGGTGCTCTGCGCGAGCTGCAGCCGTTCCGACAGCTCCGTCACGGTCGACTGCTCGCTCCCGTCGGGTGCGCCCTTGATCATCATCAGCAGGATGTGGCGTTGCGGCGTCAGACCCGACTGGCGGGCGATCCGCTCGCTTCGCCGCAGGAAATGTCGGAGCGCAGCACGGAACTCGGCCGCGGCCATCACATCCTCGGTGGTCGGCTCGGTCTGCTCCGGCATCGCTCTCGCGCCGATACTAGACCGGACCACGACGTAGGGACAGTACCCGCGCGAAGACGTTGGGCAGGAGCGCCTGGAGGACGCCTGCAGGCGCGTAGTAGCGCGGGACCGTCGTCTCGCCGCGGCCGTGGTCGAGCGAGGCGAGCACGTGCTCGGCGACGTCCTCGGGCCCGATCACGAGCCGCTGCACCGGCCGGGGCAGCCACGACTGCGGAAAGCCCTCCGTCTCGGCGAATCCCGGCTTCACCGTGTGGACTCGGATCCCCTCCCGGCGCAGCTCGGCGGCCGTCGCGCGCGAGAAGGCGAGCTGCGCGTGCTTGGACGCCGAGTAGGGGCCGCTCGGCGGAAAGGCAACGGTGCCGGCGACCGAGACGACGTTCACGACGTCGGAGGGAACGGCGGCACGCAGGCCCGGCAGGAACGCGCGCAGGCACCACACGCCGCCGAGGTAGTTGACCCGCATGACGTGCTCGATCGCGTCGAGGTCGCCGTCGAGGAAGCCGACGCGTCCCGGCAGGCCCGCGTTGTTGACGAGGAGCCGGATCCGCGGATGCCGCTCGAGGACGCGCGCGGCGGTCTCCTCCACCGCTGCCCGGTCCGAGACGTCGCAGGGCTCCGACTCGGCCCCGATCTCGTCCGCGAGTGCCTGCAGCCGGTCGGCGCGGCGCGCGAGCAGGACGCACCGGAAGCGGCGGGCGGCGAGGCCGCGTGCGAGGGCGGCGCCGATCCCCGACGAGGCGCCCGTCACGACCGCCACCGGCTGATCGCTCACTTGCAGGCGCGGACGTGGACGGTGCTCGAGACGGTGCGACCGTTCTTTGCGACGGCCACCGCGCGCAGGAGGTGACGTCCCCGCTTCGCCTTCCGCCAGCCGCCCCCGAGGAACCAGAGCCCGTCGGCCTGCTTCCGGGCGTTCGCGAGGCGGTGGCCGTCGAGCAGGAACCGCACCTTCCCGATCCCGGCCGGCGCGGCGGCCGAGACGAGCACCGGATCGCCCACCGAGACGCAGCCGCCGCCCGCCGGCGCGAGCCAGTCGACGACCGGCCGGTGCACGACGCGGAGCGGGAAGGCCTTCGTCCGGGTGTTCGGCAGCAGTGACGTCCCCGGAGTGTCGATGTTCTTCGCCTCCTGGAAGTCGGACGACTCGAAGGCGACGTGTCGCTTTCCCTGCTGCAGGCGCGGTGCCGCCTTCGGCAGCGGGAAGAGCGCGATGCCCGAGACGGGGTCGTAGTACGCGGCGCCGACGAGCGCCCCCTGGTAGCCGAGGACGAGCGAGTACGGGTCGACGCCCGACTGGCTGTCGACCGTCCGCAGGGCGAGCAGCGGTCGCCCCGCGACGACGCGGGTCGTCAGCAGGCGCAGCGTCGGCGGCGTCACGTCGTTGACCCACGAGCGCAACAGATACGTACCGGCGAGGCTCTTCCCCGTCCACGGGTCGAGCCCGGCGTCGACCGAGACGTAGAAGCGCTGCACGCTCGGGTACGACGCGCCGGCCGCCGAGATCTGCAGGCCGTAGTCGTACGTCAGCTCGTTCACGTCGGTCGGCGTCCCGGCGTAGCCCTGCACGGTGCTCTCGTCGAGCGAGCCGAGGAACCACGGGTCGGCGAGCGCCCGAGTGCCCTGGAGCACCATCGAGACGCCCGCGTTCTCGGCGGGCCCGTCGAGGAGGAGCGAGTAGACGTGCTCGCGGCCGGTCTCGTCCATCGGCGGCGTGTCGGGGGCGTTCCCGAACGGCGCCGTGGGGAAGCGGTAGGTCGTCACGCGGTTCGTGCCGGTGCGCGTGTCACCGAGCACCCATTTGCCGGGGACGAGGGGGTGCACCTTCGCGCGCGCGAGCGCAGGGCGGTCGACGAGGAAGAGGTACGGGACGCGCCGCGTGTCGGAGCCGCGCGTGAGGACGATGAAGCCGTAGTTCTCTCCCTGGACGGCGGCCGCGCTCGCGTGCGCCACGACCGGGATGTCGGTCTCGCCCCCCGGTGCGACCGTGGCCGTGCCCGGGACGCTGAGCCACGCACCCGTGGTCGCCGCCTGCGGATCGACGGTCACCGTCCAGCTTCCGGAGCCGCTGCCCGCGTCCGTCACCTGCAGGAGCAGCGGCTTCTCGGCCGCACCGTGCAGGACGTTCAGGTCCTCGAACGAGAGCGACGCGGGCGCGGTGAAGAGCAGCGGCTGGACGGCGCGTGGCAGCCAGACGAGACCGCCGCCCTCGTCGGTGACCGCTGCCTCCTTCGTGCGGGCGGTGTCTGCCCAGGCCGGCGCGGCCGTGGAGACGAGCGCCGACTTGACCTCCGCGGGCGTCCACGTCGGGTGGAGCTCGAGCAGGAGCGCGGCCGCCCCGCTGACGTGCGGCGTCGCCATCGAGGTGCCGTCGAAGACGGCGAAGCGCGAAGGGTCGGTGTTCCTCAACGTCGCCGACACGACCTGGGCTCCCGGTGCGGCGACGTCGGGCTTCAGGTCGTGCCCGAAGGCGGTCGGTCCCGAGGAGGAGAAGCTCGTGATCACGCCGCTGCGGCCGGTGTTCAGATCCTGGACCGTCTCGCCGACCTCGATCTGCGTCTTGCCGTCGGCGGCGTCCATGAACGCCTCGAGATCCGCGCCGTCGAGGTTGGAGATCATCCCCGCCGGGAGCGAGAGCGGGATCGGGATCGGGTCCGCCTCGCCCTGGCGGTTGTCGACGAGGACGATCCCGATCGCACCGGCCGCGAGCGCCTGCTCCGCCTTCGTCTCGAACGGACAGAGGCCACGCTGGGCGAGGGCGATCTCGCCGTGGAGCGATCCGGCGGGCAGCTGCCCCTTCGGCGACGCGAGGTTGCCCGGCGAGCCGCAGAGATGCCGGTCGACCGGCTTGCCGTCGGTGCCGGTGATCGTGGCGACGTCGACGAGCGTGTGCGGCTTCGTGCTCCAGGCGGTGGGCGCAGACTCGCCGCCTGCGCCCTGGAACGGGATCGCGGTCAGGTCGGACGGCGCCCCCTGCACGGCCACGCTGAGCGCCGGTGCGAAGACATGCGTGTTCGAGACCGCGGCGACCGTGATCGCGTCGGGCGCCGTGCCGGGCGAGCCGACAGAGCCGTCCCCGACCTGGTCGCGGTCGTTTCCGGCCGCGATCACGGCGACGACGCCGGCCGCCGTGACGTTGTGGACGGCCGCCATGAGGGCGTCGTTCGCCGGGTCCGTCTGGGGCCCACCGCCCGAGAAGTTGATGACGTCCATCCCGTCGCGGACGGCCGACTCGAAGGCGGCGATGATCTCCGGCGTGTCGGCGACGTCGCCTCCGAGCGGCGTCGGCACCGTGAAGACGCGGTAGTTGCCGAGCCACGCCTTCGGCGCGACGCCGGTGAGCCCGCTCACGCTCGGATGCTCGGGGCTCGCGGGTGCGGTCGTTCCCGCGTCGCCGGCCGCGATCCCGGCGACATGCGTCCCGTGGAATGAGGTCTTCGGGTCGAGCGGCAGCTTCCCCGCGGCGCCCGAGCCGGGACCGGGGAACGACCGGGCCACGATGACCTTCGGCGTCGTGTAGGCCGTGTTCCCCTTCGGGAAGCCGGCGGGATACGAGTAGCCGGCCGGATTGAAGAACGCGTTCGTCTGGTCGATCCCGTCGTCGACGACCGCGATCTTCATCCCGCTGCCGTTGACGCCGAGCTGCTGCTCGACCGTCGGCGCGCCGATCACGCTCGGCGACGTGTCGTCCGCGGGCGTGTACTGGAGGCTCGGGAAGACGTGCCTGAAGGTGTGCAGGCGCAGCAGCCTCGGCAGGCTGCGGTTGGGCAGGTCGACGGTGATCGCGTCGAGGACGACCTGAAAGCGCTCCTGGACGTGCGCCTGCGGGATCGCCGCGCGCAGCTCACGGGCTGCCAGCTCCTGCGCGGCGTCGAGCCGTGCGACGTAGAGGCGGGCGCTCCTGCTGTGGACGTTCAGCTTGTGCCGGTCGCCGGCGCCGGCGAGGACGCGACCGTAGCGGGCGGCGAGCGGCGGCAGCCGGAGCTCGGCGACGACACGAACGCGCGGGTTCGCCGGCTGCATCTGGATCTCGCCCTTGCGCACGCGGGTGCCGTGCGCCTGGATGCGGAACAGCCGAGAGGCGGGAGAGGAGGTTGCGAGCGCGGCGCGATACCGGGCGAGACGGGTGGTCGCAACGCGTTCCCGAGTACCGCCCGCGGCCGAGGTGGAGACGGCGACGAGCGCCGCGCACAGGCCGAGCGGGAGAACGGCGCGGCGCACGAGGAACAGGCTACCGTCGATTAGGATCGCCCGCATGTCTCCGCAGGGGTTCGAGGGACGGCGGGGTCTCGTCCTCGGTGTGGCCAACCGCCGCTCGATCGCGTGGGCGATCGCGCGCGAGCTCGCCGCGGGGGGCGCGCAGCTCGCCTTCACGTACCAGGGCGAGCGAATCGAGGAGACGGTGCGCGGGCTGGCGGAGTCCGTCGACTCTCCCCTCGTGACCGAGTGCGACGTCCGCTCGGACGCCGACGTCGAGCGGGTCTTCCGCGAGGTGGGGGAGACGTTCGGCGGCGAGCTCGACCTGCTCGTCCACTCGGTCGCGTTCGCCGCAGCCGAGGACCTCGAGGGCCGCTTCACCGACACGCCGCGCGACCGCTTCTGGATGGCGGTCGACATCAGCGCGTACTCGCTCGTCGCGTGCGCCCGGGCGGCCGAGCCGCTGCTGGAGAAGGCCGGCGGCGGCTCGATCGTGACGATGACCTACCTCGGCGGCGAGCGCGCCGTGCCGCACTACAACGTGATGGGCGTGGCGAAGGCGACGCTCGACTCGTGCGTCCAGTACCTCGCCTGGGATCTCGGGGAGAAGAACATCCGTGTCAACGCGATCTCGGCCGGACCGGTGCGGACGCTGGCCGCCCGCTCGATCGCCGGCTTCACGACGATGGAGGACATCGTCGAGGAGCGCTCGCCGCTCCACCGCCACATCTCCGCCGAGGACGTCGGCAGCGCGGCGGCCTATCTGCTCGGCGACGGCGCGCGGAACGTCACCGGAACGACGCTGTACGTCGACGGCGGCTACCACGCGATGGGTATGTAGA
>DASQQF010000085.1:0-6694 GCA_035643535.1 Gaiellaceae bacterium
AGGACCGGAAGGCGAAGCCGCGCGAGCCGATCTCGGCGCGGCTCGTCGCCGACATGATCCAGCTCGCCGGCGCCGACCGCGTCCTGACGATGGACCTCCACGCCGGCCAGATCCAGGGCTTCTTCACGATCCCGGTCGACCACATGACGGCGCAGCCGCTCTTCGCGCGCCACTTCCGCGACCTGGGCCTCAGCGGGACCGGCGTCGTCTCGGTCGCGCCCGACGAGGGCCGCGCCAAGGTCGCCGTCCGGTTCGCGAACATGATCGAGGCGGACTTCGCGATCATGCACAAGACGCGCCCCGCCCACGACCAGGTCGAGATCACCGAGGTCACCGGCCGCGTCCGCGACAAGATCTGCATCGTCGGCGACGACGTGATCATGACCGGCGGCACGCTGATCGCGAACGTCCAGGCCTTGCGCGAGGCGGGTGCGAAGGCCGTGTACGTCTACGCGACGCACGGCGTGTTCTGCGGCGATGCGCTCCAGAAGTTCCGCGACGCCCCGATCGACGGCATCGTCGTCACCGACACGGTGCCGATCGACGAGCTCGGCGCTCCGTCGAACCTGACCGTGCTGCCCGTCGCAGGGCTGCTCGCGGAGACGATCATGAACGTCTTCTCCGACGACTCGGTCTCCGCCATCTTCGGCGGCGAGAACCAGCTGTTCTAGCCTGCGGCTTCTGCGAGGCGGCGCCGGACGAGCCGCTCGGCGGCCTCGGCGGGCGTTATCGCCGCCGCGTCGGCCTCGCGGAAGAGCGTTCGCAGCGTGTCGCCGATCCCGGCGAGCGCCTGCTCGAGCCGGGCCTCGTCCCACCCCTCGTCCTCGAGGCCGATCAGCTGGATCACGCCCCCGGCGTTCGCTACGAAATCGGGTGCGTAGAGGATGCCGCGCTCGTGGAGCCGCTCCGCGTCCGCAGGCTCGGCGAGCTGGTTGTTCGCGCAGCCCGCGACCGCGCGGCAGGCGAGCCGCGGGATCGTCTCCGCGTTCAGCGTCCCGCCGACCGCGCACGGCGAGTAGAGGTCGACCTCCGTCTCGAGCGCGTGCTCCGGCGGGACGGTCTCGCAGCCGGTCGCGGCCGCGCGCTCCTCGTCGACGTCGCTCACGAGCACCCGTGCGCCCTCGGCGGCGAGCTCGCGGACGAGGACCGCACCGACCGCGCCCGCGCCCTGGACGAGGACGCTTCGCCCGGCGAGCTCGGGAACGCCGAAGGCGTGCTCCACCGTCGCGTGGATCCCGTGCAGCACCCCGCGCGCCGTGCCGAGCCCGCTGTCGCCGGCACCGCTCGTCGTCCCGTACACCCACGGGCACGTCTCCGCGATCACGTCGAGGTCGCCAGGCTTGATGTTCATGTCGCCCGCCGTCCGGTACGTTCCGCCGAGTGACGCGACGAGGCGGCCGTAGCGGCGCAGCAGCCGCCGCCGCGCCTCGCCTTCGGGCAGCTCCGGCACGGCGAGCACCGCCTTCCCGCCGCCCCGCGGCAGTCCCGCCGCCGCCATCTTCGCCGTCATCGCGGCGGAGAGGCGCAGGACGTCGGCGAGCCCCTCCGCCGGCGAGCCGTACACGCGCAACCGCGTCCCACCGCCGGCAGGGCCGAGAACCGTGGAATGGACTGCGACGAGCATCCACGCGCCGCTCTCGGCGTCGTGGCGGACGACGGCATGTTCGCCGTCCCAGCCGGCGAGGAGCGACTCGAAGTCCACCCCGGCACCGTAGACGCCGCGCATCTTCCTCCGCGCGCTCCTCGTTTAACCGTTGAAAAGCGGAAACGCGTTGGGAGGCATGGATGCGAGGACGCAGGCGGGACGGCCGGCGATCGAGAAGAGACGACCTACTGCCGTTGCTGGTCGCGGCACGGCACCGCCGCGACCGCGGCGGCGGCCCCAACCGTCCACTTCGCGTCATCCTGGCCGCGGCGTTCGTGCTCGCCCTCGCCGGCGCCGCCGCCGCCGTCGTCGGAGCCGCCGACGCCGTCCACGTGGCGCTCACCGACTGCACGCTCACGGGCCGAAGAGCGAAGGTCCTTCCGCAGACCTCTCTCGTCTACGCGAAGAGCGGCGCCTTCCTCGGTGCGATCCACTCGCCGACGTACCGGCAGCCGGTCTCGTACGACCAGATCTCGCCCTGGGTCCGCCGCGCCACCGTCGCCGCGGAGGATCGGACGTTCTGGACGAACGACGGGCTCAACTACTCGAGCATCGCGCGGGCCGCGCTTGCCGACGTCGCCGCCGGAAAGCCCGTGCAGGGCGCATCGACGATCACGCAGCAGCTCGTCCGGAACCTCTACCTCAACGACGCGAAGACGCTCTCGCGCAAGCGTGTCGAAGCCTGCCTCTCCCTCAAGCTGACCAAGCGCTGGTCGAAGCAGCGGATCCTCACGACCTATCTCGACCGCGTCGCCTACGGGCATCGTGCGCTCGGGATCGAGGCGGCGGCGCGGACGTACTTCGGGTTGCCGGCGAGCCGGCTCGGCCCCGCGCAGTCGGCGCTCCTCGCGGGGCTCCCGCAGGCGCCCACCGCATACGACCCGTTCGTCCACCCGCGCGCGGCGCTGACTCGCCGCAACGAGGTGCTGCGCGCGATGCGCAAGTACGGCGCGATCTCGGCGGCCCGCTACCGGCGCGCGATCCGGCGGCCGCTCGGCCTGCATCCCGGCCACATGTACACGCGACGGCGCGACCCGAACTTCTTCTCCTACGTCGAAGCGCAGCTCGTCGCCGCGTACGGCGCGAAGCGCGTGCGCGACGGTGGCCTCCGGGTCTACACGACGATCGACCCGCGCGCCCAGAAGATCGCCCTCCACGCCATACGGACGACCCTCGACCGGCGGGGCGACCCGGCCGCGGCGCTCGTCGCGATCAACCCGCACAGCGGTGCGATCAGGACGCTCGCCTCGGCGTGGCACGCCCACACGCTCCAGTTCGATCTCGCCGCGGAGGGTGCCCGCCAGACCGGCTCCGCCTTCAAGACGTTCGTGCTCACGGACGCCGTCTGGCAGCACCACGCCAACCCGAACACGACGTGGTACGACTCGTCGGCCTTCAGCTACCACGGCTGGAGCCCGCACACGTACGAGAACAGGTACTTCGGGCCCGAGACGCTGACGAAGGCGACGATCCTCTCGGACAACGTCGTCTACGCGAAGCTCACCCTCGACGTCGGGCCGCGGAACGTGGCGCGCGTGGCGCACCTGATGGGCATCCACTCGCCGCTGCAGGCCGTCGCCTCGATCGGGCTCGGCTCGAACTCGGTGACGCCGCTCATGCTCGCCTCGGCGTACGCCACCCTCGCCTCCGGCGGCGTCTACCACCACCCGTATGCGATCCGGAAGGTCGTGCTCCCGAGCGGGAAGGTCGACCACAGCCATCGCTGGGGGGAGCGCAAGGGGGCGCAGATCCTCCCGCCGGGCGTCGCATGGACCGTGACGCAGGTGCTCGAGGCGAACGTCCAGCGCGGGACGGGCGTGGCCGCGCAGATCCCCGGCCGCCACGTGGCGGGGAAGACCGGCACGACGAACAACTGGACCGACGCGTGGTTCGCCGGCTACACGCCGCGGCTCACGACCGTCACCTGGGTCGGCTACCCGCTCCGCGCGCGCTCGATGGCCGACGTGCACGGAATCCAGGTCCAGGGGGCGACGTTCCCCGCGCAGATCTGGCACGGATACGTGGCGACGGTGCTCGGCGGCTCGAAGCCGCTCTCGTTCCGGCACGCCGGCTGGACGCTCACCGCATACCACGGCTCGCGCGCGATGTCGGGGCCGCCGGCGCCTCCGTCGCCGCCGTCCTCGTCCAGCTCGCCCTCGTCGAGCTCGTCCTCGGGCTCGTCGGGCAAGCCGAAGCCGAAGCCGCACGGCCACGGCAAGGGCAAAGGGCACGGCTAGACGGTTCGGCTACACTCCGCCGCCGGTATGGCTGGAGAGCGGGCAAAGCTCAGCGTCGAGCAGCGTGAGCGCGTCGGGTCGCGTGAGACCCGCCGCTTGCGCCGCGACGGGCTCGTTCCCGGCGTCCTCTACGGCCGCGGCGAGCCGGTCGCCATCTGCGTCCCCGAGCGGGAGCTGCGGCGTGCGCTGACCGGCGAGGGTGGGCTGCACGCGATCCTCGACGTCGAGGTCGGCGACACCGGCAAGAGCCACGCGTCGATCCTCAAGGACTACCAGGTCGACCCGGTGCGCGGCGGTGTCACGCACATCGACCTCCAGGAGGTGCGCCTCGACCAGCCGATCCAGGCCGCGGTCGCCGTCCATCTCCTCGGTGCGGACGACGCGCCGGGTGTGCGCGAGGGCGGCGTCCTCTCGCAGCCGCTGCGCGAGCTCAACGTCCAGGCGTTGCCGCTCGAGGTGCCCGAGCGCCTCGAGGCGGACGTCTCTGGGATGCTGACGGGCGACACGCTCCGCGTCTCCGACATGCGCGCGCCCGAGGGGGTCGTGCTGCTCGACGATCCGGAGACGGTCGTCGCCACCGTGACCGCGCCGACGCGCGTCGTCGAGCCCGAAGAGGTGCTCGAGGAGGCCGAGGGCGAGATGGTCGAGGGCGAGGAGCCCGCGGAGGGCGAGGCCGCCGAGGGTGCCTCCGAGGCGCCGCTCGAGCCGGAGGCCGACGCCGCCGGCGACCAGGGCACCGTCGAGGGCTAGGACATGCGGCTCTGGCCGCGGCGGCAGGGGTCGCTCGACCTGCTCGTCGTCGGGCTCGGCAATCCCGGCCACGAGTACGCGGCGAACCGGCACAACATCGGCGCGATGGTCGTCGACGAGCTCGCGCGGCGGCACGGCGGCTCGTGGCGGTCGAAGTTCTCGGGCCGGCTCGCCGAGATCCGGCTCGACGGGCACAAGGTCGCGCTGCTCCGGCCGGAGACGTACATGAACGAGTCGGGACGCTCCGTCGGCCTCGCCGCCTCGTTCTTCAAGGTCGCACCCGACGCCGTCCTCGTCGTGCACGACGAGAGCGACCTCGAGCTCGGTCGCCTTCAGCTCCGTCTCGGCGGCGGGCTCGCCGGGCACAACGGGCTCCGCTCGGTCGCCCAGCACCTGCGCACGCACGACTTCCTCCGGCTCCGGGTCGGCGTAGGCCGGCCCGAACGCGGCGATCCGCGGCCGCTCGCCGACTGGGTGCTCTCCGACTTCGACCCGCACGAGGATGCCGAGGCGCTCGTCGGGCGGGCCGCGGACGCCGTCGAGACGCTCGACGCGGAGGGCGTCGAGCGTGCCCAGGGGCAGGTCAATCGGCGTTAGCTCTGCGCGAGCGTGGGCTGCTGCTGCACGCCGCCGCTCACGCACGTCCACTTGCCGCTCGACTGGTCGACCCGCATCTCGTCGCAGGGACCGTCGTACGGGACGGCCGCGGAGATCGGGAACCCGCCGGAGTCGGCGCTCCAGGTCGTGCACCGCCAGCCTCCGCTGCCGCTGTCGTAGACCTTGTCCGTGCAGACGCTCTCGCTGCCGTTCGCGCTGTACGGACTGGCCGCGTTCGTGCCGCGGTCGCCGAAGACGATCTCGAGCGGGTAGTCCTGCTGCGCGACCGGCGCGGGGGAGGTGCTCCGCCCCCACCCGGCCCACGCCGTGCCGATCACCACCACCGCGATGAGCCCGGTGAGCCCCCAGACGAGGAGGCGTACGAGGTCGAAGCGCACACGCTTCGGTGGCCCGTACGAGGTCCCGAGCGCGGTCCAATCCACGGGCGCGAGGCCGCCGTCCTCTGTGCCGCAGATCGTCACCGTCTCGGACTCGCCGGGCATTGCCCAGTCGGAGTCCTGCCGCATGGCCACTTCATCGGGCGCCCGCGGGAGCGCCACGACCCCCGAACGGGGTGCCTTTCTCCCTCGAACGGTGGTGTCAGCCCGCGAGCGCCGCAGCCGGCTCGTCGTGCCGCCGGAGGCGGCGCACCTCGCGCACGAACACGAGCACGAGGAAGTTCGGCACGCACATCAACAGCCCCGCGAGCACGAGCGTCGCATGTACGCCGAGCGCCGCCGAGAGCACCCCCGCGAGCGCCTGGCCGGCGGGCATGAGGCAGAGCGAGAGCAACAGGTCGATCGACGCGACCCGTGCGAGCCGGCTCGGCTCCACCTCCTGCTGCATCGCCGTCTCCCAGAGCGTGTTGCCGACGAGGATCGAGCCGCCGAAGAGCAGGGCAGTGGCCATCACCGCGGAGAGCGGGAACGGCCGGACGAGAGCGAACGGGGGCAGCGCGCAGAGCGTCCAGATCGCGAAGGCCATCGCCACGGGGTGGGTGGGGCGGATCCGGTACGCGACGAAGCCTCCGGCGACGCCCCCGAGCGCGGCGGAACCGACGATGAGGCCCCACGCCGGCGCGCCCCCGAGGTCGTCGATCGCGACGACCGACCCGACCACGATGTACACGCCGACGCCGAAGTTGCCGAAGGCGTAGCCGAGGAAGCCGGCGGTGAGCCAGCGGTGGCGGCGCACCTCCCGCCAGCCGTCGCCGAGATCGCGCCAGAAGCGCTGTGCGTGCGGCTTCACGTGCGGCGCCACGTGCATCGCCGAGACGAAGCACACGCTGACGAGGAAGCTCCCGGCGTCGATCGAGAACACCCAGCCGGCTCCTGCCACGGCGACGATCGCGCCCGAGAGGCCCGGGCCGAAGACGTTCGTTGCGCTGCGCGAGAGCGAGAGCAGCGCGTTGGCCTGCTGCAGGCGGCCGCCGCTGACCGTCTGGGGGACGAGAGCAGTCGAGGCC
>DASQQF010000086.1:0-3690 GCA_035643535.1 Gaiellaceae bacterium
GAGGCCGCATGGCCGGGCGCGGTAGCAACGGGCGCGTGCTCCTCGACGCGGTCGAGGAGCTGCTGGCGGAGCTGCCGTCCCGGGTGCGCGGCGGCCGCGAGCGGCTCTCGGGCCAGGCGCTCTCGGCGCTGCGCGCGATCGCCGACGAGCTCGACCTCGTGACGCGCGACGAGCTCGAGGAGCTCGAGCTCCGCGTCGCCCAGCTCGAGCACCGCTTGCGGCTCCTCGAGGGGCCACGCGACCTCCCGCCGGCTTCCTGACGCCTAGCGGCGAAAACGCGTCACGGTCGCCGCGAGGAAGGTCTCCGCGTCGTAGACGATGAGGCCGCAGATGGCCGCGAGCGGGAGCTCCCCTGCGACCGCCTCGCCGACCGCCTCCCACATCTCGTCGCCGCCCTGGGACGTGACGACGTCGAACCAGGCGTCGCAGACGAGCATCGTCCCGGTCATGGCGGCGAGCGGCACGAGCCACTCGGAGCCGCGGAAGGCGGCCCAGCCCGTCGCGAGGAAGGCGCCGGTCAAGCCGACGTCGAAACCCACCCACGCGAGGTCGTAGTGGAAGGTGACGTGACGGGACGGCAGGGAGAAGGTGAGGTACACCGTCCATGGGATGAGGAAGACGACGACGAACCCGAAGAGCCACGTGACCCAGCGCGGCACCCGCACGCGCACGGGGTCGTCCTCGTCGGTCCGTTCCTCGTCGAGCAGCGCCTCGGACAGGTCCCTCATGTGCACGTTGTACCGTGGCCGCATGCGGTTACGTCCGCTCCGTGCAGAACTGCTTCTCGCCTGGGCCGCCGCCGTCGTCGGCACGATCGGCATCGTCTCGGCGCTCACGCCCGAGATGGCCAACCGCATCAAGATCGTCAGAGGCGTCCTCCCGCCGGGCTGGCCGGAGGCCGCGCGCGTCCTGACGGTCGCGTTCGCGATCGGGCTGATCTGGCTCGCTCGCTCGCTCGCGAGGCGCCGCCGCCGCGCCTGGCAGCTCGCGATCGCGGTCGTCGTCGCCTCGGCCGTCGCACACCTGGCGAAAGGGCTCGACGTCGAGGAGGCGACCATCTCGCTCGTCCTCCTCGCCGCCCTGCTCCGCTACCGGCGCCGCTTCGACGTGCCCGGGGACCCGGCATCCGTGCGCCCCGTGCTCGCGGTGCTCGCCGGGTTCGCGGCGATCGCGGCCGTGTCGATCTCGGTCGAGCTGCGCGGAGCGGAGCTGCCGCACCGGGCGGCGGACGGGCTGATCGGCGTCGGCATCGTCCTGGCCTTCCTCGCCCTCTGGTTCTGGCTGCGTCCGTTCGGCCAGGTGGTCGCGCAGACGGTGGGCGAGCGGCGGGTCGCGCGTGCGCTCGTCGAGGCGTACGGCAGCGACAGCCTTTCCTTCTTCGCGCTCCGCCGAGACAAGAGCTACCTGTTCTCTCCGACGCGCAACGCCTTCCTCGCGTACCGCGTCGTGGCCGGCACGGCGCTCGTCAGCGGCGACCCGGTGGGAGACGAGGGCGAGCTCGACGCGCTTCTCGCCGAGCTGCAGCGCCTCGTCCGCGCGAACGGCTGGCGGCTCGCCGTCGTGGGCGCCTCCGACGAGCACCTCGAGCGCTACCGGGCGGTCGGGCTGAAGCCGGTGCCGATGGGGGAGGAGGCGGTACTCCGGCCCGCGGAGTTCTCGCTCGAAGGCCGCGCCATCCGCAAGGTTCGCCAGTCGGTGTCGCGGCTGCAGAAGGCCGGCTACGAGTTCCGAGTGGCTGTCGCCGACGCCGTCGAGCCGGCCCTGCGCGCGGAGCTCGACACGGTGTCGGAGACCTGGCGCGGCGATCAGCCCGAGCGCGGCTTCTCGATGGCGATCGACGACCTCTACGTGCCGGGAACGATGCTCGCGCTGGCGGAACACGAGGACGGCCGGGTCGGCGGCTTCCTCCATCTCGCCCCGTCGCCCGCCGGCGGCGGCTGGTCGCTGAGCACCATGCGCCGCCGTCCCGACGCGCCGAACGGGCTGACCGAGTTCCTCATCGTCGAGACGCTCGCATGGGCGAAGGCGCAGGGTGCGAGCGAGGTCTCCCTGAACTTCTGCGCACTCACCGACTTCCTCGCGCCCGAGCGTGCGACGACGCCGCTGCGGCGGCTCGTCCGCCGGGGGCTCCTGCTCGCCGACAACGCCTTCCAGCTCGAGCGGCTGTACGCGTTCAACCGCAAGTTCTTCCCCGAGTGGCGCCGCCGCTACATCTGCGTCGAGCGCTTCACCGACCTGCCCGCCGTCGGGCTCGCCTACCTCCATGCCGAGTCGCTGCTCGTCCCGCCCGGGCCGTGGACGAGGCGCCGTACCGTGCGCCGCCGTGCCGTCGCCTGACACACCGCCGCACGCGACGTAGCCTTCAGGCGTGAGCACGACCCGCAGCATCGGCCGCCTGTCCGAGATCGCGCAGGTCATGGTGAGGCACGGCTTCGGCTACTTCCTCGAGGCGCACCGGCTGACCGACCTGCTGCCCGGCCGCTCGGCCGAGGTCCGGCTCGCCGCCGCGGCCGCGAACGGCGCCGCCGGCTCCGCGCGCGGACAGCATCTGCGCGAGGTGCTCGACGAGCTCGGCCCGACCTTCGTGAAGTTCGGCCAGCTCCTCTCGACCCGCCCCGACGTCGTTCCTCCCGACATCGTGGCCGAGCTGCGCGCCCTGCAGGACGACGTGCGGCCGTTCCCGTTCGAGCAGGCGGAGCGCGTGATCGAGGAGGAGCTCGGGAACACGCTCGAGCGGCTCTTCCTCGACTTCGAGGCGGCGCCGGTCGCCGCGGCCTCGATCGGACAGGTGCACCGGGCCACGCTGCCGAACGGCCGGCGGGTGGCGGTCAAGGTGCAGCGCCCCGGAGCGCCGCGCCAGATCGAGGCCGACCTGACGCTCCTCTACCAGGCGGCCCGTCTCGCGAAGGAGCGGATTCGCGTGCTCGACTTCGTCGACACCCGCCAGCTCGTCGACGAGTTCGCCCGCTCGATCCGCAAGGAGCTCGACTACCGGCTCGAGGCGCGCAACGCGCAGGCGTTCCACCGTGACTTCGCCGGCGACCCGCACGTGCACGTCCCGAAGGTGTACTGGCAGTACACGCGGGCCCGCGTCCTCACGCTCGAGTGGGTCGACGGGATCCAGCTCGCCGACCTCGACACGGCCGCGTTGACGCTGGACGAGCGGCGCGATCTCGCCTACCGGATCACCGAGGCGTGGATGACGATGATCTTCCGCCACGGCTTCTTCCACGGCGACCCGCACCCGGCGAACATCCTCCTGCCGCCGGAGGCGGGGACGATCGGTCTCGTCGACTTCGGTTCGGTGGGGAAGCTCAGCGACGACGACCTGTCGAAGCTCACCGGGCTCTTCATCGACGCCGCGAACGAGAACGTCGAGCAGCTGCCGCGCCGGCTCGCCGAGCTCGGAGTCCGCTATCCGAAGGAGCGCGAGCACGAGCTGCTCACCGAGCTGCGGGAGCTCTACTACCGCTACTACGGGGCGAGCCTCAGCGAGATCGACCCGATCCAGGTCATCCGCGAGGGCTTCCAGCTCATCTACTCGATGAACCTCCGGCTGCCGACGAGGTTCCTCCTGCTCGACCGGGCGATCGCGACCCTCGGCTCGGTCGGTGTCGAGCTGTATCCCGACTTCAACGTCTTCGAAGTGGCGCGGCCGTACGCGCGCGACCTGATGCTCGAGCGGTTCAC
>DASQQF010000087.1:0-28258 GCA_035643535.1 Gaiellaceae bacterium
ACGCGCTGGCCCTCGGTCAGCGACTTGTAGCCGTCCATCGTGATCGCCGAGAAGTGGACGAAGACGTCGTCCCCGCCCTCACGCTCGATGAAGCCGTAACCCTTCTCGTTCGAGAACCACTTGACGGTGCCCTCAGCCAACCCTTCCTCCTTGCAGAAAAACGACGGCCCGGGCACCGAGCCGCCGACCGATGATGAAGCGCCCGGAGTTTAGCTCAGTTTTCGACGCGCGCAACAGGCGCGGCGTGACGGAGGCGCGCCGCCGTGACCGCGTTCTGGAGCACCATCGCGATCGTCATCGGCCCGACGCCGCCGGGGACCGGCGTCATGTAGGCCGCACGTTCGGCCGCCCCCGGGTCGACGTCGCCGAGCACCTTCCGGCTGCCCTCCACTCGGTTCATGCCGACGTCGATCACCGTCGATCCCGCCTTCACCATGTCGGCGGAGATCAGGTGCGTCCTGCCGACGGCGGCGACGAGAACGTCGGCGTCGAGGGTGTGCCGTCGGAGGTCCTGCGTCCGCGAGTGGCAGACGGTCACGGTCGCGTTCCGCTGGAGCAGCAGGTGCGCCATCGGCTTGCCGACGATGGCCGAGCGGCCCACGACGACGGCGCGGGCCCCCTCGAGCGGGACCTCGTACTCGTCGAGCATCCGCATGATCCCGAGCGGCGTCCCCGGCACGAGCGCCGGGCGCCCGAGGTAGAGCCGCCCCGCGTTCACCGGATGGATGCCGTCGACGTCCTTGTCGGGCGCGATCGCCTCGATCGCCCGGTTCTCGTCGATGTGCGCCGGCAGCGGCAGCTGGACGAGCAGGCCGTCGACCTCGTCGTCGGCGTTGAGCTCGGCGATGGCCGCCAGGAGCTCCTCCTCGCTCGTGTCGGTGGGAAGCTTCAGGTCGCGCGCGTCCATCCCGGCCTCCTGCGCAGCCTTCTGCTTCAGGTCGATGTAGATGTGCGACGCGGGATCGTCGCCGACGAGGACGGTGGCGAGACCGACGTGCCCGAGCTTCGTGACGGCGGCCGCGACCTCCTCGCGCACCTTCGCGCCGAGCGCCTTGCCGTCGATCGGGGTGGCGGCCACGACATCAGCCTAGTGCGTGAGAATGCGCGGATGGTGCGGCTACCCCGGAGGAACGACGCGGCGTCGGTCTCGGCGCGCCAGGAGGCGCTCGGACTGCCCGAGGTCGGCCTCGAGGCGTACGAGAACGCCGCGGAGTCGGTCACCGGTTTCGTCCGGATCCCGGTCTCGGTCGCGCAGCTCGACGTCTCGCTCGGCGAGTACGAGCTGTCGGAGGACGGCGAGGTCGTCGAGGTCGGGCGCACGGACGAGAAGGTCACGGTGCCGCTCGGCCACACCGAGGGGGGCCTGACGGCGTCGGTGCAGCGCGGCGCGAAGGCGATCGAGGTCTCCGGCGGCTGTCGAACGTACGTGATCGCCGACAGGATCACCAGAGCATCCTGCTTCGTCTGCAACAGCTCGGGCGAGGCGCTCGAGCTCGCGCGCTGGGTCGAGTCGCAGGTGCCGGCGATGCGGGACTTCCTCCGCGCCGCCGACCGCCCGGAGCTCTCGTCGCATGCCGTCCTGCGCGAGGCGAAGACGCACGTGGTCGGCCCGATGTGCCACGTCCTCTGGCGCTTCACGACCGGCGACGCCGTCGGGGCGAACATGATGACGCGCAACGCCTACGCGCTGAACATGGCCTACGTCCGGCCGCAGGCCCCGGTGCCGATCGCGCGCGTGATCCTCGAGGCGAACATGGGCGGCGACAAGAAGCCGTCGTTCGAGTACTTCCAGCAGGGGCACGGGAAGACGGTGATCGCCGAGACGGCGTTGAGCGAGGAGGCGATCGAGCGCGTGCTGCGGACGACGCTCCACGACCTCGAGGAGCTTGCGTGGGCGGGAACGCACGGAGCGGTCGCAGCCGGCATGCAGTCGGTCGCCTTCACGCCCGCGTCGGCGGTCGCGGCGGTCTTCGCGGCGACCGGCCAGGATCTCGGGATGGTCGGGACGAGCTCGATGGCGCACGGCGTCGAGCAGCGGCTCGACGCCGGCGGGCTCCACGTCTCGGTCCGCTTTCCGGGACTCGAGGTCGGCACGGTCGGCGGCGGGACCACGCTGCCCGATGCGAAGCGCTGGCTCGAGCTACTGGGCTGCGCCGGGCCCGGCAAGGTCTACCGGCTCGCCCAGCTGGTGGCGGCGGCCGCGCTCGCGCTCGAGATCAGCGCCTCGGCCGCGATGGCGACGGCCGGCAGCGAGAACTTCTTCCGCGCCCATTTCGAGCGCGGCGGGATGCGCTGAGCCCGCGGCGACGATCGTGGTCTGCCCCGATGCGTCCCGGCGCGACACGACGGACACTGCGGCCGCGATGCAGGAACATTCCGTACTCGACCGTCTCGAAGCCCGCATCGACCACCAGGCGGCGCGCCTCGACGCGCTCTACGCGGCGCTCGAGGCCGGTGGCGTCCTCGAGCCCGCGGACGCGGCGGTGAGCGATGCGCTGTTCGACGAGCTCGTGCAGATCGAGGACTCACCGCTCGCGCGCGACCTCGCCGGGGAGCGGCGGCCGCGCGCGGTCGATGCGCTTCACCTCGGCGGAGCCACGGGCGAATAGCGCATCCTTCGGTCGTGGGCGTCCGCCGCGCCATCGCGACCGTCGGGGTCGCCGCGACGTTCGCCGCCGCAGCGGCCGGTTGCGGCGGCGGGAGAACGACGCAGGCGGCCTCGACGCGCGCCTGCGTCCTCTCGGGCCGGCAGCGTCAGGCGATCGCCCTGGCGGAACGCGACATCCGCCGGCTGCACGGGCTCGAGGCACGGGTGCGGACGTACAGCTACGCCGGGACGCCGGCAATGCAGCAGCAGACGAATCGCGTGCTGCTGGACGTCGGCCGCGTCCCTCTGCCGATCAACACGCGCGCCCGGCTGCTGCGGCTCGGAAAGGGAGCCTCGGCCCTCTGCGGCTCGTGCTTCGGCGCCTTCGAGGCGGCCGAGCCGAGCGTCGTGTCGAGGTTCGGCGGAGCCGAATGCGGCGGCTGAGCCGCCGTCAACCCGGCGGCAGGCGGACGTCGCTCACGTCGAGACCGAGGGAGTTGGCGAGCCGCACGCCGTGGTTCAGCTCCTCGCGCAGCCGCTCGCGGTCGCGGCCCTCCATCAGGTGGCCGATCATCTCCCGCGCCTTCGGCCGCCAGAGGACGTGCTGCGCGAAGACCGGCAGCATCGTGTTCGCCGCCTCGACGAGCCGCCCCCGCACCTTCCTTCCCGCCGACTGCAGGAGCACCCGCTCGTACGCCATCCCCGCGCCGTGATGGATCCCGTCGTCGATCGCGAGCCGGTTGCAGAGGTCCTCGAGCACCGTTCCGCGTGACGAGCGCGCGATCAGCCGGAAGCGCGGGATGATCAGCCGCTCGAAGAAGACCTGCATGAGGAAGACCTTCTCCTCGAGCAGATCGGCTTCGAGGAACATGTGCGCGAGCTGGTCGAGGTACGGATCGCGCTCGCCCTCGCCGCCGACCTGGCCGATCAGCCGTAGCCACGCCTCGGTGTGGCGCGACTCGTCCTGCACCATCGTGGAGTAGTAGAGCCGCGCCTCCGGGTCGGGCGCCGCGCTCAGCAGCTGCGCCGCCATCTCGCACGCGAAGACGTCGGCCTGGAGCTGCTGCATGATCACCGAGCGCCAGATATCGCGCCGCCGTGCCCGCCGCTCCGGCGTGCCCTTCCCTTCCGGGACGAACGGGATCGCTCCCCACGGAACGTCGTCGACCCGCCACTCCTGGTGCTTCGCGAGGTGGTAGAAGCGAAGGACGCCCGCGTACTCGGCGCGCCCGTCGAGCTGCTCGGGAACCGGGTCGGCGCTCATGCCGCGGACCTTATCCTCAGCGCGTGATCGCGCTCGTCTTCAGCTACGACGTGCACGAGCCGGCCGAGTTCGAGCGGGTGTACGGGTCGGACGGCGAATGGGCGCAGTTCTTCCGCACGGGGCGCGGCTTTCTCGGCACGGAGCTCCTGCGCGACGTCGAGACGCCGGGCCGCTACCTCGTCGTCGATCGCTGGGAGTCGGCCGACGCGTACAACGCCTTCGTGGCGGAGAACCGGGAGGAGTACATGCGCCGCGTCGACGAGACGCGCTTCCACTACGACAGCGAGCTCCGCTTCGGCACGTTCGAGAACGTCTGGCACGAGTAGGCCGCCTCGCGACGCTCACGTACTGGGCAACCCGCGTGACGCTTACGTCACGGTACCTGGTACCGGCCTCGCATTTCGACACCAGGCAACGCCGCCGGCCACGCAATCCGCGGCACATGCCGCTTGAACCGGACGCATCGCGCAGCGATAATCGCTGCGCCTATGTCGGTGGAGGAACGCGCAGGCGCGGCCGAGCGGGTCCTGGCGGCGCGCGAACGCTACGTCCCGCGCGGTGTCTCCACACCCTCGCTCGTCGTCGCGCGCGCCGCGGGCGCGACGATCTGGGACGCCGACGGCCGCGAGCTCCTCGACTTCGCTGGAGGCATCGCCTGCCAGAACCTCGGCCACGGCCCCTCCGCCGTCGTCGCCGCGATTCACGAGCAGATCGACCGCTACCTGCACCAGTGCTTCATGGTCGGCGCGTACGAGCCGTACGTCGAGCTCTGCCGCCGCCTCGACGAGACGTGGCCCGGCGACACGGCGACGAAGTCGCTGCTCGTCAACTCGGGCGCGGAGGCGGTCGAGAACGCGGTCAAGATCGCGCGCGCCGCGACCGCACGTCCGGGCGTCGTCGTCTTCGACCGCGCCTTTCACGGGCGGACGAACCTGACGATGACGATGACCGCGAAGCTCGTCTACAAGCGTGGTTTCGGCCCGCTTGCGACCGACGTCCACCGCGCGCCCGCACCGTACCCGTACCGCGGCGTCTCGACCGAGGACGCGCTCCGCGGCCTCGAGCTCCTCTTCGAGCAGGACGTCGACCCGCGCTCCGTCGCCTGCCTCGTGCTCGAGCCGGTGCAGGGCGAGGGCGGCTTCATCCCGATGCCGCCGGAGTTCGTGCAGGCGCTGCGCCGCATCTGCGACGAGCACGGGATCCTCTACGTCGCCGACGAGGTCCAGTCCGGCTGCGGGCGCACCGGCACCGTCTGGGCGATCGAGCAGCTCGGCGTCGAGCCCGACCTGCTCGTCTCGGGGAAGACGCTCGGCGGAGGCCTCCCACTCGCGGCCGTCACCGGGCACGCCGAGGTGATGGACGCCGTTCACCCGGGCGGGCTCGGCGGCACGTTCGGCGGCAATCCGGTCGCGTGCGCGGCGGCGCTGGCAGTGCTCGACGGGCTCACGGCACCGGGGTTCCACGAGCAGGTGGAACACGTCGGCTCCCTCCTCCGCACGCGGCTGGACGAGATCGCGAAGCGGCAGCCGCTCGTCGGCGAGGTGCGCGGCCTCGGAGCGATGCTCGCGCTCGAGCTGCGGGATCCGACGCCCGACGCGGCGAAGGCGACGACCGCGGCCGCCTTCGAGAAGGGGCTGCTCCTCCTCTCGTGCGGTCTCTACGGCAACGTGATCCGGCTGCTGCCCCCGCTCACGGCGACCGACGGCGAGCTCGAGCGCGGGCTCGACCTGCTGGAGGAGGCACTTGGCGACGCTGGCGCCGAGCGCAGCTGAGACCGCGCCGTCGGCCGCTGCGCCGGCCGTCCGGTTGACGGGCATCCGCCGCGTCTACGGCGACGTTCTCGCCGTCGCCGGGATCGACCTCGAGATCGTCGCCGGCGAGTTCTTCACGCTGCTCGGCCCGTCCGGCTCCGGAAAGACGACGACGCTGCGCGTGATCGCCGGCTTCGAGCGGCCCGACGCCGGCCGCATCGAGCTCCAGGGCGTCGACGTCACGAACGTCGCGCCGTCGCAGCGCGCCGTGAACACCGTCTTCCAGGACTACGCGCTCTTCCCGCACATGACGGTCGCGGAGAACGTCGAGTACGGGCTGCGGGTGAAGGGCGTCTCCCGCCGCGACCGCCGTGCGCGCACCGAAGAGGTGCTCGAGCGTGTGCGCCTGCCGGGGCTCGGCGACCGCAAGCCGCTGCAGCTCTCGGGCGGGCAACGGCAGCGGGTCGCGCTCGCGCGGGCGATCGTCAACGGCCCGCCGGTGCTCCTCCTCGACGAGCCGCTCGGCGCGCTCGATCTGAAGCTGCGCCAGGAGATGCAGGTCTTCCTCAAGGCGCTCCAGCGCGACCTCGGCATCACGTTCGTGTACGTCACGCACGACCAGGAGGAGGCGCTCTCGATGAGCGACCGCCTCGCCGTCTTCAACGAGGGCCGGATCGAGCAGGTCGGGACGCCGGCCGATGTGTACGAGCGGCCGCGGTCGGAGTTCGTCGCCGGCTTCGTCGGCGTCGTGAACCTCCTCGAGCGCGACGGACGCCGCCTGACGATCCGGCCCGAGAAGATCCGGATGGCGGACGAGCACGGCGGCGACGGCGAGGCGGGAGTCGTGCGGGACGTCGTCTACATCGGAATGCTGACGCGGTACGTCGTCGACCTCGACGCGGGCGGGACGATCGTCGTCGTCAGGCAGAACCTCGAGACCTCCTCGCAGGAGGCGCTCGCGGAGCAGGGCAGGCGGGTGCGGCTCTCGTGGCGGCCCGAGCACACGTACGAGATCGGGAGGGAGGGCACGTGATGGGGATTCGGAGGAGGCACCTGCTGGGGGTCGTCGTGTTCGCCGCGGTGGCCGCGGCGTTCGCGGTCCCGGCGGCCGCCGTCCGGGCGGGCAGCGGCCTGCCGACGAAGATCGGCAAGGGCGAGGGCGCGCTCAACGTGATCGAGTGGCCGGCGTACACCGACCCGTCGTTCGCGAAGAAGTTCGAGAAGCAGACCGGCTGCAAGATCCACCGCAAGGACGCCGGGTCGTCGAACGAGATGTTCTCGCTCATGCACGCCAACGGCGGCGGAGGAGGCGGCCAGTACGACCTCGTCTCCGCGTCGGGCGACGCGAGCCTGCGGCTCATCTACGCCCACGACGTGCAGCCCGTCAACATCCACCTGATCCCGAGCTGGAAGCAGTTCCTGCCGGCGTTCAAGTCGCCGCCGCACAACACCGTCAACGGCGTCCACTACGGGGTCTCGGTGCAGTGGGGGCCGAACACGCTGATCTACAACACGAAGAAGGTGAAGCCGGCTCCGAAGGGCTGGGACGCGATCTACAGCAAGAAGTACAAGGGCAAGCTGACCGTCCCGAACAACCCGATTCAGATCGCGGACGCCGCGCTCTACCTGATGCAGACGAACAAGAAGCTCGGCATCAAGGATCCGTACGAGCTGACGCGTGCGCAGCTGACCGCCGCGGCCAAGCTGCTCATCCGGCAGAAGCCGCTCCTGAAGCGGTACTGGAACTACGCGACCGACGAGGACGCGTCGTTCAAGAACGGCGACGTGTGGATGGGCGCCGGCTGGCCCTACCAGACGCTCCAGCTCAAGGCCTCCCACGTCCCGGTGAAGGAGATCGTGCCGTTGCCGACGACGGGCTGGGCCGACACGTGGATGCTCGCGGCGAAGGCGCCGCATCCGAACTGCGCATACAAGTGGATGCGCTACGTGACGACGCCGCAGGTCGAGGCGAAGCAGGCGATCGTCTTCGGAGAGACGCCGGTCAACCCGAAGGCGTGCCCGTACATGAACAAGCTCCAGAAGGGGTCGTGCGCCGGGTACCACCTGAACGAGCCGGCCTCCTACTACAACAAGATCCACTTCTGGAAGACCCCCGTCGCCCAGTGCGGCTGGCAGAAGAAGAACGACTGCATGGACTACAACGCCTGGCAACAGGCGTGGACGCAGATCACGGGGTGACGCTTGGCGGTTGACGCCGGCGCACTCGCGGCGGGCCCGCCCGGACGGCGGGCCCGCCTCCGCCTCTCCGGGCTCCTCTGGCGGCGGCCGTGGCTGAAGGCGCTCGGCCTGCTGACGCCGCCGCTCGGCGCGTTCGTGATCGTCTACGTCGGCGCGCTCGCCGTCCTCTTCGTCTCGTCCTTCTGGACGGTCAACTCCTTCACGGCGGAGATCGAGCACACGTGGACGCTCGCCAACTACCGCCAGATCTTCTCCTCGGGGCAGCCGTACCTCCACATCGCGGCGCTCACGCTCGAGATCGCCGCCGCGGTCACCTTCACCGACGCGGTGCTCGCCTTCCCGCTCGCCTACTTCATGGCGCGGCTCGCGGGACGTAAGACCCGGGCGCTCCTCTTCGTGATGGCGCTGCTCCCGCTCTGGTCGAGCTACCTCGTCCGCATCTACGCGTGGCAGACGATTCTCTCGCACGACGGAGCGATCAACTGGGCCCTGAACGGGCTCGGCCTCCCCGACCAGAACCTCGCGTACACGAACTGGGCGATGTGGATCGTCTTCTCGTACGTCTGGCTGCCGTTCATGATCCTGCCGGTCTACGCCGCGCTCGAGCGGATCCCCGACTCGTACCTCGAGGCGTCGGCCGACCTCGGCGCGCGCGGCTTCCGCACGTTCCGCTCGGTGATCCTGCCGCTCGCACTGCCGGGCGTCGTCGCGGGGTCGATCTTCACGTTCTCGCTCACGCTCGGCGACTACATCACGCCGCTCCTCGTCGGCGGCCCGAGCTCGCAGTTCATCGGCAACGTCGTCTACGACTTCGTCGGCATCAACGCGAACGTCCCCTTCGCCGCGGCCTTCGCCACGATCCCGATGCTGATCATGGGCGCCTACCTCCTGATCGCACGCCGCCTCGGCGCCTTCGAGGCGCTGTGATGGAGACGAGGACGACCCGCATCACCCTCGCGGTCTGCTCGACGCTCGTCGTCCTCTTCCTCTGGATCCCGCTCGTCCTGATCGCCCTGTACGCGTTCAACGGCTCGAGCATCCAGGGCTGGCCGATCACGAGCTGGACGCTGCACTGGTTCCGCGTCGCGTGGCGGGATCCCGACGCGCGGAGCGCCCTCTGGCTCTCGGTGCGGATCGCGCTGATCGTGACCGGCATCGCGCTCGTGCTCGGGACGATGGCCGCGACGGCGGTGGCGCGCTTCCGCTTCTTCGGCCGCGACGCGGTCTCGTTCCTGCTCGTGCTGCCGATCGCGCTCCCCGGGATCATCACGGGGATGGCGCTCAACTCGTTCTTCGTCTTCGCGGGCATCCCGGTCTCGATGTGGACGATCGTGATCGGCCACTCGACCTTCTGCGTGGTGATCGCCTACAACAACGTCGTCGCGCGGCTGCGCCGGACGTCGCCGTCGCTGATCGAGGCGTCGCAGGACCTCGGCGCCGACGGCTGGCAGACCTTCCGCTTCGTCCTCTGGCCTGTGCTGTCGACGGCGGTCGTGGCGGGAGGGCTGCTCGCGTTCGCCCTCTCCTTCGACGAGGTGATCGTCACGACGTTCACCGCGGGCGCCCAGCAGACGCTCCCGATCTTCATCCTCGACAACCTGCGCCAGGGCCAGAACCTGCCGGTGGTCAACGTCGTCGCCTTCTTCGTCGTGGCGCTGACGGTGATCCCGGTGGCACTCGCGCAGCGCGTGATGCGCGACACCGGCGTCGTACGGCGCGGAGCGGCGCAGGTCACGGAGGCGGTGGAAGCGGCGGAGATCCCGGCGGTGTGACAAGGGAGGCACTCATGAGCACGACGACGACGCAGTACCGGATCCTGGTCGGCGGCGACCTCGTGGACGCCGCGTCGGGCGAGACGATGGAGGTGATCGCGCCGGCGACCGGCGAGACGATCGCCGAGGTGCCGCGCTGCGGCGCCGAGGATGTCGACCGCGCGGTCGAGGCGGCGCAGAAGGCGCTGCCGGAGTGGCTCGAGAAGACGCCGAAGGAGCGTTCCGAGCTCCTCCACGCGCTCGCCGACGTGCTGGAGGAGCACGCCGAGGAGCTTGCGCAGCTCGAGTCGGCGAACGTCGGCAAGCCGCTGCTGGCCTCGCGTGACGAGATGCCGTTCTCGGCCGACAACCTCCGCTTCTTCGCCGGCGCCGCCCGCAACCTCGAGGGCAAGTCGGCCGGGGAGTACATCACCGGCTACACGTCGATGATCCGGCGCGAGCCGATCGGGATCGTCGGCGGTATCTGCCCGTGGAACTACCCGCTGATGATGGCCGTCTGGAAGATGGGCCCCGCGCTCGCCGCCGGCAACGTCCAGATCCTCAAGCCGTCCGAGCAGACGCCGCTCTCGCTCCTGCGCTTCGTCCAGCTCGCACAGGAGGTCGTCCCGCCGGGCGTCCTGCAGGTCGTGACGGGCGACGGCGTGCCGGTCGGGCAACGGATCGTCGAGCATCCGGCCGTCGGGATGGTCTCTATCACCGGCGACGTCGAGACGGGCAAGATCGTCGCCCGCACCGCCGCCGACACCGTCAAGCGCGTCCACCTCGAGCTCGGCGGGAAGGCGCCGATGGTCGTGTTCGACGACGCCGATCCGGCGGCGGTCGCGCAGGGCATCCGCCTGGCCGGCTACTGGAACTCGGGGCAGGACTGCACCGCCGGCTCGCGCGTGCTCGCGGGACCGAAGGTCTACGACAAGCTGCTCGAGGAGCTCGTCCCGGCGGTCGAGTCCCTCAAGGTCGGCGACCCGCTCTCGGACGAGACCGAGATGGGCTCCGTCATCTCGCAGTCGCAGCAGGAGCGCATTCTCGGCTTCCTCGAGCGGGCGAGAGGCGCGACGATCCTCACCGGCGGCGATGCGAACGGCGACCGCGGCTTCTTCGTCCGGCCGACGATCGTCACCGACGTGGAGCAGACCGACGAGATCGTCCAGCGCGAGGTGTTCGGGCCGGTCGTCACGGTCCAGCGCTACGCGGACGACGACGAGGCGATCCGCTGGGCGAACGACGTCAGCTACGGCCTCGCCGCCTCGGTCTGGACGCGGGACGTCGCCCGCGCGCTGAACGCCTCGCGGAAGCTCCAGTTCGGGGCGGTGTGGGTGAACGACCACCTGCTGCCGATCTCGTCGGAGCTGCCGCACGGCGGCTACAAGCAGTCCGGCTACGGCAAGGACATGTCGATCTACTCAATGGAGGAGTACACGCAGATCAAGCACGTCGCGATCAAGATCGACTGACGGCTGCTCCCGGGCGGCGGCGGCATTTCCGCGCGACGAGTGCGGCCGGCCCCCGATTCGGCCGCACGCGGGGCCGGCCAGACTCGCAGGGTGGACGCCCCGGTCATCCGCTTCGACCGCGTCACGAAGCGCTACGGGCGCGCGCGCGGCATCGAGGACCTGTCCTTCGAGGTGCTCCCCGGCGAGGTCTTCGGCTTCCTCGGCCCCAACGGTGCCGGGAAGACGACGACGATCCGGCTCCTGCTCGACCTGCTCCGCCCCACTTCCGGGCGGATCGACGTCTTCGGCCTGGACGCCCGCCGACGGTCGAGGGAGATCCGCGCGCGGGTCGGCTATCTCCCCGGCGACCTCCGGCTCTACGGCCGGCTCACCGCCCGCGAGCACCTGCGCTACCTCGCCGGCGTCCGCGGGCTTCGCGACCTCGGCGAGGGAGAGGCGCTCGCGCGCCGCCTCGAGCTCGAGCTCGACCGGCCGGTCCACGCGCTCTCGCGGGGAAACCGCCAGAAGGTCGGCCTCGCGCTCGCCTTCTTCCACCGCCCCGACCTCGTCGTCCTCGACGAGCCGACCGCGGGGCTCGACCCGCTCATGCAGCAGGAGTTCAACGCGCTCCTGCGCGAGACGACCGACGACAGGCGGACCGTCTTCCTCTCCTCGCACGTGCTCGCGGAGGTGCAGCACGTCGCGGCGCGCGTCGCCGCCGTCCGCGAGGGACGGCTCGAGCTGCTCGACACGGTGGAGGGCCTGCGCACGCGCGCCTTCACCCGGGTCGAGGCCACCTTCCGCACGCCTCCCGCACCCGACGCCTTCGACGGCATTGCCGGCGTCCGCGAGCTCGAGCGCCGCAACGGCACCGTCGTCCTCGCGCTGAGCGGGGAGGTCGACCCGCTCGTGAAGGCGCTCGCACGCCACGAGGTGCTCGCGCTCGACAGCCACGAAGCCGACCTCGAGGACGTGTTCCTCGCCCTCTACCGGGAGCCGGTCCGTGTTCCGTGACGTCGCGTTGAAGACGCTGCGCGACCTGCGGCGCGGCTTCGCCTGGTGGAGCCTCGGGCTCGTGGGCCTCGTCGCCCTGCTCGTCGCCGTCTACCCGACGGTGCGCGACAATCCCGCGCTTTCCCGCCTCGTGAAGCAGTACCCGGATGCCCTCAAGGCGTTCATCGGCTTCGGCGGCCAGGTCGACTACACGTCGGCCGCCGGCTACCTCGGCGGGGAGCTGTTCTCGTTCATGGCACCGCTGCTCCTGCTGCTCGCCGCGATCGGCGCGGGCGCCCGGGGAGTCGCGGGCGAGGAGGAGGCCGGGACGCTCGAGCTGCTCCTCTCCTGCCCGGTCACGCGCCGGCGCTTCGTGCTCGAGAAGCTGGCGGCGTTGACGGTCGAGGTGACGGGCCTCGGCGCCGTGCTGCTCGTCGCGCTCTGGGTCGGCGCGCGCGCCGTCCCGATGCACGTCTCGGCCGCGCACCTCGGCGCGGCCACCGGGAGCCTCGTCCTGCTCGCGCTCGCCTACGGCGCACTCGCGCTCCTCGTCGGCGCCGCCACCGGGCGTCGAACGCTCACGACCGCAGTCGTGGCTGCGCTCGCGGTCGCCGCCTATCTCGTCGCAGCGCTCGCGCCGCTCGTCTCGGGGCTCGATCCGGTGAAGGTCGTCTCGCCCTTCTACCACTACACCGCGAGCGATCCGCTCCGGCACGGACTCGCGCCGGTTCACGCGCTCGTGCTGCTCGGCATCGCCGTCCTCGCAGGCGCCCTCGCGCCGCTCGCCCTCGAGCGGCGGGACATCGCCGTCGCGTGAGCGCTCAGCCGATGCCGAGCCCGACGGCGTCCGTGAGCTTCTGCCAGACGCGCTCGAAGCGCTTCTCGCAGGCGCCGTGCACGGTCCAGGTGCGTCCGCCGACGCGGATGAACTGCTCGCCGACGTCGGGGAGGACGCCGGCGCACCTGCGGCTCGAAAGACCCGCCTGCTGCACCTCGCGACGAAGCCGCCGAACCGTCGCCGCGGGAAGCTGCCGGTGGCGCAGCTTGACCGAGCCGCGCGCGCGGACGGTGCCGTTCGGCTGGATCGACACCCGGTAGGGGAGCATGTTCCCGCCGCTCACGCCGAACACGATCGGCGTGTGCGCCGCCGCGGTCGACCCGCAGGCGCAGACGACGGCGCCGATCGCGGCGAGGAGGACGAGCGGGCGCATCGGCCGAGGGTACCGGGGCGACGCCGAGACGACATCGGGAGCCCTGCCGCGGGAGCGTCACCGGCTCACGCGGCGAGCGCTTCCTCGTCGCGCGCCGGGTGCGCCCGGGCGGGCAGCTGCTCCCGTGCCGCCACGGGCCGGGGCGAGCGCCGGTAGCGAGAGGCGGCGGCAACGGTCGCGAGCGCGAGGGCCGCCGCCGCGGCAAGGAGGAGCTGTGTCCGCGCGGGTGCGAGCAGGATGTGGACGAGATCTCCGGCCGCGTGCGCCGGCAGGAGCCGACTCGTCAAGCGTGCCCCGAGCAGGGGCTGGGCGAGGAGCAGGGCGAGCTCCGCCAGACCGAGGGCGACCCCGGCGCCGGCTCCGGTGAGGACCAGCGCCCGGCGGCGGCGCCGGGCGAGGGCGACTCCCAAGCCGGCGAGCAGCAGACAGGCGAGCGGCAGGCCTTCCCCGACGAGGTCGAGGAGCGTCTTGGCGCGCCGTGCACCGGCGACCGCCGGCCGGCCGCCGAAGAACGCGACCGCGTCCGCCAGGCGAGAGTCGCGGGAGGCGAGGGACAACGCCTCGTCGTGGAGGAGGCGGTTGCCCGCGATCCAGGCCGAGCGGGTCACGCGCGAGCCGAAGGCGGCGGCGAGGGGGCGCTCGGAGAGGTGCTCGATCGCGGCGGCGACCGGCCCCTCCAGGTGCGAGGCCGCGCTCTTGGGCAGCAGCGACCCGAGCAGCGCCCCGGTCGCCGGCCGAGCGGCTGTGTGGGCCAGGTCGGCCGCAGCCGCGGACCGCAGCGCAGGATCGGCCTCGAGCGCGGTCATCGTCCCGACGTAGGCGCGGCGGTCGAGCGCCTGCCCACGGACGGCATGCGCCACCACTGCGACCGGCGCCAGCAGTCCTGCCGCGACGAGCGCGATCCCTGCTGCCCACGCGCGCGCGGACGCCGTCCTGCTGAGCCGTCCTTCTTCCAAATCCAGACCCCATGCGCCCGAAGGCGTCTGCCAGGGTAGCGAGACCCGCCGACGCGGCAGCCGGACAAGTCGCGGCGCAGCCGAGCGCGAGCGCCGCGGGGAGAGCACCGCCCGGCTGCGGCCCCCGACCCGGTGTCTCCCCGCGAACGGCCCCGTTCGACGCGAGGCATGCGGTCACGACTCGTGCTCGTTCGGCTTTACCAACCCATTACGTCGCGGCCTCTCTCCTAGCCGGTCGTCTGGTTTACGAACCGGCTCTTCCCGCTGACGATGAGCCCGAGGGCGCGGCGGTCGGCTCCGGTTGCCACTGCGGGCGGCCGCGGCGTCCTCGGATTCGGTGACGCGGGTGCCCGAGGGACGGGAAGGCCGCTTCCCGCCACCCGGACATCCTTGCCGGCTCGTCGGGACTCCCGCCCCGATGAACCGGTCGTGGTCCACCTACGAAACAGGACGGAGTGCAGCCCCGCCTTCTTCCGCCTGTTGCCGAGCCGCGCCCGCTCCAGCCGCCGAACCCGGCTCGAGCCGGCCGGCTCAGGCGACCTGCACCGTCGGCGAGCGGCCGAGCGCCCGTCCCGAGGCATCGAGCGCGGCGACGGCGGCGTAGCCGCTCGTGATCCCGGCGGGAATCTCGGTTTCGAACCCGCTTCGTGGCACCTTCGCCGTCGGTTGCAGGGTGGACGGGTTCGAACCGGTCAGGAGCTGCCAGTCGCTGACCTGGGTGGCGCCGTTCCAGCTTGCATAGAGCAGCGGGCCTCCCGCACCCTGCGCCGCGACCAGTGTCGGCTGCGTCTTGGGCTGGCCCGACCAGGGGAAGCGGAGGGCACGGTAGGTCTCGCCGCCGGGGGCGAGCTGCATGTCGAGGCGGACGGTGCCGTCGTCGGCGAACTCGGTGAAATACGGAGCGCTTCCCCAGCCGACGAGGACGTCCCCGTTTCGGAACCGCTGCACGCTCCCCGTGTACTTCGCCAGCAGCGGCGGCCGGTGCGTGAAGGCCCGCTCGAGCCGTACGTTGCGCCGCTGCTCGTCGACGGCGAGCAGCAGCCCGCGCGACTGCTTCTCCTCCGGCGGCGCGGCGCCGTCGTCGAACACGCTGAGCAGCCGGTCGCCGTCGTGGCTGCGCGCGTCGTGCTGCCAGTAGAAGTGCGTCCCGCGGCCGAGGTAGAAGTCGTTCCGTTTGCCGCCGAGCCGCCAGACGACGCGTCCGCTCGGCCGCTCGACCTTGTACAGCGCCCACGTGTTGCGGGCGGAGACGAGCAGACTGCCGTCGGCCATCGGCGCGATCGAGTTGGCGTGGAAGTAGTCGAAGCGCGGCCCGATCACCTGGTGCGACTCGTCGAGCGCGATGTGGTCGAGGCTCCGCCACTCGAAACGGACACGTGCGCCGGGAATGTCCAGCTCCTGGATCACGCTGCCCTGCACCGGCCAGCGCGCCTTCCCGCCCAGCCGGGTCAGGTCGCGCATCCGGATCTCGGTGCTCGTCACGAGAGCCGTCCCCCGCGGCGTGATCAAGAACTCGTGCAGATCGGCAGGCCGGTGATGACCGGCACGGAAGCGCGCCACCTCTCTGTACTGCTGGTCGACGATCACACACTCCCCGACGCCGGTGCCGTGATGCGACTTCCCCTCCCACCAGGTCAACACGGGCCGGCCCTTCCACAAGGCGGCCCGGAAGTTCATCGCCGTCAGCGGCTTCGTCGAACGCCACCACACCAGCTCGCCGGCGTTGTCCAGGATCATCACGCCCCGATCGCCGGGCCCAGACGACGGCGCGATGAACAGGAAGCCCGGCGCTGTACGGCCGACTGCCCGAACAACGCTCACGGCGATCGGCCGCAGATCGGGCCGGGAGACGAAACGCTGCACTCCTCCCGGATCCGCCGCGAACGCCTCCGCAGCGTCCAACAACCCACCGCGGTAGCCGACCCGGCCGAGCAGGAACAACCCCGCACCACCACCAGCCGTCCGCAACAAGAACTCCCCGCGCGTCCACCGGGCCTCGACGCCTTCCCCCCGGCGCGCGCGCCGCATCTCTGGATCGTAACCCGGAGGAGCCAGGCTACGCCCCGCTCGGACCGCGCGGCCCTCCGTCGCCGCCGCCGAGGCGAGTCTAGGGGTGTCCGATCGTCGCTCGATGTCGAATGAGCAGCGAGTAGGGCGGGGCGAGATCGACACCGTCCGGATCGTCGAGGTATCCGGGGGCGCTGCCGGGTTGGCCCGTGTGGCCGTATTGCCAGACGACTCGGTTGGTGCGCGGGTCGATGACGATGACGCGATTGTTGTCGTCGTCGTTGAGCAGGATGTCGCCGTTGGGAAGCGGTTCGGCGAGCGAGGGGTTGTCGAGCTGTGGATCACCGGGGCGGGGCTGATAGCGCCAGACCACGTCGCCCCTGCGGTTGAAGGTCTCGACGCTGCCGGGGTTCGTGTAGTCGGCACTCAGGTACAGGCCCGGCCTGATCTCGTTCGAGTCGGAGGGATACGTGAAGCCGGGAGGGTGCCAGGAACGGATCACCTTGCCTTCGAGTGTCAGCTCGTCGACCCAGTCGCCGTTGATCTCCGTGACGAGAAAGTGACCGTTGGCCATCGGGAAGGCTCCGTTGGGGCTGCCCCAGCGTGCCGGTGGTGCGTGTTCGCAGCTCTGCGTCGTGGTGCCGTAGATGCGGTGGGGCCGATGTTCGCCGAGCTTGATCAGAAGCAGCCGGCAGTTCTTGATGTCGGCCGTGAGGATCCACCCCCTGGGGAGCAGCATCGCGTCGTCGGGGTTCCACAGCTGGTTCGGACCGGCACCTGGAACCCCGGGGGTGCCGTAGCGGTAGACGATCCGCCTCCTGGCGAGGTCGATGACGCTGACTGCGAAATCGTCTTCCTGGGTGGCGACGATCCGAGTGGCATCCGGACTGAAGAAGGCGTCGTCGGGCAGTTTGAAGCTCTCGCCGGGCCGGAGGTCGCCCGGCCGCGGGAACTCCCAGACGATCTCCCCCTTCGGATTGACGATCAGGAGCCTGTTGTTGGCCCGGTCTGCGATCAGCACCGGGCCGGGGAGCACAGAGGGATCCGAGCCGGGCGCCAGGTGAGGACCGGTGAGCGGCCGCAGGACGAGCTTCGTCGCCGACCCGCTGCCCGGCCCCGAGCCCGCAGGGCGGTGCGACGCGCCTCGGCTCGCCCACCACCCGGCCGCCGCGAGCAAGGCCGCCGCGATCAGCAGGACAGCGCCTGCGACCCGGCGGCGCCGCCGCACCACCCTGCGACGCGCAGCGGCGCGGTCGCTCCGGGCTCGTCCGGGCGGACCGTGCCGATCAGGACGAGACCGAGAGCCACTCACTCGCCCCCATAGTCGCTTCCGCGGCGGCCGGAGGAGTCGGGAAACCTAGCCAGGCGAGAGGGGCCGGAGCCGGCACGCTCGTTGCCGGCGGTTGCGCGGAAGCGGTTCAGCCCCCCGGATCGCGCGGAGCTTCTTCGGCCTCGATCTCCGCCTCGGCGGCTTCGGCGGCCGCGGGGGTTCCCGGAAGGCTGGGCCCCAGGCCGCCGGGTGCCGTTGCTCCCGGTTGGTCGGCCTGCTCGACAGCGTCCTCTTCGCCCGAGGGAGTGCCGTACTCATCGTGTAGCGCCTTGTCCGCCTCGGCCAGCTCGGCCGGGGACGAGAAGCGACGCCGAAGCCATTCGACCAGGCTCATGCCGGCAGCATACGCCTTCATCCGAGAGGCGCCTACCGGAGTCGAACCGGTGTACCGGGTTTTGCAGACCCGTGCCTAACCACTCGGCCAAGGCGCCGCGCGCGCCATGGTATCCGGGCCCTCAGGCGAGCACTTCGTCGAGGAAGGCGACTGCGCGTTCGAAGGCGTCGACGCGGTTCGCGAGCTTCTCGATCGTGTGCCCCTCGTCCTCGTAGATCAGGAGCTCGCAGCGGACGCCGTTCTCGGTCAGCACGCGGTGGACGTGCTCCGACTCGCCGACCGGGACGCGCGGGTCGTTGCGGCCGTGCTCGACGAACAGCGGCGCGCGAATCTCGTCGACGCGGCGGGCCGGTGAGATGCGCTCCAGCAGCTCGCGGTCGGCCGCGAGCGAGCCGTACTCGCGCTCCCGAGCGGCGCGCCGGTACTCGGACGTGTTCTCGAGGAACGTGACGAAGCTCGAGATGCCGACGAAGTCGATGCCCGCCGCCCAGAGCTCCGGCTGGAAGGCGAGCGCGGCGAGCACCATGTAGCCGCCGTACGAGCGTCCGTAGACCACCGCCCGCGAGCCGTCGATCTCGGGCCGCGCCGAGAGCCAGGCGTGCAGCTCGGCGAGGTCACGGACGGCGTCGGGCCGGAGCGCGACGTCGTCGAGGTGCTCGAACCGCTTCCCGTAGCCGGTCGAGCCGCGCACGTTCGGCGCCGCGACCGCGTAACCGCGCGAGACGAGGTACTGCGTGAAGGCGCCGAAGCCCTGCGAGTACCACGGCCGCCACTGCGACTCGGGGCCGCCGTGCACGGTGACGACGACCGGGAACGGCCCCTCGCCCTCCGGCTCGAACAGGAAGACCGGGATCGACTCGCCGTCGAAGCTCGCGAACCGGTGCAGCTCGGGATCGGCGCCCTCGACCGGGCCGTCGCCGGTGAGCCGGCGCAGCTCGCCCGAACGGACGTCGTAGACGTGCACCTGGAGCGGCTCGCGCGGGCTCGAGAAGGCGAACGCCAGCTGCGAGCCGTCGTGCGAGAAGACGAACTCGCCCGCAACCCCGCGGCCCGGCAGCGGCACCTCTCCGCGGAGCTCGAGCGTCTCGGGATCGCGCAGCTCCAGGCGCGTCCAGCCGTCGTCGTTCGCCGCGACGAGGAGGGTCCGGCCGGCGTCGTCGAGCGCGCACTCGAGATCACGGCCCGCGTCGTGCACCACCTGCCAGCGCCGGGCCGAGAGGTCGTGGCGCGCGAGCGCGAAGTGCTCGCCGCCGGCGTTCGTCGCCGCGAGGAAGCCCGAGGAGTCCGGCAGCCAGCAGAGGCTCGCGAACTCGCCCTCGCCCTCCGGCGTCACGTCGCCGACGTCGCCGCTCGCGACATCGAGGACGAAGAGCTGCGAGGCGCCGGCGCGCTCGGCGAGGCGCTCGACGAGGATCCGGCCCCCGTCGGGTGAGACGCCGTGGATACCCAGGTAGCCGCGGAGCTCGAACCCGCGCTCCTCCCCGCTCTCGAGCCGCCGCGCCACCACCTCGAAGTCGCGCCCGTTGCCGCGGTTCGTCGCGTACGCGAGCAGGGACCCGTCGCGTGAGACGCGGGGCGTCCAGTGGTTGAAGCGCGGATCGACGACGAGCGGCTCCGGCTCCTTCCCGGGCTCGAGCACGTACAGCTGCGTCCGCTCGTTGCCCCCCTCGTCGACCTCGAGGAGGACGCGGCCGTCCGGCAGCAGCTGCCCGAGGACCGGCTCGTCGTACCCGGTCAGCTGCAGGAGGTCGCCGCCCGCCGCCGGCAGCGTGAACAGCTGTCGCGTCCCCGGCAGGTCCGACGCGACGAGCAGCGTCGAGCCGTCGCCCGACCACGACAGCGGCCACGCCTGCCGCAGCTCGAGCAGCTCGTGGAGCGGCTCAGGCAGCGACGCCCGAGAGCTCGGGGATGATCTCGTCGCCGTACGCCTGCAGCGTCTCCTCCTGCCCGCGGGTCATGAGGTAGATGTTGAACTGGTCGACGCCGATCGACGCGAGCTCCTCGAGCTTCGCCTTCGCCTGCTCGGCGGTGCCGAGAACGCAGAAGCGGTCGCAGATCTCGTCGGTGACGAACTCGCCGTGCTTCGCGCCGACCCGCGAGTGCTCGTCGTAGTCGTAGAACTTGCGTGCCTGGACGTAGTCGGTGAGCGCCTTCGGGACGGCGCTGCCGTCGGCGCCGTACCGCTCGATCAGATCCATCACGTGGTTCGAGACCATCGCCGGGAACCAGCGCACCTGCTCGCGCGCGTCGGCGAGGTCGGCCGAGATGTGGCTCGGCGCGCCCACGATGCACCTGAGCTGCGACGGGTCCCGCCCCGCGTCCGCCGCCGCCCGCCGCGCCGTGTCCATGATCCACCGGATGATCTCCGGGTCGGCGAGCTGGACGATCACGCCGTCGCCCACGCGTCCGGCGACGCCGAGCGCCTTGGGGCCGTAGCCGGCGACCCACATCGGGATCCGCGGCAGCTCGGGCCGCACCCACTTGAGCTGGAGCTCCTTGCCGTTCCACTCGACCTCGCCGCCGTTCATGAACTCGCGCACCATCGCGCACGCCCGCTCGAAGTCGGCGACCTTCATCGGCCGGCGCCCGACGTAGCGGACGGCCGAATCGCCGCGACCGATTCCCATCGCCATCCGGCCGTTCGAGAGGTCGTGCATCGTCGCGTACGCGCTCGCGAGGACGGTCGGGTCGCGCGTGGCCGGGTTCGTGACGAAGTGGCCGAGATGGATCTTCGCGGTCTCGCGCGCCGCGACGGCGAGCATCGGCACCGACTCCTGCCAGAGGACGTGCGAGTCGTACGTCCACGCATAGCGGAAGCCGTGCCGCTCGGCGAGCTGGATCAGCTCGAGCCAGCGGGAGAACGGTGGATCCGGGAGGACGGTGACGCCGAAGTCCACGTTCCGAGCCTATCGCGCCGGGCGTGGCGTCGCGACCGATGCGAGCGCCGCGACCGCGCCGAGGGCGACGAAGCCGATCCTCCCGTCGCCCGGCAGCGCGAACGTGAGCCCGACGAGCGGCGTCCCCGCCACGATGACGAGCGCCGCCCAGGCGTTGACGAATCCCACTGCCGCGCCGGGCGCATCGGGGCGCGCAGCCGCCGCGCCCGTGAACGCCGGCGCGAACGGGATGCCGGCGGCGAGGCCGAGCACGGTCGCGGCCGTGACGTAGCCCGCGAGCGGCAGCGGCAGCGCGAGGACGACCCCGGCCGCGCCGCCGAGGACGAGGCTGGCGGCCACCATCCGGCTCGCGTCGACCCGGCGGAGCATCGCCCCGCCCGCGATTCGCGTGAAGAAGCCGAGCAGGAGCGTGAGCGACCCGACGGCGGCGGCCGCCTCCTTCGACTGGCCGTGGTGCTCGAGCAGCGTCACCACCCAGTTGCCGACGATCACGCTGAAGCCGAACGAGAACGAGTGGATCGCGGCGAGCCGGTACAGGCGCGAGTCGCGGAGGAAGCTCCAGTCGAACGCTTCTCCTGCGTGGCGGCGTTCCGTCCGCGAGCCCTCGGGCGCAAGCGCGAGCAGCGCGCCGCAGAGCACGACGACCGCGATCGTCGAGAGATAGGGCGCGCGGAAGCCGGTCCAGCGGGCGAAACCGGGGACGAGCGCGAGCGCGACCCCGGGCGCGAGCACCGACGACCCGCCGTAGACGCCCTGGAACGTCGGCGAGCCGCCGTTCGCGCGGATGTAGTCGGAGCCGCCGATGAAGGAGAGCCCGGTGCCGATGCCGACGACGGCACGGCCGAGGAAGCCGAGGGCGGGCGTCGCCGCCGGCAGCGCGATCGCGTTCCCGAGCACGAGGAGGGCGAGGCCCAGCGACGTGCTGCGGCGCGCCCCCCACCGGTCGGCGGCGCGGCCGCCCGGGATCTGCATCGCCATGTGCAGGACGAACTGGACGGTGACGAACAACCCGATCGTCGCCAGCCCGACGCCGTAGGCGTGGCTCTCGCGCGTCGCGACGGCGCCGACCGCGGACAGGTTCCAGCCGGCGGCGAAGCCGACTGCGAGCCCGCCCGCTGTCGCGCGCCTCGTCAGATTCGCTCGAGCACGACGACCGGGATCTGCCGGTCGGTCTTCGTCGCGTACTCGTCGTAGTGCGGCCAGACCTCGTTCATCAGCTCCCACAGCCGCTCGCGCTCCTCGCCCTCGGCGGTGCGCGCTCGGGCGCGGAAACGGTCGCCCTTGATCTGGACGCCGACCTCCGGCGTCTTCGAGAGGTTCAGGAACCAGCCGGGATGCGCGGGGGCGCCGCCCTTCGAGGCGACGATCACCGGCGTGTCGCCGTCGAGCCCGTAGATGAGAGGCGTCGTCGTCTCGTTGCCGCTGCGCCGGCCGGTCGTCGTGAGCAGGAGGATGGTGGAGCCCTCCTTCCAGTCGTGGCCCACCTCGCCGTCGGTCTCTCGGTAGCGGCGGACGTGCTCCTCGCCGAAGAGCTTCTCTGTCTCGGTCTTGCTCATGCGAATGCCTCCAATGCCTTCGTCGTCAACCGGTCGAGCGCCCTCACCGAAAGCTCGAGGTGGTCCTCCTTCGTGTCCTCGACCTTCGTGTGCGAGAGCCCCCGCAGGGACTGAACGAAGAGCATCACCGTGGGGATTCCCCGCCGCGCCACCTCGGCGGCGTCGTGCAGCGGGCCCGACGGCAGCCGGTGCGAGCTTCCCGCCACCTCGCGGACCGACTCGTCGGCGAGCTCGATCAGACGGTCGTCGAACGGAATCGGATCGATGTGCCAGAGCCGCTGCCACTCGACCTCCAGATCCTCCTCGCGCGCGAACCGCTCGCCCGCCTCCCGCGCGAGCCCGAGCAATCGCGCGAGCTTCGCCGGGTCGAGGTGCCGCTGGTCGAGCAGCTGCTCGGCCGTCTCGACGACGGACGTGACGATCCCCGGCTTGCAGACGACGCCGCCCGAGGTGCAGACGCCTCCGTCCCCCACCTCGGCCGCGATCGTGCGCAGCTCGAGCGCGAGCTTCGCCGCGCCCGCGAGCGCGTCGCGGCGCCTGTCCATCGGCGTCGAGCCGGCATGTGCCGCCTGGCCGCGCCACGTGATCAGATGGCGCTCGACGCCGAACGTCCCGAGGACGACGCCGACCGGCAGGTCGAGAGACTCGAGCACCGGGCCCTGCTCGATGTGCAGCTCGAGGTACGCGGCCGCCGTCTCGAGCTGCAAGCGTGCCTCGAGCGCGCGGTCGAGGTCGACGCCGTGCTCGGCGAGCGCGTCGGGCAACGCGATGCCCTCCGCGTCGCGCCGTTGCCGCAGCTCGGCCCGGTCGTCCATCGTCCCCGAGGCGGCGGAGGAGCCGAAGAGCGAGCGGCCGAAGCGCGCGCCCTCCTCGTCGGCCCAGTCGACGAGCCGGACGGTCAGCGGCGGCGTGCCCTCCTCCGCGACCCGCCGCAGCACCTCGACTCCGGCGAGCACGTCGAGGCAGCCGTCGAGCCAGCCGCCGTTCGGGACGGAGTCCATGTGGCCGCCGATCACGAGCGCCCTCTCCGACGCGCCGGCGAGCGTGAACCACTGGTTGCCGGCCGCATCGACCTCGTGCGTGGCACCCGTCGGCGCGACCTTCTCGCGCAGGAACTCGCGTGCCCGCTCCCACGTGTCCGTCCACGCCACCCGCTGCGCGCCGTTCTCGTCGGCGGTCAGGTCACGCAGCTCCTTCAGCTCGGAGACCGTGCGAGAGGGCTCGAGAGCCATCGCGCGATCCTATCGCTCCCACTTTTCCCCCTTTCCGTGATAAGAACCAGCCCGGTGACGAACGCGGCCGTCGCAGCTCAACCACCGCGCACCGGCCGGCGCAGCGCAGGCGTCGTCAGGGGGCTCGGCCGGGCCGGCCTCGTCGTGCTCGTCGTCGCCCTGCTCGTCGGCCTCTGGGAGCTCTACCGCTGGATCTGGACGACGACCGGCTGGACGTGGCCGTTCCTCGTGAACGACACCTCGATGCCGCACGTCTGGACGATCTTCGAGGCGTTCGGCCAGCCGGCCCAGATCAACCAGCCCTCGCTGATCAGCGTGCTCCTGCACAAGACGGCGTTCACGGCGAAGGAGGCCGCCGCCGGCTTCGGGCTCGGCGCCGTGATCGGATTCTTCCTCGGCGTCGTCCTCGTCCACTCGCGCCTGCTCCAGCGCGGCTTCCTCCCCTACATCGTCGGCAGCCAGACGGTGCCGATCCTCGCGATCGCGCCGATGGTCGTCCTCTGGGTCAACCCGAGGCTGCCGGGCCCGTTGCAGGGCTGGGGCGCGGTCGCCGTGATCGCCACCTACCTCACGTTCTTCCCCGTCACGATCAACACGCTGCGCGGGCTGCAGTCGGCCGACGCGCGCGCCCTCGAGCTGATGCGGACGTACGCCGCGAGTCGCTGGGCGGTGCTCTGGAAGCTGCGCGTGCCGGCGTCGCTGCCGTACGTCTTCTCGGCACTGCGCCTCGCGGCCACCGCCAGCGTCGTCGGCGCGATCATCGGCGAGCTGCCCACGGGGCTCCAGGACGGCCTCGGCGGCGCGATCGTCAACTTCAACCAGTACTACTCGATCGAGCCGCAGGAGCTGTGGGCGACGAACGTGATCGCCGCCCTGCTCGGGATCGCCTTCTTCGTGATCGTCGTGCTCGCCGAGAAGGCGATCGTCCGCCGGGCGCCACGGGAGCTCGCATGAGCGAGACCGCCGGCGCACCCGCCGTCGTCCGCCTCGAGGGCGTCACGAAGACGTTCCCGCAGGGGAACGTGACCGCGCTGCAGGACATCGATCTCGAGCTCGCGCCGCGCCAGTTCGTCTCGCTGATCGGCCCGTCCGGCTGCGGCAAGTCGACGCTGCTGCGCCTGATCGGCGACCTGCTCGAGCCGACGTCGGGTTCGCTCACGGTCAACGGCAAGACGGCGCGGCAGGCCCGCAACGACGGCGACTACGGCATCGTCTTCCAGGACGCCGTGCTCTTCGACTGGCGCAGCGTGGCGAAGAACATCTCCCTCCCGCTGGAGATGCTCGGCTGGGAACGGCGACGGCGGCGCGCGCGGGTCGAGGAGATGCTCGAGCTCGTCGAGCTCGCCGCCTTCGCCGAGCACCATCCTTGGCAGCTCTCGGGCGGGATGCAGCAGCGCGTCGCGATCGCGCGCGCCCTCGCGTTCGAGCCGCCGCTCCTCCTGATGGACGAGCCGTTCGGCGCCCTCGACGAGATGACGCGCGAGCGGCTCAACCTCGAGCTGCTCTCGATCTGGGAGAAGACGGGCAACACCGTCGTCTTCGTCACGCACTCGATCTCCGAGGCCGTCTTCCTCTCGAGCCGCGTCGTCGTGATGAGCCCGCGGCCGGGACGGATCGCCGGGACGGTCGACATCGACCTCCCCTACCCGCGCACGGTCGAGACGCGCGATGCGCCGCGGTTCTTCGAGCTCGTGACCGGGGTGCGGGAGCTCCTGCGCAGTCGCGGCGAGCACCTGCTGCCCGAGGAGGAGGCGGTGCTCGAATGACGCTCCGGCCGCGGGTCGCCGGGCTCGTCGAGTGGCTGCCGGCGCTCGTCGTCTTCCTGCTCGTGATCGGCACCTGGGAAGGGCTGGTGCGCGCGCTCCACGTGCAGCAGTTCCTCCTCCCGAAGCCGAGCACGATCGTCAGGGTGTTCTGGACGCAGCGGCACGTGCTCTGGCCGGCCGGGTGGTACACGTTCAAGGAGGCGCTCGGCGGCTTCGCGATCGGCTCCGGCGCCGGCGTCGTCGCGGCCACCGTGGTCGGCCGCTTCCAGACGGCGGGAAAGGCGCTGATGCCGATCTTCATCGCGGCCAACGCCGTGCCGATCATCGCCTTCGCGCCGATCTTCGGCGCCTGGTTCGACCCGATCTCGCCGCAGTCGAAGATGGCGATCGCCGCCGTCCTCTGCTTCCTGCCGGTGATGGTGAACACGCTCCGCGGCCTGCAGAGCGCGCGGCCGCGCCAGGTCGAGCTCATGCGCTCCTACGCCGCGAGCGAGCTCCAGATCTGGCGGCGCGTCCGGGTGCCGACCGCGCTGCCGTTCCTCTTCACCGCGCTGAAGGTCGCGAGCGTGCTCTCGATGATCGGGGCGATCGTCGGCGAGTACTTCGGCGGCGCGATGAACGCGCTCGGAGTCACCATCAACACCGACGCGCAGGTCTTCCAGTTCGACGCGGCCTGGGCGGGGATCCTCGTCGCCTCGCTGCTCGGAATCGCGCTCTACGGCGCGGTCGCCGCCGCCGAGCGGGTCGTCGTGCGCCGGAGCCCCGGGGTGCCGGGCTCGTAATCGATCGGACAACGCGCTAAGAATCGCCCGGAGAAGGTCAACAGCGGGAACGGAAAGGGGATGGAGATGAGGAAGCGGTGGTTGGTCGTCGCCTTGCTCGCCGCGTCGCTCGCGGCGGTGGTCGGGACGACCTCGACAGCATCGGCGTCGCAGAAGCTCACGAAGATCTCGATCCAGCTGCAGTGGGTGCCGCAGGCGCAGTTCGCCGGCTACTACGCGGCGCAGGATCTCGGCTTCTACAAGGCTGCCGGTCTCGACGTCACGCTCAAGAACGGCGGGCCGCAGATCGTCCCGGGCCAGGTCGTCGCCTCGGGCCAGGCCCAGTTCGGAGTCAACTGGTTCACCGCCCTGCTCGCCGCGCGCGACACGGGCACGCAGCTCGTCGACATCGCGCAGGTGTTCGGCCGCTCCGGCATGACGGAGCTCACCTGGAAGTCGTCCGGCCTCAACACGATCGCCAAGCTGAAGGGCAAGAAGGTCGCGAACTGGCTCGGCGGCGACCAGTACGAGCTGTTCGCCGCGCTCACGGCGCACGGCATGGACCCGGCGCACAACAAGGGCGTCACGATCGTCCAGCAGCCGTTCGACATGGGGCTGTTCCTCAACCACCAGGTCGACGCAGCCTCGGCGATGACCTACAACGAGCTCGCGCAGGTTCTGGAGACGAAGAACCCGAAGACGGGGAAGCTCTACAAGCTCAAGGACCTGAACGTGCTCGACATGCAGAAGCTCGGCTTCGGCATGCTCGAGGACAACCTCTTCTCGACCGCGTCGTACCTGAAGAGCAAGGCGCACCGGCAGATCGCCGAGAAGGTGATCGGCGCGACGCTCGCCGGCTGGATCTACTGCCGCGACCACGTGAAGGCGTGCGTCAACTTCACGCTCAAGGCCGGGCCGACGCTGCCCCGCACGCACCAGACGTGGATGATGAACGAGATCAACAAACTGATCTGGCCGGCCAAGGGCGGGATCGGGATGATGAACAAGGCGTCCTACACCCGCACGTGGAAGCTGATGAAGCGCTTCGGCGGGATCAAGAAGACGCCGACGCACGGCGCCTACCGGACGGATCTCGTCAAGGCGGCGATCAAGGGGCTCAAGAAGCAGGGGATGGACGTCTACGGCAAGCACTACAAGCCGATCAAGGTCAAGCTGACCGCGGGCGGCAAGTAGAGAACGCACGAACGGAACCGAGAAGGGAGATTCGCTCATGTCGCTGTCGAGCCATTCGCTGCTGATCCGGGGCGGCCGGATCGTGACGGCGGCCGACGACTACGTCGCGGACGTGCTCGTCGAGGGCGAGCGAATCTCCCTGATCGGCTCGGGGCTGGACGTGCCGGCCGACCGCACGATCGACGCGGCCGGCAAGTACGTCCTGCCGGGCTGCGTCGACCCGCACACGCACCTCGACATGCCGTTCGGCGGCACCGTCACGGTCGACGACTTCGAGTCGGGCCAGGTCTCGGCCGCGTTCGGCGGCACGACCTGCCACGTCGACTTCTGCATCCAGGGGCAGGGTCAGACGTTCGCCGAGGCGCTCGACACGTGGCACGCGAAGGCGAACGGCAAGACGCTGATCGACTACGGCTTCCACATCGCCGTCACCGATCTGCGCGAGCCGGAGCGGCTCGAGGAGCTCGCCGCGCTTCCCGAGCAGGGCATCACCTCGTACAAGCTCTTCATGGCGTACAAGGACGTTCTCCAGGTCGACGACGAGACGCTCTTCCGCGCGATGGAGACCGCCGCGGCCGGCGGCGCGCTCGTGATGGTGCACGCCGAGAACGGCGACGCGATCGACGTGCTCGTGCGCGAGGCGCTCGCCCGCGGCGACACGGCGCCGATCTTCCACGCGCTGACCCGGCCGCCCGAGCTCGAGGGCGAGGCGACGAACCGGGCGATCCAGCTCGCCCGGATCGCAGGCTGCCCGCTCTACGTCGTCCACGTCACGTGCCGCGAGGCGGTCGAACCCATTCGCCGCGCCCGCGAGGCGGGCTGGCGCGTCTGGGGCGAGAGCTGCACGCAGTACTTCTTCCGCTCGGTCGACGACCTCGCCCGGCCCGACTTCGAGGGCGCGAAGTACGTCTACTCGCCGCCGGCGCGCGACGCGGCGAACCACGCCGTGCTCTGGGACGCGGTGCGGACGGACGCGCTGTCGGCGATCTCGACCGACCACTGCTCGTTCCTCTGGGAC
>DASQQF010000088.1:0-15972 GCA_035643535.1 Gaiellaceae bacterium
CCGGATCCTGTTGCTTGACGGCCATGAGGCCACCTCCTGTGGCTAGCGGTGCGGCGGCAGGAACAGATCGGTGTGGTAGCTGTGCAGCACCGCCGTCGTGTGCATCGCCGCGTGCGCGATCGGCGCGCCGATCGGGTTCAACGTCAGAAGCGTCGGCAGGCTCCAGACGACGTCGCCGGCAGCCGGCGAGCGCACCTTGCTCGAGCGGAAATCGCTGTAACCGACGTGGTAGACAGCCGCCATCACGAGCGAGGCCACGAGCGCGACGATTCCGATCGCAACCTTGCCGCTCCGGCCGCGCCGCTCCAACCTGCTCCCCTTGAAGGCGGCGAAGGTCGCCAGGATCGGGAACGACGACAGCAGCAACCCGTCGCTCGCGCCGTAGAGGATCCCGCGCCAGACGACCGCACCGATCAGGTCGATCCCGACGGGCCGACTCGTCGCGTCCGCCCGCAGGACGATGAATGCCAGGATCGCACCGCAGATCGCGGCGAGGACGATCGCCAGCCGCCAGTGCCGGCGGACCGCCTCCCGCCAGGGCAGCTCGGTCACCCGCACCCAGGCAGTCAGGAAGCCGATCACCAGCAGCCCATAGACGCCGTAGTAGAGATCCTTCGGCGTGGCCAGCCGGTCGGCGAGCACGAACGGAACCAGAAACCCGCCCAACAAGCCGGCCGCGATCCAAGGAAGTTGTTGCCGAGCGGCAGCCGGAAGACGGGTGGGGAAGCCAACGCGAGGTTCGATCGCGTGGGTACTCATGGACATCACCCCTTTGCAGCGTGTCTACTGCGGACCGCCGCGGGACACATCCGGGGATTCGCCCTCCACCTTCTCGGCAAGTCCCGGATCACTTGCGCCTCCGATTGGGACCAATCGCTGCAGAGACGTCGACTGGAGCGCGGGGTAGCGTAGGAAGCCGGTGGCTACGAACGTCTACGTCGACGCGTTCAACCTCTACTACGGCTGCCTGAAGAGCACGCCGTACCCTGGCTCGACCCTGGCGCTCTCAGCCGGCGACTGCTGCCCAAGGACGAGATCAAGCGGATCCGATACTTCACCGCCACGGTGAGCGCCCGACGCGGCAATCCGCATGCACCGCAGCGGCAGCAGGTCTACCTCCGAGCGCTCGAAACGATCCCGGAAGTCTCGATCCACTACGGCCACTATCTGAGCCACGTCGCCCGGATGCCGCTCGCGCGGCCGCGCCGCGGCGCCCGCACCGTCGAGGTGATCAAGACCGAGGAGAAGGGCTCCGACGTCAACCTCGCCACCTTCCTGTTGCTCGACGCCTTCAAGGGCGACTGCCAGGTCGCGGTCGTGATCTCCAACGACTCCGACCTCAAGCTCCCGATCGAGGTCGCCCAGCACGAGCTCGGACTCTGCGTCGGCGTCGTCAACCCCCACCCGCCCGCACGCCGCAGCCGCGCGCTTCAGCCGACCTTCTTCAAACAGATCCGGACGTCCGCCCTCGCCGCCTGCCAGTTCCCGCCCGTCCTCCGCGACGAGCGCGGTGAGATCAGAAAACCCTCGCGGTGGTAGCGCCCCTGGAAACGCAGAGACCCGCCGAAGCGGGCCTCGCACCCAACCACCGAAGCGGTTGGGGGGATAGGCGGATCTTAGCGCCCCACCGGACGGAATGCCGCCTGCGAGCGGTGTCAGGCCGATGGGCCGCTGCGCACGCGGTCCGCGGGCGGGCGCGCTCGTGGGGACAGGTCTTGGGGACAGGTTCGGCGTCCACCAGGGCCGCCGAGGGGACTCGAGAACCCTCTCCTCGGTGGTGCTCGATCAGGTTGCCACGGGGGCGGTGGTGGTGCTGCCTCGCCAGTACCGGCGCGCCCGGAGTGCGACGTAGACGAGGGCGACGAGCACGGGTACTTCGATGAGCGGTCCGACGACGCCTGCGAGCGCTTGTCCGGAGGCGGCGCCGAAGACGCCGACGGCGACGGCGATCGCGAGCTCGAAGTCGTTGGAGGCGACGGTGAATCCCATGCTCGCGGTCTGCGCGTATGGGAGCCCGATCGCCTTGCCGATCGTGAAGCCGGCGATCCACATGATCGCGAAGTAGGCGAGCAGCGGCAGCGCGATCCGGGCGACGTCGAGCGGCTGCGAGGTGATCTTGTCGCCCTGGATCGCGAACAAGACGACGATCGTGAACAGCAGCCCGTAGAGCGTGATCGGACTCACCTTCGGCAAGAAGCGGGTGTCGTACCAGTCCCGCCCCTTGCGCTTCAGCCCGATGCGCCGGGTGAGGTAGCCGGCGGTCAGCGGGATGCCGAGGAAGATCAGCACCGTCTTTGCGACCTCCCAGATCCCGACTTCGAAGCCTTGGGTGTCGAGGCCGAGCCAGCCCGGGAGGACGGTCAAGTAGAAGTAGCCGAGCAGGGAGTAGGCGGCGACCTGGAAGAGGGCGTTGAAGACGACGAGCAGGGCGGTGCGGTCGCGGTCGCCGTCGGCGAGGTCGTTCCAGATCAGGACCATGGCGATGCAGCGGGCGAGCCCGACGATGATCACACCGGTGCGGTAGGCGGGCTGACCGGCCAGGAGCAGCCAGGCGAGCGCGAACATCAGCGCCGGCCCGACGATCCAGGAGAGGAAGAGCGACCAGCCGAAGAACACCTTGTTGGAGACGCCGTCGTGCTGTGCGCGGCCGAGCTCCTCGTAGCGGACCTTGGCGAGAACGGGGTACATCATCAGGAGCAGCCCGAGCGCGATCGGCAGCGAGACGGTGCCGATCTGCAGTTTGTCGAGGCCGTCGTTCAGCGACGGGATCAGCCGGCCGAGGCCGAGGCCGGCGGCCATCGCGAGCCCGATCCACAAGGGGAGGTAGCGGTCGAGGGTCGAGAGCTTCTTCAGGACGGCCGCGTCGTCGGCCGGGGTCGCGACCGTGAGCGCCGGGCGATGTCCGGGGACGGCCATCAGACCGTGGACGTTCACGCGGCCACCGTCGGGCGGACGAGGTCGGCGATCCGCTCGAGGACGCCGGGCTGCAGCGAGTAGAAGGCAAAGCGGCCGCGCTGCTCGCGCGCGATCACACCGGCGTCGATCAGCTGCTTGAGGTGGTAGGAGACGGTCGGCTGCTTGAGGCCGAGTGCCTCCTGGAACTCGCAGACGCAGATCGCCTGGCCTTCTGCCTGGTCGAGCATGTTCACGACCTTCAGCCGGTTGCGGTCGGCGAGCGCCTGGAACAGCCGCTCCAGCTCGAGCGCCGCCTGCTCGTCGAGCTGCGGCCGCACAAGCGGCGTGCAGCAGCCGAGCAGGTCAGCCGACTCAGCCATACCCGGATCGTATCGACGAAACCTGATGCGTTTCTCCGGAGTTTCCCGCGAGCCGGGCGCAGCAGTTTCGTCGAGGAGCTCGTCGGCCCGGGTCTGCTCGCGAGCGTCCATCGTCTAGGCGGGCTGCAGCGTGCCGGCGAACACCTGCCAGGCGAGCAGCGACTTGGCGGTCAGGCTGAGCAGCATGTAGACGCGCTCGCCGTGGAGATAGTCGCGCCAGCGGCCCACACGCTTGTACTGCAGCAGCATGTTGAGCGCGAACACGTTGAAGAAGACGAACAATGAGGCGAAGATCCCGTAGACGAAGCCGGGCGGGTCGGCGGCGCCGGCGAGGTAGATCGCGACCGCGACCCACGGCACCGCCCCGGCGAAGCAGCCGAACCAGAACGCCGTCCAGTTCGTCCGCTCCGTCGCCTGGTTGTGCACCTCCATCAGCCAGCCGAACAGGATCATCGACGCGTTCAACGCGAAGATCAGCAGCAGGCTCACGACGTCGTAGATGCCGACCAGCATCGCGATCACGACCATCATCAGCGACGACGAGAACCCGTACTCGACCCAGCGGGCCGGGTTGATCCCGCGTCCCACACTCCGCTCGTACCAGCCGGAAAGCCACGGCGAGGCGAGCAGCGCGTGCGCCAGCGCCGACAGGAAGAGAAACGCGGCCACCAGCGGCCCGATTTGCAACCGCACCAGCTCCTCCGGGACGGCGACAAGCTTGTCCGTCACCGCGTCCATGCGCAGAAACGAGCTCGTCACCGGCAACGAGAACGCACTCGCCACCGCCAACATCACCGCACCCTGGGCGAAGTGAAGCGCCCCCATCGCCACGTTCCAACGACGCAGGGCCGTGAACCTCGCTCGCGCCGCAGCGGCCGATCCGCTCGGGACATGTACCTGAATCTCCATCAGTCGCAACTCCTTGGTTGCCGCCCGGCGCGGTCGGAGCGCGCCGGGCGGCGGACAGCCGTCCCCGTCAGGGGATCAGCACCTTGTCGATGGCGTGGATGACGCCGTTCGAGGCCGCGACATCGGCCTTCGTGACGGTGGCACCGCCGACGAGCACCTTGCCCGCCTTGACGCGAATCGGCAGCCGCTTGCCGTTGAGCGTCTTGGCCGAGCGGAGCTTCATCGCCTGGGCGGCCGCGACCTTGCCCTTGACGACGTGGTAGAGGAGGACCGAGCGGAGCTTCGCCCTGTCCTTGCCGAGCGCGGCCAGGGTCGCCTTGGGGACCTTTGCGAACGCGGCGTCGGTCGGCGCGAACACGGTGAACGGCCCCTTGCCCTGCAGCGTGCCGGCCAGGCCGGCCTTCTTCAGCAACGAGGTCAGGACGGTGAACTGCCCGGCCGCCTTCGCGGTTCCCACGATGTTCTTCGGCGGGATCAGCACCTTGTCGATGACGTGGATGACGCCGTTCGAGGCCATCAGGTCGGGCGTCGTGACCCTGGCCTGGTTCACGAAGACCGCCCCGTTGGCGACCTTGATCAGGACTGAGCTCCCGTTGAGCGTCTTCGCCGAGCCGAGCCTGACGACGTCCGCGGCGGTCACGCCTCCGGAGACGACGTGGTAGAGCAGCACCGACTTCAGCTGGGCCGGGTGCTTCGCGAGCGCGGCGAGCGTCGCCTTCGGGACCTTCGCGAACGCCGCGTCGGTGGGCGCGAAGACCGTGAACGGACCGCCGGTCGAGAGCGTGTCGACGAGACCCGCCTTCGTCAGCAGCGAGGCGAGCGTGTCGAACTGACCCGCGGCGAGCGCGGTCTGGACGATGTTCTTGTCGGCTGCCGACTTCGACCCGGTCGAGGCGGAGGCCGAGGCGCCGATCGCGGCGGCCGCCAGCGCGGCGACGACGAGCAGAGCGAGCGTGGTGCGGATGCGTTTCATCTTCGTCCCTTTCGGTCGGGTCAGGCGCCTGCCGGGAGCAGCACGCGATCGATGACGTGGATGAGGCCGTTGCCGGCCTCGATGTCGGCGCTGAGGACGTTGGCGTCGCCAACGTGGACGCCGCCGTCGGTGGAGATCGGCAGATCGCTTCCCTGCACCGTCGGCGTCGACGAGAGCCCCGCCGCGTCCGCCGCGGTCACACGGCCGGGCACCACGTGATAGGTCAGGACTTCGGACAGCGTTGCCGGGTCGGCGAGCAGCGACTCGACCGTGCCGGCGGGTAGCTTCGCGAACGCCTCGTCGCTCGGCGCGAAGACGGTGAACGGGCCGCCGCCCGAGAGCGTCTCGCCGAGCCCGGCGGCGTCGACGGCTGCGAGCAGCGTCGTGAACGAGCCGGCCTCGCGGGCGGTCTCGACGATGTTCTTGCTCATTCCCAGCTCCTTTCGTCGTGCGGCCGGCCGACGGCCCCGAGCGAGACCATCCCGCGCCCGAGCTCCTCGGACTGTTGGGCGGCCGGAGCCACCCGAGCCCTGGCCAGCTCGCCTCTCCTATACAGCTCATGGACGATCATTGGACGGAACTGTACAGAGTCGAGGGGCTAGTTGTCAAGAATCTGTCGAATGTGTGTAGAGTGATGCTGTGAGCATCGATACCGGGCCGTTGCGGATCGGCGAGTTCGCCCGGCGGGTCGGCGTCAGCCCGGAGCTCCTGCGCGCCTGGGAACGCCGTTACGGGCTGCTGCAGCCGATCCGCTCCGAGGGCGGCTTCCGCCTCTACACGCACGAGGACACGGAGCGGGTCTCGCGGATGAAGGCCGCGCTCGACGAGGGCCTCTCGGCGGCCGAGGCAGCGCGTCGCGCACTCGCGACGCAGACGCGGCCCGCCGAGGGGCTGCTCGACGACGCGCGCGACCGGTTCCTCGCCGCCGTGCGCCGCTACGACGAGCCGTTTGCGCACTCCGTGCTCGACGAGGCGCTGAGCGCCTTCGCGCTCGAGACCGTCATACGAGAGCTGGTCCTGCCGGTCCTGCGGCAGATCGGCGACGAGTGGGCAGCCGGAACGCTCGAAGTCGGCCAGGAGCACTTCGCCAGCAACCTCATTCGACCACGTCTGCTCGCGCTCGCCCGCCTCTGGGGCCGCGGCGGCGGCCCGCTCGCGGTCCTCGCCTGCCCGCCCGGCGAGCGCCACGACATCGGCCTGATCGCCTTCGGCCTTCTCCTCCGCACCTACGGCTGGCGGATCCTCTTCTTCGGCGCCGACACGCCCCTCTCCACGCTCGGCGAAGCCGTAGCGACGAACGAGCCTCGACTCGTCGTCGTCGCGAGCGTGGACGGCCGGCTGCTCGAGGCCGTGGCCGCCGACCTGCGCCGGCTCGCACGCGCCGCCCCGCTCGTCCTCTCCGGCGCCGGAGCATCCGAGGAGCTTTGCGCCCGGCTTCGCGTCGAGCGCCTCGACGGCGACCTCGTCGCGGCTGCCGCAACCGTCGCCCAGGCATGAGCAGCCGACGCCCCGTGCTCGTCACCGGCGCGACCGGCTACGTCGGCGGGCGGCTCCTTCCCGCGCTGCTCGCCCGCGGCGAGCATGTCCGCTGCCTCGCCCGCCGTCCGGAAGCGATCGCGTCGCGGCCGGACCTCGAGGTCGCCGCCGGCGACGCGCTGGACGCCGCGGCCGTCCGGCGGGCGCTCGAGGGCATCGGCGTCGCCTATTACCTGATCCACGCGATGGGCGCGGCCGAAAGGTTCGAGGAGCGCGACCGGCGGGCGGCGAGGATCTTCGCCGAGGCGGCCCGGGACGCGGGCGTGCGGCGGATCGTCTATCTCGGCGGCCTCGGCTCGGGCTCCGAGCTGTCGACGCACCTCGCGAGCCGCCAGGAGGTCGGCCGGCTGCTCGCCTCCACCGGTGTCGAGACGATCGAGTTTCGCGCCTCGATCGTGATCGGCTCCGGCAGTCTCTCGTTCGAGCTCGTCCGCTCGCTGACCGAGCGCCTGCCCGTGATGATCACGCCGCGCTGGGTGCGGACACGCGCGCAGCCGATCGCGATCGAGGACGTGATCGCCTACCTCGTCGCCGCGCTCGACCTCGACGCGGGAGCCGGCGGCGTGTTCGAGATCGGCGGTGCGGACCTGGCGACCTACGGGGAGCTGATGCGCGAGTACGCGCGGCAGCGCGGCCTGCGCCGAGTGCTCGTGCCCGTGCCGGTGCTGACGCCGCGTCTCTCGAGCCTCTGGCTCGGGCTCGTCACGCCGGTGTACGCCCGCATCGGCCGCAAGCTCGTGGAGAGCCTCCCCCACGAGACCGTCGTCCGCGATCCGAGCGCGCTCGAGCGGTTCCCGATCCGCCCGCGGGGCTACCGCGAGGCGATCGCACGGGCGCTGCGGAACGAGGAGCACGAGACGGTCGAGACGCGCTGGTCGGACGCGTTCAGCGCGGGCGGCGCGACTCCCTGGCGCCCGGGCCCGGCGATGCACGGGCGGCTCGTCGACGCGCGTGAACGTGAGGTCGCGGTTCCGCCGGCGCAGGCGTTCGCGCCGATCCGCCGCATCGGTGGGGCAGTCGGCTGGTACTACGGCGACGGCCTCTGGCGGCTGCGGGGCTGCTTCGACCTCCTCGCCGGCGGCGTCGGGCTGCGCCGCGGCCGCCGCGACCCCGAGACGCCCACGGTCGGCTCGGCGCTCGACTTCTGGCGCGTCGAGGCGTACGAGCCCGACCGCCTCCTGCGCCTCCGCGCCGAGATGCGCATGCCGGGGCGGGCATGGCTCCAGTTCGAGGTCGAGCAGGCCGAGCGCGGCTCACGGATCCGGCAGATCGCCGTGTTCGACCCCTCCGGTCTCGCGGGCCTCCTCTACTGGTACGCGCTGCTGCCGCTGCACGGCTTCGTCTTCCGCGGCATGCTCGCCGGAGTCGCACGCGAGGCCGCCGGCGGCGGACACGCCCGTTGGCGACCGGCACACCATGCGCCGCGAGCGGCGGACGGCACTCCTCCCCTCGCGGAGCGAGCTGCTGTGGGAGGCGTTCGGCCTCGTCACCGCGCGCGGCGCTTCATCCGGCGCCTGCTTCCCGCCGCGTGCCGGAGCACTCCCCGCGCTTCGTGAACCGGTAGTGCGAGACGAGCCACTCGCGGCCGCCGCGGTATCCCCACAGGCCCGCGCAGGCGAGAAAGAAGACGCGCCACTCGCCGAGGGCGGTACGGCCGACGATCCGTTCGAGCTCCGGGCGGTTCTCGTCGAGCCGCTCGAGCCATGCCTCAGCGGTGCGCGCGTAGTGGCGACCGGAGACGCGCCAGTGCTGCTCGAGCGCGAGGTCGCGGTCGAAGCGGGGCAGCAGGTCGTCGGAGGGCATCGTCCCGGCAGTGAAGAAGCGACGCGTCATCCAGCCCTCCTCGTACGCATACGCGTACCGGTCGTGCGAGAAGACGTGGCAGAAGAAGCGACCGTCGGGCTCGAGCAAGGAGGCGATTCGCGCAAGGAGGGCCTCGTAGTTGCGCATGTGCTCGAGCATCTCGACCGAGAGGACGCGGTCGAAGCGCTCGTCGAGCTCGAGCCGGTTCGCGTCGGCGGTGAGCACACGGACGTTCGGGAGCCGCAGCGACTCGATCCACTCCCGCTGCGGCCGCGAGTTGGAGACGGCGAGGATGGACGAGGAGGGGTAGCGCTCCGAGAGCCAGCCGGTCAGCGAGCCCCAGCCGCAGCCGAGGTCGAGCAGCGTCATCCCGTCCTCCACCCCAGCCCGCTCACAGGTGAGCGAGAGCATCGCCTCCTCGGCCTGGGCGAGCGTCTCGACGCCGTCGGGCCAGAGGCAGGAGCTGTACTTGAGGCGCGGCCCGAGCACGAGCCGGAAGAACTCCGGCGGCACCTCGTAGTGCTGCTCGTTCGGCTTGCCGACCTGCTCGGCGATCGGCGAGGAGCGCAGCCGCTCGACGAACGCCTCCTTCGCGGCCGCGCCGCGGCGGCGCTCGCGGCGCAGCCGCCTTGCGCAGGCGGCGCGGACGCCGGCGCGCAGGAGCGGGTCGGGCACGCGGCCCGACGCGATCAGGCGGTCGACGAGGGCTTCGGCGGCCACGGCACGAAGACCGACGTCCGCGCCTGGTAGCGGCGGTAGGCGTCGCCGCGCGAGCGCAGCGACGACTCCTCCGCCGGCGGCACGCCGGTGACGAAGAGGACGAGATAGAGGATGAGCGCGGGTGCGAGGAAGGCGACGAAGCCCCACGGCGCCGCGACGGCGATCAGCGCATAGGCGATCCACGTGAGCGTCTGGAAGAAGTAGTTCGGGTGGCGGGTGTAGCGCCAGAGGCCCCGGTCCATGACGCCGTCGGCGCCGGAGCGCTTGAACGCCGCGAGCTGGCGGTCGGCGATCCATTCGAGTGCCGCGGCCACGATCCAGAGTGCGACTCCGACCCACTGCACCGGCGCGAGCGTGCCGTCGCGGTCGAAGCTCGCGAGGAGCGCCGGGACGGAGAGGAACGCGGCCAGGAGCGCCTGCGCCTGGTAGAAGATCGCGAAGGTGAGCTGCTCGCGACCCTTCTCCCGCCAGCGGCGGCGCAACTCCCGGTACCGCGAGTCCTCGCCCTTCCCGAGGCGGTTGCGGACGAGCGAGGCGATGCGGAGGTTTTCGAGCCCGACCGGCAGCGCGATCGCGAGCCGCTGCGCGAGCGATCCCGGGGCGAGGGCGGCGTAGAGGGTCGCGCAGAGGACGAGCGAGGCGCCCCAGCCGGCGTCGACGGCGGTCGCGTCGCGTGTCCGCCGCTGCCAGAGGTAGAGGAGAGCGAGAAGCGCGGCGGAGACGGCCCAGCCGAGCAGCCAGAGCTGCCAGCGCTGCTCGATCACGGGGCGTTGCTCCCCGCGCGCGCGAGCACGAGCTGCGCGTCGCGCAGCGCGCGCATCCGGAACGCCGCCTCGCAGAAGGCGAGGTAGAAGTCCCAGGTCCGCTCGAAGCGGCGGTCGTAGCCGAGCCGGCGCACCTCGTCGATCCGCTCGTGGAAGCTCGCCCGCCAGCTGCGGAGCGTCTCGGCATAGTGCTCGCCGATCTCGTCGACGCCGTAGACGCCGAGTCGTGAGCTGCATGCGGCCGCACGCGTCAGCGCCTCGAGCGAGGGGATCAGGCAGCCGGGAAAGACGTAGCGCTCGATCCAGTCTGGGCTGCGGCGGTAGCGGTCCCATCGCTGCTCGGGCACGAGGATCGCCTGCACTGCGGCGCGGCCGCCCGGGGCGAGGACGCGGTCGATGGTCGCGAAGAAGGTGCCGAACTGGTCGGCGCCGATCGCCTCGATCATCTCGATCGAGACGACCTTGGTGAACTGCCCCTCGACCGTCCGGTAGTCCTGCTCGCGGATCTCGACCGGCAGCCCCTGCGTCCGCTCGCGCGCGAGGAGCGCCTGCTCGTGCGAGATCGTGATCCCGGTGACGCGGCAGCCGCGGGTCGCGGCCGCGTGGCGCGCGAACCCGCCCCAGCCGCAGCCGATCTCGAGCACGTGATCGCCGGGAGCGAGCGACAGACGGTTGCAGAGCCGCTCGAACTTCGCCCGCTGCGCGTCCGCGAGCGACATCCCGGGCCGCTCGAAGACCGCGCAGGAGTACGTCATCGTCTCGTCGAGCATGAGCGCGAACAGCTCGTTGCCGAGGTCGTAGTGGTAGGCGATGTTGCGGCGCGAGCGCAGCAGGCCGTTGCGCCGGTGCAGGCGCGGACGCAGCTCCAGCAGCCTGCGGACCCGGGCGTTGCGCTCGCCGGCCGCGTCCGCGTTCCGCAGCAGCAGCTCGAAGAGCCCGACGAGGTCGTCGGCGTCCCACTCGCCCGCGGTGTACGACTCGCCGAAGCCGAGCTTGCCGTGGGTCGCCAGCCGCCGGAAGAAGGCCGCGTCGTGCACCGCGAGCCGTACGGGCGCTCCCGTGCCGAAGCGGCGGACGGCGCCGCCCGGCAACTCGACCTCGAGCGTGCCGCCCTCGAGCCGGGCGAGCGCGCGCTCGAGCACGCCGGCCGCGGCGTGCTCGAGGACGCGCCCCCGGACTGCGACGGGCTCGGCGCGCATGCTCACGTGCGCACGCTCCCCTCGCCGGGCACGAACGGCGGCTTGTGGTGGAACGGCACCCGCTTGAGCCAGAGCCGGAACGCCTCGACGTGGATGAGGCCGATCACCTGCAGCGGCTGGAGCGGGTAGCGGAGCAGGAGCGCGGCGAGCGAGTGGTCGGTCAGCTCGCGCCGGCGCCCGTACAGGACGGCGGTCAGCGGCCGCACGCCGTCGTCGTCGCGGACGTGGATGCGCGCCCACACCTCCTCCCCCGGCTGCGAGAAGGCGTACTCGTAGCTCTGGTCGAGCCCGAAGAAGGGCGAAACGTGGAGTCGCTTGCGCTGCTCGTAGCAGAGGTCGGGCCCGCGCAGCACCTCCGGCAGCCGCTCGCCGAAGGTGTTGTTGAGCTCGGCGACCATGCAGGCGAGCGAGCCGTCGCCGCGGTAGCACCAGTAGAAGCTGACCGGGTTGAACACGTAGCCGAGCACGCGCGGCTGGGTGAGCACGAGCACGCGCTCGATCGACCGGTCGCCTGCGAGCTCCAGCACCGCCTGCTTCAAGGGCTTCGTCCCGTCGAAGTGGTCGCGGTCCTGGAGCGTGACGACGTTCCGCCGGTTGACCGAGAAGAGCCGAAGCCGCCGCTCGAGCTCGGGCAGCTCGTCGAGGTCGTAGAGCCAGTACGAGACCGGGTAGCGGAAGACGTGCCGCGAGGGTGCGCGCCGCGCGTGCATCAGCGTCCCCGTGTAGACGGCCGACCTCACCACTCCACCCCCAGGGCGCGCGCGACGGCGACGCCGCTCGCGAGGCCGTCCTCGTGGAAGCCGCTCCCGAAGTAGGCACCGGCGTAGTGGGTTCTCCCGCCGGCGAGGCGCGGCAGCTCGCCCTGCGCGCGCTGCGTCTCGACCGTGTAGAGCGGGTGCTCGTAGGTGAACCGCTCGAGGACGTGCTCCCCCGCGACGTCCTCGTTGAGCGTCACGCAGTAGTCCCGCTCCGCCTCGAGCCCCTGGAGCCGGTTCAGGTGGTACGTGATCGTGGGGCGGCCCTGGTCGCCGAGACGGTAGTTCCACGACGCGCGGGCGCGCGGCGTGCGCGGCAGGAAGGAGCCGTCGGAGTGCAGGATCGCCTGGTTCGTCGTGTACGCGAAGCCGCCGAGGATTCGCCGCTCGTCCGCGGTCGGGTCCTCGAGCAGCGCGAGCGCCTGGTCGGCGTGCGTCGCGACCACGACGTGGTCGAAGCGCTCGACGCGATCAGCGACCCGGACCTCGACGCCGTCCGGAGAGCGGCGCACGGAGCGCACGTCCTCCCCGAGCCGCAGACGGTCGCCGAGCCGGGCCGCGATCGCGTCGACGTACCGGCGGCTGCCGCCGGTGACCGTGCGCCAGCGGAAGCGGCCCAAGCCGAGCATTCCGTGGTTGGCGAAGAAGCGGATCGCGGATGCCGCAGGGAACTCGAGCGCGCGGCCGGGCGCCGTCGACCAGAGCGCCGACGTCAGCGGCACGAGGAAGTGGCTGCGGAAGCGCTGCGAATAGCGGTGCTCGTCGAGGTAGTCGCCGAGCGACTGCGACTCGTCCTCCGGGCGCGCCGTCCGCAGCCAGCGGCCGATCTCCCAGAGCAGGGTGAGGTAGGCCGGGCGGACGGCGTTCCCGGGCTGCGCGAACGGGCGCCGGCCCGAGTACTCGAGGCCGCAGCCGCTGCAGGTGACCGAGAACGACATGTCCGACTCGTGCGTCGCGACGTCGAGCTCCCGGAAGAGCCGCGTCAGCAGCGGGTAGTTGCGCTCGTTGTGGACGAGGAAGCCCGTGTCGAGCGCCAGCCCGTCGTGGACGACCGTGTTCGCGTGGCCTCCGGCGCGGCGGTCGCGCTCGAAGACGTGCACGTCGTGGGCCGGCGCGAGCGCATACGCCGCGCCGAGTCCGGAGATACCGCTACCGACGACCGCGATCCTCAGCACGCGATACACTATACAGAACTTGAACGATATCTATACACCGATGCCCGTAGCGACCGTGCGGCCGCGGTCGAGCAGGATCAGCCAGCTCGTCACGCTCGTTGCCGTCGTCGTCCCGCCCCTCGGCCTGCTCTCGGCGATGGGACTGCTCTGGGACATCGCCTTCCACTGGTGGGACGTTGCCCTCTTCGCCGGTTTCTACGTCGTCTGCGCCTTCGGGACGACGATCGGCTTCCACCGCTACTTCACCCACCGCGGCTTCGAGACGAGCGCCCCGGTCAAGGCCGCGCTCGCGATCCTCGGCTGCATGACGATGCAGGGCCCGCTCACCCAGTGGGTGACCGACCACCGCAAGCACCATGCCCTCTCCGACAGGCCCGGCGACCCGCACTCCCCCCACGTCGGCCACGGCGACGGCGCGCTCGGCGCACTCCGCGGCTTCGCCCACGCGCACGTCGGCTGGCTCTTCTCCAACCTCGGCATGGAGCAGGGACGCGGATACGGCCGCGACCTCTACGACGACCGCCTGCTCCGCCTGATCGACCACGCCTACCTGCTCTGGGTCGCCCTCACCCTCGGGCTCCCGTTTCTCCTCGGCTACTGGGCCGGCGGGACCGTCGCCGCGGGCCTCGAGGGTCTCGTCTGGGGCGGCCTGATCCGCATCTTCGCCTACCAGCACGCGACCTTCAGCGTGAACTCGATCTGCCACATGTTCGGCCGTCAGGACTACCGCTCGCGCGACGAGGCCCGCAACAACCGCCTCGTCGCCCTGCTCGTCTTCGGCGAAGGTTGGCACAACAACCACCACGCCTTCCCCGCGTCGGCCCGGCACGGGCTCGACCGCGGCCAGATCGACGTCTCCTGGTGGATCATCCGCACACTCGAGCGGCTCGGGCTCGTCTGGAACGTGAAGGTGCCCGACGCCGCCCAGCTCGAGCGTCGGCGGCTTCAGAACGCCGCAAGCTGAGCCGCGACGCGACGCTCCCACGCCGACGCGCGAGGCAGCGGCACCGGCCGCCCTCGGTGCACACGCACCGCGATTCCGTGCAGCGCGCCCGGGATCAGCTCGTAGCGCCCCGCGACGCCGAGCGCGCGGGCGCGCTCGAACCCGCGCCGCGACGACGTCGGCGACACACCGGGGATGCCCGGGAGCCAGCGGTCGAGCGAACCGTGCAGGACGTCGAGCCGCTTCCCGCGGAGCGGCTCGAGCGAGAGCCGGTCGGGAATCCAGGGCGCGAGCCCCAGCACCCGCTCGACCGACTTCTCGTCCGCCATCGAGATCGCCACCGCCCCGCCCATCGAGAAGCCGAGCAGCAGCGTCCGCTCGGCGCCAACCGCCTGAACGGCCGCGCGCGCATCCTCGACACATGCCTCCAGCCGCCGCCACGACTTGACGCGATAGCGAACCTCGGCGAACACGAGATGGCGGAACCGGGGCGCGAGCCGGCGCACGAGCCACTCGAGCGACGCGCTCCAGGTGCCCTCCACCTCTCCCCCCTGACCACCGTTCACGCAGACGACCGCCGTCCGCCCATCACCCCTGAGCCGCAGCTCGGCTCCCGTCCGCAGACGCGCGACCTCGCCGACGCCGTCGGCCATCACCCTGAGCGAGCGAGGCGTGCCGCGAGACCGTCGAGCGCGGCGTCGCCCATGCGTCCGAACATCGAACCGAGAAACGGCTCAGCGAGGCGATAGACACCCTTCAGCCGCAGGTCGGCCTCGTAGGCGACGCGCGCGCCGCCCTCGTGCGCGTTCGCGAAATCGGACAGGTAGGCGAAGGTCGGCTCGGCAGCCGCGGCAACCTCGATCTCGCGGCGATAGCGCACACGCCAATCGTAGGCTTCGCCAGGTCGGCCCGTCGCTCCGGTGTGCTTGCCGCCACTGTTAGCGTGTCGCCTCCGCATGACTCGGAGGGACGAGAAGATCGAGGCCTTTCGCCGGCTGCACGAGGCGGGTTGCTTCGTGATGCCGAACCCGTGGGACGCGGGTAGCGCGGCCGCGCTCGAGCGGATGGGGTTCAAGGCGCTGGCGACGACGAGCGCTGGGCACGCCTGGACGCTGGCGCGTACCGACACCGGCAGCGCAGCCGCGTTCGCGCAGCCGGGATCAGCGCCCGTTGCGACGAGCGCCGGGCAGGGGCCGACGCCGACGCGCCCCGATCAGAGCGTCCGACGAGACGAGGCCCTGGAACATCTGGGACAGATCGCCGGCGCGGTGAGCATCCCCGTGAACGCGGACTTCGAGAACTGCTTCGCCGACGATCCGGACGCGGTCGCGACGAACGTGAAGCTCGCCGTGGCGACCGGCGTCGCCGGGCTCTCGATCGAGGACTCGACCGGCGACACCGACGAGCCGCTGTACCCGTTCGAGCTCGCCGTGGAGCGAGTTCGGGCGGCGCGGCAGGCGATCGACCAGAGCGGTACGGGCGTCGTCCTCACCGGCCGCTCGGAGGGGTTCGTGGTCGGCCGGCCCGATCTCGAGGAGACCATCCGCAGGCTGCAGGCATACGCCGACGCCGGCGCCGACTGCCTCTACGCGCCCTGGATCTCGACGGCCGACGAGGTGTCGGCGATCGTCACCGCGGTGGCGCCGAGGCCCGTGAACCTGCTCGTCAACAAGCCTTTCATCACCGTCGCGGAGGCCGCCTCGCTCGGCGTCCGCCGGATCAGCGTCGGCGGCACGCTCGCGCGCACCGCGTGGGCCGGCTTCCTCGCCGCCGCCGAGGAGATCGCGACCGAAGGCACCTTCACGCGGTTCGTGGATCTGCCGAACGTCGACGCCATCGTCGCCGGCTGACGGAATCGTCGAGGCGAACCCGAATTCACATCGACCCTCCAGCCGAGTCGAGCACGACGCCGGCCTCGCC
>DASQQF010000089.1:0-2266 GCA_035643535.1 Gaiellaceae bacterium
CTGCCGACACCGCCGCTGATCAACGCCGCCCTCGTCGCTCCCTCGTCCGGGCGCGATGCCGTCCTCGCACGGCAGGTGAGGACGCCGCTGCTCCGGACGACGGACGGGGGCCGGGCGTGGCGGCGCGTGCACGAGCCGGGCCGTGCCGTCGGGTACAGCTGGATCGTCTTCTCCACGCGCCGCGTCGGCGTCGCCGTCGTGCAGGTTCACGACTCCGCGCTCGCGGACGCCGTCTGGCGCACGACCGACGGTGGGGCGATCTGGCACAGCGTTTCGTTGCGGTAGCGGAGCGCGAGAAGGGCGGCCCGGAGGCCGCCCTGCTCGTTGTCGCCGCGCGTGCTCGGGGTCAGACGCCGTGCGGCTGCCGAGTGATCTTCTGCTCGCCCTTGCGCTTCCGCGTCCAGGCCTCGAAGACCCAGGTGCTCTCGAGCGCCCCGCCGAGGGCGAGGATCACGAAGCCGACGCCGGAGAGCAGGAGCGCGACCCCGACGACGATGCCGAAGTTCGCCGTCTGCTCGGCCATGTAGGACGAGTTGAGCGCGGTCGTCAGCGCCGTCTCGGTCACCCACAGGTTGCGGGCGCTGTTCGGGACGGGCTGGCCCGTCTTCGGGTCCTTCACCGCGTAGTCCGTGTTGCTCGTCGCGCCGTCGGGCGTCAGCTGGGACTTCGGCGTGCCGGGCTTGGCCTCGTACTGGCCCATCTGCGCGTACACGAAGCCACCGGTCGCCTCGAGCGCGTGGATGCGCATGTAGCTGGCGAAGGCCCGCGCGCGGTCGCCGTTGTCGATCGGCAGACCGGCGACGCTGACCGTCGGCATGTCGGCGACGTTCTTCAGCCCTGCCGCCTTCGCCTCGGCCGCGATGGCCTTCGGTGTCATGTCGGGCGAGCCCGTGATCTGCTGCAGCTTCAGCTCGTTGGCAACGGTGTTCCTGCCGTTCACGCCGAGCACGATGGCGGCCACGCCGAAGGCGATGAGCACGATGCCTGCGGCGACTCCGCCGATCTCGAGGATCCTCTTCACGTCGATCTCCTCCTTCGACTGGTCGTACGTCTCATGTGGGGCATCGTCGGCGCAGAGCGTCGTAGGGGCAGCGTGGGCCGCACCGAACCCTGTTGCGGATTTCCCGCACCGGCGGTCCCGGTGAAGCGCTCAGGTGAACCACCCGATAGGTGAGGCGTGAAGCGGCCTCGCTCCTGCAGGATGCACGCAGACGCAGGGCCCCGATGCGGCGGGGGCCCGCGACAATTCCCCCTCGAGCGACAGCGGCCCCCTGCGGCGGGGGCCGCTCCTCGCTCCGGGCACACATCCGGTGCCGTCGCGTCACCATCGGCGTCCGGCTGCGCACCTAGGCTGCGTCCATGGCGAAGGCGGCGGCGGTCCAGTTCAGCTGCACCGAGTGCGGCTACAGCGCCGGCCGCTGGTTCGGCAAGTGCCCCGGCTGCTCTGCGTTCGGAACGCTCGTCGAGGAGGTGGTCGAGCCGGGCGCCGGCGCTGCCGCGACCGCCGCGGCGCGGACGCCGCTGCGGCTCGTCGACGTCGAGGTGGAGGAGGCCTCCCGCATCTCGACCGGTGTCTCCGAGCTCGACCGGGTCCTCGGCGGCGGGCTCGTGCCGGCCTCACTCGTCCTCCTCGGCGGCGAGCCCGGGGTCGGCAAGTCGACGCTGCTGCTGACGGCGCTGGGGGAGATCAGCAAGACCCGCCGGGCGCTGCTCGTCACCGGCGAGGAGTCGCTCGCCCAGGTCAAGCTGCGCGCGGACCGTCTCGGCGGCGCGGACGGCGTCCATATCCTCGCCGAGACGGGGCTCGAGACCGTCTGCGAGACGTTGCGGGTCGAACGGCCCGACGTCTGTGTGATCGACTCCGTCCAGACGCTCCACGCGTCGGAGATCGGGTCGGCGCCCGGCTCGGTCGCACAGGTGCGGGAGGCCGCCGCCCGGCTGCTGCGCGTCGCGAAGGAATGCGGTGTGGCGACGATCCTCGTCGGTCACGTCACGAAGGAGGGCTCGGTCGCAGGGCCGCGCGTGCTCGAGCATCTCGTCGACTGCGTCCTCCAGTTCGAGGGCGACCGCTACCACGCGCACCGGGTCCTGCGCGCGGTGAAGAACCGGTTCGGCTCGACGAACGAGCTCGGCGTGTTCGAGATGACCGGCGGCGGCCTCGCGGGCGTGCCCGACGCGTCGGAGGTCTTCGGGCGGACGGTCGCGGGCGAGCCGGGCGCAGCGGTCGCCTGCGCGCTCGAGGGGACGCGGCCGATCCTGCTCGAGA
>DASQQF010000090.1:0-5907 GCA_035643535.1 Gaiellaceae bacterium
GGTCGACGTGCGCACTCGGGCCGACGAGGATCGCGACGCCGAACAGCCCGGCTGCGATGCCCCCGATCGCTCCGAGCGAGAGCCGGACGCCGAAGACCGTGCGGTCGATGAGAGCCGTGAAGAGCGGCACCGAGGCGATGAGGAGCGCCGTCAGGCCCGACGCGACGCGCTGCTCGGCCCACGCGACGCCGCCGGTGTCGACGAACAGCAGCAGGGCGCCGACGGTCGCCGCCGCGCCCCACTCCCGCCGGCCCGGCCGCGCCGCCGCGAGGTCGCCCCGCCACCACGACCAGGCGTAGAGCAGGGATCCGGCGAGCGCGAAGCGGAACGCGAGCATGAGGAACGGCGGCAGCGAGCGGTCGGCGAGCGCGATCGCGAGGTACGTCGAGCCCCAGACGACGTACACGATCAGGAGTGCGGCCGCGATCTTCGTCCTCACCGCTCCAGGATGCCGTCGGCGCCGTGATCAGCACAAGTGGAGTTATCGTTCGTTTCGATCATGAGGTCTAATCAATGGCTCGGGGTCGAGTTGCGCCATCTGGCGGCACTCGACGCGGTGGCCCGCACCCGCTCCTTCGGGCGCGCGGCGCGCGAGCTCGGCTACACGCAGTCGGCCGTCAGCCAGCAGATCGCACAGCTCGAGCAGATCGTCGGCCAGCGGCTGTTCGACCGCCCCGGAGGCCCTCGCCGCGTCGAGCCGACGGAGGCCGGGGAGCTCCTGCTCGGCCACGCGGACGCGATCGTCGCCCGCCTCGACGCCGCCCGCGCCGACATGGCGGCGCTCGCGGAGGGAGCCGTGGGAACGCTCCGCGTCGGCATCTACCAGAGCGTCGGCGCCCACCTCCTCCCCGCCCTCGTCCGCCGCTTCCGCGCACAGTGGCCGCGCGTCGACGTGCGCGTACGGGAGGAGAGCGACGCGGCCGAGCTGTTCCGCCTGCTCGAGCACGGCGAGCTCGACCTCACGTTCGCCGACCTGCCGGTGCGCGAAGGGCCCTTCGAGTGGACGGAGCTCCTGCAGGATCCGTACGTCCTGCTCGTGTCGGCCCGCTCCGACCTCGCCTCGCGCGACGCCGCGCCGCCGCTGCGGGAGCTCGCGAAGCTGCCGCTGATCGGCCGGCGGAGCACCGACGAGCCGGAGCGCCACCTGGCCGGACGCGTTCCCGAGCTCGAGGTCGTCTTCCGCACCGACGACAACGGGACGCTCGCCGCGCTCGTCGCGGAAGGGCTCGGATCGGCGATCGAGCCGCGGCTCGTCGTCGACCCGCGGAACCGCGACGTCGTCGCGCTGCCGTTCGGCTCGCGGATCCCGGCGCGGACGATCGTCCTCGCCTGGCACCGCGACCGCTACCGCCCGCGTGCGGCGGAGGCGTTCATCGAGCTCGCGGGGGAGCTCGCAGCTACGACACTCCCCAGCGCGCCGGCGGCCAGTACGTCGCGACGACGGGGCCGATGAACGCCGACCGGGGCACCGGCCCCCACGTGCGCGAGTCGCACGAGTCGGCGCGGTTGTCGCCCATCACGAAGTACTGGCCCGGCCCGAGCCGCGGCCACGTCTTCGTCATGTAGTCGCGCTCGCCCGGGACGATGTACGGCTCCTTCAGCGGCTTGCCGTCGATGTAGACGTAGCCGTACTTCTCGGAGACGACGTCGCCCGGCAGGCCGATCACCCGCTTGAGGAAGATGCCTCCCTCCCGGCAGTCGCGCTTCGCCGCGGGCGGCGCGTGGAACACCGCGATGTCGCCGCGCTGCGGGTTGCGGAAGTCGTAGACGATGCGTGCGACTATCACGCGCTGGTCGAACGTCGCGGTGCAGCCCGGCGCCGGCTTCGCGCAGACGAGCGTCGGCTCCATCGACGACGACGGCACCCGGAACGGCTGGGCGACCTCGGCCTCGAACGCGAGGACGAAGCCTGCGACGAGCCCGAGCGTGACCACCCATTCGAGGACCTTACGCAGCCTGGGCCGCCGCATCCGGACAGAGTACGGGAGGCGTCGCGCTCCGGGTTGCGCCGTCGTCGGCTAGAACGCTTCGGTGCCGTCGCCGTTCGGCCCGAGCCCCGCCACGACGGCCTCCTGCGACCGCTCGTGAAGCCGCTCGCGACCGCGACGGACCGCCGTGAGGAAGCGCTCGAGGTTCACCTCGAGGGAGGCGAGCTGGTTGTCGGCCCAGTCCTCCATCTCGAGCTTCATCTCGCGTGCCTTCCGGTGCGCGTCGTCGACGAGATCCTCGGCCTGCCGCTCGGCGATCTTCACGATCTCCGTCTGCGACGCCTCGCGCACCGCCTGCTCGCGCGCCTCGGCCAGCAGCCGATCGACCTCGCGCTTCGCCTCCGCGAGCATCTCCTGCCGCTCCTTCACGATCCAGCGGGCCTGCTTGATCTCCTCGGGGATCGTCGCCCGCATCTGGTCGAGGATGTCGTAGATCTCCTCGCGGTCGATCCGCACCTGGTCGGTGAGCGGGACGGCCTTCGCGTTGTGGACGAGGTCGTCGAGCTTGTCGATCAGAACGAGTACGTCCATAGGTGTCCAGCAGTGTAGCCCGCTCTCCGGCCGGCGCGATCAGAACCCGGTCAGAAGCGGGCCGCGAGCCAGTCGTAGATCTCGCCGAGCCGTCCGACGGCGATCGAGAGGTGCCCGTCCTCCTCGCTGATGCGGGCCTCCACCCCCGGGATCCGCTCCGCGAGCCAGCGGCCGTGCGCGACCGGGACCATCTTGTCCTGGACCCCCTGCCAGAGGAGCGTCGGGACGCGGATCTCGTCGAGCTCGAAGCCCCACGGCCGCGTGAAGGCGAGGTCGTCGTCGCGCCAGCCGCCGACGCCGTGCGCGAGCGCGCGGTCGACGTTCCGCTTCGCGTGCTCGGCACGCTCGCCGGTGAGGACGGCCGCGTCGACCGGCGGCAGGAGCGTCGCCATCAGATCCTTGATCTCCTCCGCCGTCGCCGCCCGGAGGTCGTCGGCCTCGCGCTCCAGGTACGGAACGAGGGCGTCCTCCCCGCCGGCAGCGAGACCGAACTCCTCGACGTTCTGCTCGCCCATGCCGGCCGTCCACTCGAGCCCGTCGGCGGGATACGGCGTCGGCGAGGCGATCGCAGCCGCGGCCAGGCAACGACCGGAGCGCGCGCCGCAGGCGAAGGAGTGCGGACAGCCACCCGAGGCGCCGAGCGTGACGTACCGCTCGATGCCGAGCGCGTCGAGCACGTCCTCGACGTCCGCGACGACGTCCACGACCGCCCGTCCGGGATTCGCCGTCGAGCCGCCGTAGCCGGCCCGGTCGTAGCCGACGATCCTCAGGCCCCGCTCCCGTGCGAGCTCGAGGTCCGGCGGATAGCCCGGGCCGCTCCCGGGCGTCCCGTGATGCTCGACCACGACGTCCCCCGCCGGATCGCCGTCGTCGTAGACGTGAAGCGTCCGTCCGTCGCGGAGCGCGACGTCGAGCTCGCTCATTCCCCCGGCCGCTCCGGCGTCCCCGGGCGCCCGTCCGGGAAGAGCTCCTCGAGCCGCCGCGCCACCGGCTCGGGCACGAGCGCCGACACGTCGCCGCCGAATGCCGCGATCTCCTTGACGCCGCTCGACGAAACGAAGCTCACCTGGGGGCTCGCCATCACGTAGACCGTCTCGACGTCGGGCGCGAGATGCCGGTTCAGCTGGTTCATCTGGAACTCCCACTCGAAGTCGGAGATGACGCGGAGCCCCTTGACGATCGCCTTCGCCTGCCAGCGGTGTGCGAACTCGACGACGAGCTCGCGGAAGACGTCGATCTCGACGTTGTCGAGCCCGGCGAGCGCGACGCGGAGGAACTCGACGCGCTCCTCGACCGTGAACATCGGCTCCTTGTGGTGCGGCGTCCCGACGACGCCGACGACGACGCGGTCGAAGATGTCGGCGGCGCGCGCGATGACGTCGACGTGCCCGTTCGTCACCGGGTCGTACGAGCCCGGGCAGATCGCGGTTATCACCGCGGCGCCTCGAAGAGCGTCACGCGGGTCTGGCCGTACCTGCGAGAGGTGCGGACGGGCAACGGCAGCTCCGGCTCGACGCGCGCGTCCGTCTCGACGACGAGCAGGCCGTCCTCCGAGAGCAGGGGCGGCAGGTGGCGCGCGAGGCGGGGCTGGATCTCGGTCAGCATCTCGTACGGGGGGTCGACCAGCACGAGATCGTACTTCGCGCCGGCCGCCGCCTCCTCTGCCACCGCCCGGAGCGCGTCGACGCGGACGACCCGAGCGCCGGTCAGGCGCAGGCGGTCGAGGTTGCGCTCGAGCACGCGAACGGCCTCCGGATCGCGCTCGACGAACGTCGCGTGGGAGGCACCGCGCGAGAGCGCCTCGATCCCCAGGGCGCCGGAGCCGGCGAACAGGTCGAGCACGCGCGCGCCGTCCACCGGGCCGACGAGGTTGAAGACGTTCTCGCGGACGCGGTCGGACGTCGGCCGCGTCTCGGGCCCGCGCGGCGCCAGCAGCGTGTGCCCCTTGCGCGACCCGGCGATCACCCGCATGGGAGGATCGTACGAGGCCGTCGCAGCCCGGCCAGCTCGCCGGCTACTCGGCGCGCTCGCGTAGCCGCCGGATCGCCTCCTGCGCGTCGAGCACCTCGCAGAACTCGTCGTCGATCGACGCGAGCGCCGTGCGGTGGATCGTCTCGGCGTCGAACCCGCCGCGGGCGTGGGTCGCGGTGGCATCCGAGACGAACCAGGTCTCGAAGCCGAGGTTCCCCGCCATCCGCGCCGTCGTCGAGCAGCAGTGGTCCGTCGTCAGGCCGGCGATCACGACGGTCTCGGCACCGGCCGCGTGCAGCCGCTCCTCGAGATCGGTGCCGATGAAGCCGCTGTTGACGAGCTTCTCGACGACCGGCTCGCCCTCGAGCGGCGCCGCCTCGGGCTTGAACTCGAACGACTCGGTGCCGCGCCGGAACAGCCCCTCCGCCCCGCCGCTCTCGTGGCGGACGTGAACGATCGGCGCACCGGCCCCCCGCCAGGCGCCGAGCAGGTCCGAGACCCGGTCCTCCGCGTCCGGGTTGTTCCGCTCGGGCCAAGCCGGGTCGTCCCACGCGCGCTGGACGTCGATCACGAGCAACGTCGGCAGCGGCATGCGCCAACCCTACGCGAGCGTCTCCGGCTCGACCTCGAGGAACAGCTCGTCGACCGCGTCCTGCAGCGGGCCCTCACCCACGGTCGACGCCGCCGCGCGCGCCCGCTCGAGGAGGTCGCGGTCGTCGCGCAGCCGCGCGAAGCGGAGGTCGGAGAGGCCGGACTGGCGCGTCCCGAGCAGCGCGCCGCCGCCGCGGAGGTCGAGGTCGATCTCGGCGAGCTCGAAGCCGTCGTTCGTATCGCAGAGCGCCTGGAGCCGCGCCCGAGCCGAATCGCTCAGCTCCTCCCGCGCGCGCGAGACGAGGAGGCAGTACGACTGCTCGGCACCCCGGCCGACGCGGCCGCGGAGCTGGTGGAGCTGCGCGAGACCGAAGCGGTCGGCCTCCTGGACGATCATCACGGTCGCGTTCGGGACGTCGACGCCGACCTCGATCACCGTCGTCGCCACGAGCACGTCGAGCTCACGCGCCTTGAAGCGCGCCATCAGCTCCCGCCGCTCCGGCGCCTTGAGCCGGCCGTGGAGACACCCGACGCGGAACTCCCGCAGCTCCGCCCGGCGCAGCCGCTCGGCCTCGTCCTCCGCCGCGCGCGCGACGCTCGTCTCCGAGGCCTCGATCAGGGGGCAGACGACGTACGCCTGCCGCCCTTCGTGCAGGAGCCGCGTCAGCCGCGTGTACGCCTCCGGAGCCCGCTCCTCGGTGATCCAGCTCGTGATCACCGGCTTGCGCGAGGCCGGCGGCTTCGCGATCTCCGAGACCGCGAGCTCGCCGTAGACGGTGAGCGCGAGCGTACGCGGGATCGGCGTCGCAGTCATGTGGAGGACGTG
>DASQQF010000091.1:0-8015 GCA_035643535.1 Gaiellaceae bacterium
CGCGGCGCGCGCCCTGGCGCCGTTCGCCGGCCGCTTCGCCGAGGCCCTCTTCGCCGTCGGGTTGCTCGGCGCGAGCCTGCTCGCCGCCGCCGTCCTGCCCGTGACGGCCGCCTACGTGATCGCGGAGACGTTCGGGCTCGAGAAGGGCATCGCGCGCCGGCCGCGCGAAGCTCCCGTGTTCGTGGCGACGCTCACGGGGCTCCTCGCCGTCGGGGCCGCCGTGGCGATGATCCCGGGCATCCCCGTGATCCAGCTGCTCGTGCTCGTCCAGGTCGTGAACGGCGCCCTGCTCCCGGTCACCCTCTTCTTCGTCTGGCGACTCGCGCGCAGCGAGGAGCTGATGGGGGAGCACCGCAACGGCCGCCTGTTCGACGGCGTGGCCGCGCTCACCGTCCTCGCGACGGGTGGGCTCTCACTCGTCCTCGTGGGGCTGACGCTGACCGGGAAGGCCTAGCAGCATCCGCCGCCGCGCTAGCCTCCCGCTCGTGGAGCACCTCTGGGCGCCGTGGCGGCTCGAGTACGTCCAGCACGCCGACGAGCAGGACGGCTGCGTCTTCTGCCGCGCCGCCGCGCTGCCGGAGGACGAGCCGAAGCTCGTCGTCCACCGCGGCGGGCTCGCCTTCGCGATCCTGAACAAGTTCCCGTATGCGTCGGGGCACCTGATGGTCGCGCCGTACCGGCACGGCACCGGCTACGAGACCCTCGACGACGCGGAAGCCGCCGAGGTGCACCGTCTCGCCGTCGCCGGGATCGAGGCACTGCGCGCCGTCTACGCGCCCGAGGGCTTCAACGTCGGCTGGAACCTCGGACGGGTCGCCGGCGCGGGCATCGTCGACCACGCGCACGTCCACGTCGTGCCGCGCTGGGGCGGTGACACGAACTTCATGCCGGTGCTCGCCGACGTGCGCGTCCTCCCGGAGCACCTCGACGAGACGCGCCGCCGCCTCGCCGAGGCCTGGCCGGCCTAGGCTCGCCCGACCGCCGCCGGCTCGAGGCTCTTGCCGAACGAGTTGAGGTAGGCCTGCTGGTCGGGCGCGCCGAAGAACGCGTGTGCCGCGTCCTGACCCCACCGGTACAGGTCGTCCGCCTCGCTCGCGCCGAGGCCGAAGTCGGTGGTGCCGATCTCGTGGGTCGGGATCGAGACGGTTCGCGCGGAGACCACCTGCTCCATCTGCTCGCGGTCCCACGCCTCGGTCGCAGCCGAGAACATCGCCTTCAGCAGCGGCACCTGCCAGAGCGGCCGCGGGATCCGCCGGTACGGCAGCCCCTCCTCGACGCTCGCCCCCGAGTGCAGCCGGAATCCCCACGTCGGTCGCCTGGGGTTCGGGCTGTCGAACAGCCAGATCGGGAAGTTCGACAGCAGGCCGCCGTCGACGACGTACACCGGCCGCCCCTCCCGGTGCAGCACGACCGGCGCGAACAGGAAGGGATAGCTCATCGACATCCGGACGGCCTCGACGATCGGGAAGCCGTCCTTGTCGAGCGGCTTCCCGTCGGCGTCCTCGTAGTCGGGCAGGTCGTCGGGCAGGATGACCATCCGCCCCGTCGTCACGTCCGAGCCGATCACGTGCAGGCGGTAGGTCGCCCGTTCGTAGCGCTCGGGCGTGATCCCCGGAAGCTCTTCGATCGGCGCCAGGTCGCGCCGCTTCACGTCCGCGAAGGTGAGCTCCGTCTTGCCGAGCTCCCTCGCGAGCGGAGACGCGGCGAGCTGCTCGCGCATCCACTCGAGGAAGTAGCCGCCGGGCGCCATCCCCCGCAGCCTGAAGACGGCGTTGAACAGGCCGCCGACCCACATCCCGCCGGGCCCGCAGTCGGCGAAGCGCGAGTAGACCGCCTGCGAGAGGATCTTCCGGAGCCCCGACGCGTCGTAGCCCGAGACGAGCAACGCCGCCACGATCGAGCCCGCCGACGTCCCGGCCAGGTTCACCCACTCCTTCACGCCGGCGTCCCGCTCGGCGGACGAGATCGCGCCCGCGAAGGCGATGCCCTTGACCCCGCCGCCCTCGAAGACTCCGTCGGCCCGGTGCCGTTCGTCTGCCGCCATCGCAACCACCTCCTGCCGCAGGTCGCCGTGCCGCAGACCGAACTGCTACTCCACCTGCTCGATCACCCAGAAGTCGCTCGCCAGGTCGGTGCTCGTCACGTAGCCCGCCGGCATCCAGAAGTAGCCGTGGTCGCCCCAGCTCTCGCCCCACGAGTTGCGGCACTCGAAGTACAGCTGGCCCCGGATCTGCTTGTAGCCGACGGCGACGACCGCATGGCCGCCGAGCGTCCGCTCGTCGGGTGTCGGCATCGGCACGATCCCGTTCGAGCCGACGTCGGTCTCGAACGACTCGTAGACCGTGAACCCGAACGAGATCGGATAGCCGCTCGCGAGCACCGACTGGATCGCCACCTGCGACTGCGAGACGCGCGCGTACCGGATCGCCTCGTGCTTCCGGGCCGCGCGATACGCCTTCGCGGGCGGCTTGCGCGCGAACCTCGAGATCACGTACGGCCACAACGTCTCCGGCGGCGCCCCGAGCTGCGCGACCGACTTGATCCCGTCGCGGATCTCGGCTCCCGAGTCCTCGGCGACGGTTCCCTCCATGACGCGCTCGTTGTAGTAGATGAACAGCCGCGACGGTGTCGCAGCGTCGGGCTCGGCCTGCTTCAGCTCGTTGAACTCGAGGATGGCGCCGACGCTGTTCGCCGTACACGATCCGAGCTGCCCCTGGTCGTACACGGGCGGCATCTGCCTGCGCAGGCTCATCCGCGACGGCAGCGCCTTCACCGGCTCGACCGCGAGCAGGAAGTCGCGCATGTCGGGATGATCCGCTCGCCAGCCGTACCGCCTCTGCGTGCGGACGGCCAGCCCAGCCGGTGCATCGGTCATGTTCTCTCCCCTTCTCGCCGGGGAGCACCCTGGCCCGCCCCGAGGCATCACTCCCGGGCGGCCGCAGCTGGCTTCGGCTGCTCCTGCTGGGGCGATCCTGTCACGCTACGCGGGCGTGTCAAGCCTCGAGCAGCCCGTGGACGGCGCCCGGCGGTGATCGTCGACGGCCACAACGACCTCGTCGTGCGCACGTGGCGCGGGGACGAGATCCGGCACGTGCATCTCGACGCGGCCGCCGAGGCGGGCTTCGCGGGCGGCTTCTTCGCGCTCTTCGTCCCGTCGCCCAGACTGGCCGAGCCGCCGCCCCGCTCGTCGCACTACGCGCTGCCGCTGCCCGATCCGCTCCCCGGGGACGAAGCCGCTCGCGTCGCGGAGGAGCTGTACGACATCTTCCGGTCGCTGCCGGTCGAGCTCGCGACGAGCGCAGGCGACTTCCGGCCCGAACGAGTCGCGGCCGTCCTCCACCTCGAGGGCGCCGAGCCGCTCGCGCCCGACCTCTCGGGCCTGGAGGCCTGGTACGGGCGCGGCCTGCGGTCGATCGGGCTCGTGTGGTCGCGCGCGAACGCCTTCGCGGAAGGCGTGCCGTTCCGCTTCCCGTCGTCGCCCGACACCGGCCCCGGCCTCTCCGGTGCCGGTCGCAGGCTCGTGCGTGCGTGCAACGAGCTCGGGATCCTCGTCGACCTCTCGCACCTGAACGAGGCCGGCTTCTGGGACGTGGCGCGGCTCTCGACCGCGCCGCTCGTCGCCACGCACTCGAACGCGCACGCGCTCTGCGAGTCGTCGCGGAACCTCACCGACGCCCAGCTCGACGCGATCGGCGCCTCGAACGGGGTCGTCGGCGTGAACTTCGGCGTCTCGTTCCTGCGGGCCGACGGCGCCCAGGAGGCGGCGACCCCGCTCGAGGAGATCGTCCGCCACGTGGAGTACATCGCTGCGCGGATCGGCATCGACCACGTCGCCTTCGGCTCGGACTTCGACGGGGCCCTCGTCTCGCAGGAGCTCGGCGGGATCGCCGGCTTCCCGAAGCTCGTCGGCGCCCTCCGCGGGAGCGGGTTCGGCGAGGACGCCGTGGAGAAGATCACCCACCGGAACTGGCTGCGCGTCCTCGGCGAAACCTGGAAATGAGCCGCTGCGCCCCGTGCGCGCAGAAGGCTGCGCCGGCGACGGAGCGCGGATGCGCCGACGCAGCCTCCGGCCGTTCTACGTATGAACCGCCCTGTGTGGCGGAAGCCAGTGGTGGCGCCGCCCTTCGAGCACCAGCCATGCAGCGAGGAACACGACGGCGACCCCGATGCCGCTCCAGAGTGCAACCGTGTCCCACGGGACCCCGCTCGAGATGTCGCGGTGACCGAAGTCGTGCATCGCGAACGCATCCTGGACGAAGAGCAAGAGCCCTCCGGCCGCCGCCACCAGCGTCGTGGCAATGCGACGCATAGGTCTCACCTCCTCTCACGCAGAAGGCGTCTCCATGCTCCCACTCGCGCTCACCCCTGTCATCCGGGGATCCTCCGAGTCGGGCCGGAGCCACGAGACGAGCTCACGCGTTCTGGTCGAAACGGGCTGCTTGCGATTGAAGCAGCCTCGCTCGATGGCAGCGGCTACCCGGTGCGTGCGCTTCCGGGCCGCGGGCCGCTCGCCTCGGAGGCAATAGCCGCCTCCGTGAGAGACCCGCTCGGCGGGTCTCTCACGGAGTCACGCTGGCGGCTGGACTTTGTCGAGTGGCGCTGACCCTGCCTCTCCGGGCACGAAGGTCCAGAGCTTCGCGATCTTGCCGTCCCGCAGCTGGTAGATGAAGACCGACTTCACCACCTGGTAGCCCAGACCTGGTACGCCGTAGTTGGCGAAGGTCAGGGCGTAGTTGCCCTCGACGGTCACCGGCGCGACCCGCTCGACAACCAGCGAAGGCGTCGTGTCGATCGCACCGGCCCACGCCTTTGCGCCGGTGGTCACGTCGCCGTTCGACCAGAGGACGGCGTTCGGGGTCATCATCGTCATCGCCTTGGCGCCATCGTTGGCCATCGCTGCTGCGTTGAAGTTGTCGATCAGCGCTGTAGCGTCGCTGGCCGTGACGGTGCCACCGCCGCCGGTGGTCTTGTCAACCACGACCCAGGCGCCTAACCCGACGACTACCGCCGCCAGCACCACCACAGCGACGTGCCACGGGTCGAAACGCGCCCGGCGCACCCCGACTGGATGTGCGTGCGTCGCCATAGGGAATCACCTCCTTCCCGCCGTCAGTGTCCCACTCGGCAGACGGACGGGAATCCGCGAAACCACGTATCAAAGCCCACAAATGGGCTTGCGGGCAGCGCGTGGTACGGACGTGGCACGTGATCGACATCGCCACTAGCGAGCGAACCGCGCCGTGGGACACGCCCGGACTTCCGGGGCTTTTCCGAAGCGGACGACGGGGCTCGAACCCGCGACCCTTGGCTTGGGAAGCCAATGCTCTACCAACTGAGCTACGTCCGCCGGCTAGCGGCGATTGTACCCGGGCAATAATGGAGCCAGGGAAAGCGAAGAAGGAGCTGACGATGGCCGACCACGAGCTGCACGAGACGGCGCGCGCGCTCGTCGCCGAGGGCAAGGGGATCCTCGCCGCCGACGAGAGCGACGGCACGATCAAGAAGCGCTTCGACTCGATCGGCGTCGAGTCGACGGAGGAGACGCGGCGCGCCTACCGGGCGATGCTCTTCACGACCGGGGGCGCCGAGGAGTTCATCAGCGGCGTCATCCTCTTCGACGAGACGATCCGCCAGAGCGCCGACGACGGGACGCCGTTCCCGGAAGTGCTCTCCGCGAAGGGGATCATCCCGGGGATCAAGGTCGACAAGGGTGCGAAGCCGCTCGCGCTCGCCGACGGCGAGACCGTCACCGAGGGGCTCGACGGGCTGCGCGCGCGGCTCGAGGAGTACCGCGGGCTCGGCGCGCGCTTCGCGAAGTGGCGGGCCGTCTACACGATCTCCGACACGAACCCGAGCGAGTACTGCATCTGGGCGAACGCGCACGCGCTCGCGCGCTACGCGGCGCTCTGCCAGGAGGCGGGGCTCGTCCCGATCGTCGAGCCGGAGGTGCTGCAGGACGGGACGCACACGATCGAGCGCAGCAGCTTCGTCACCTCCCGCGTACTCGCCGCGGTGTACGACGAGCTGTTCGACCAGCGCGTCGACGTCGCCGGAACGCTGCTCAAGCCGAACATGGTGCTCTCGGGCTACGAGGCCGACGACCGCGCCGGCGTCGAGGAGGTCGCCGACGCCTCGCTGCACGTCTACTACAAGCACGTTCCGGCGGCCGTCCCCGGAATCGTCTTCCTCTCCGGCGGCCAGTCGGACGAGGATGCGACCGCCCACCTGAACGCGATGAACGCCCGCGGCCCGCATCCGTGGGAGCTCTCGTTCTCGTACGGGCGGGCACTGCAGGCGCCGGCGCTCAAGGCGTGGGCGGGCAGGCCGGAGAACGTCGAGGCCGGGCAGCGCGCGTACTACCACCGCGCCAAGATGAACGGCGCAGCCCGCACCGGCACGTACGCGCCCGAGATGGAGCGCGAGGTGACGGCCGTCTAGCCCCGCAGCTACGCGGCGGGGGCGACTTCGCGCCAGGCGGCGCGGATCTCGGAGAGCTCCGCGACCGCGACGAGCAGCTGCGGGACGTATCCGCGCACCCCGTCGAGCGCGGTCGAATCCGTCGGGTCGGCGAAGGCCACCTGGACGGCGTTCTGCTTGAAGCGAACGGGGATCGCGGCCAGCCGCAGCCCCACGCTCGCCGGCAGCATGCGTGCCGCCGCAGCATCGACGCCCACGCGGCCGACGCTCACGTACGGGAGCTTGAGCTGCTCCGAGAGGGTGCGCGCGAGCTCCTCCTCGAAGATGACGCCCATCCGCAGCAGCGCGATGCCCAGGAGCTCGCCTCTCGCGTGCGACTCGTTCAGACCGGCCTCGAGCTGCTGCTCGGTGATGAGGCCCTTGCGCCGCAGCACCTCGCCGAGCCGGGGCGTCGGAGCGAGGGCGACCGGGAGGAGGCCCGGCGCCTCGGCGGGGTCGGATCGCCGCAGTCCGGCCGCGACGCCGTTCACCCGCTCCCAGTTGCGCGTGTACTCCTGCAGCGCCGGCTCGTCCTCGTCCGTCGTCAGCTCGACGACCCCGGGGGCCGCGAGACGTGCGGAGAGACCCAGGCGCAGGTAATAGTCGCGGAGCGGCGCCGCCGCGTCCGGCCGCATGCCGACGTCGACCAGCCACCTCTGGTTCGTACCGGGCGCGAACGTGCTCTCCATCGTTCTCCTCTCCGCAGAAGTCCACCGAACGCCGCGTCAAGTGCGATGTCGGCCTTCGACCGCGCATCGGCCACCCCTGTTTGGGGGGTCGCGGGACTAGGTGTACTCGAAGCCGGTGAGCGCGGAGAGCTTCGCGAGCGACTGCTGCGCCACGACCCGGCGGACCGTCCCCGAGCGGGAGCGCATCACGATCGAGTCGGTGATCGCGCCGCCCGGCGTGTACTGGACGCCCTGCAGGAGCGACCCGCTCGTGACGCCGGTGGCGGCGACGAAGACGTCCTCCCCGGAGACGAGGTCGTTCGTGTGGAGCACGCGCGCGGGGTCGAGGCCGGCCTCGACGAGCTGCCGGCGCTCGTCGTCCGACCGCGGCCAGAGCCGGCCCTGGATGCCGCCGCCGACGCACTTCAGCGCGGCCGCGGAGATCACGCCCTCGGGCGGCCCGCCGATCCCGTAGAGCATGTCGACGCTCGTCCCCGGCTGTGACGCGGCGATCGCCGGCGCGACGTCGCCGTCCCGGATCAGCCGGACGCGGGCCCCCGCCTCCCGCAGCTCGGCGATCAGCTCCTCGTGGCGCTCCCGTTCGAGCACGACGACGTCGACCTCGCGCGGGGTCTTGCCGAGCGCCGCCGCAACCGACCGGACGTTCTCGGTCGGGCTCTTCGCGATGTCGATGGCGTCGATCGCCGCCGGCCCGACCGCGATCTTCTCCATGTAGAACGCCGCCCCGGGGAAGAGCATCGTCCCGCGCTCGGCGACGGCGATCACGCAGATCGCGTTCGGCTGGCCGAGCGCGGTCAGCCGCGTCCCCTCGAGCGGGTCGACGGCGACGTCCACCTCGGGGCCTCCGCCGTTGCCGACCTCCTCGCCGTT
>DASQQF010000092.1:0-6723 GCA_035643535.1 Gaiellaceae bacterium
CTGGTTCCACTCGGACGCGATCTACCGCACGTTCCTCGCGCTCGTGCTCCTCTGCGGCTGCGAAGGCCGGAACGGCGGCGGCTGGGCGCACTACGTCGGCCAGGAGAAGGTGCGGCCGCTCTCGGGCTGGCAGTCGGTCGCCTTCGCCCTCGACTGGGTGCGGCCGCCGCGGCACCAGTCGGGGACGCCGTGGTTCTACCTCGCGACCGACCAGTGGCGCTACGAGGGGGTCCGACCCCAGGACCTGTCCTGGCCGGGCGGGCGCGGGCTCTTCGAGGGGAAGCACGTCGCCGACCTGAACGCGCTCGGGGCGCGGCTCGGCTGGCTGCCGTCGCACCCGTTCTTCGACCGCAACCCGCTCGACCTCGTCGACGAGGCGGAACGCGCCGGCGTCGAGCCCGCGGAGTACGTCGTTCGGGAGCTGAAGGAGGGGCGGCTCGGCGTCGCCTGCGAGGACCCCGACGCGCCCGAGAACGTCCCGCGCGTCCTCACCGTCTGGCGGGCGAACGTGCTCGGCTCGTCCGGAAAGGGGCACGAGTACTTCCTGCGCCACCTGCTCGGCAGCCCCGAGCCCGGCGTGCGTGCCGGGGAGCTCCCGGAGGCGGAGCGGCCGACGGACGTGCGCTGGCGCGATCCCGCGCCCGAGGCGAAGCTCGACCTGCTGACGACGATCGACTTCCGGATGACGTCGAACGCGCTCTTCTCCGACGTCGTCCTGCCGGCCGCCACGTGGTACGAGAAGGTCGACCTCTCCTCGACCGACCTGCACCCGTTCGTCCACACCTTCGACGCGGCGATCCCGCCGCCGTGGGAGGCGAAGACCGACTGGGACGCGTTCCGCGCCATCGCCACCGAGTTCTCGCGGCTCGCCGAGAAGCACCTCGGCGTCCGCCGCGACCTCGTGGCAGCCCCGCTCCTGCACGACTCACCGGACGAGATCGCGCAGCCGTTCGGCGAGGTGCGCGACTGGCGGGCCGGCGAGTGCGAGCCCGAGCCGGGGAAGACGATGCCGAAGCTCGTCGTCGTCGAGCGCGACTACCCGGCCGTCGCCGCGAAGTGGGGCGCGCTGGGGCCGCTGCTCGAAGAGGCCGGAATCCTGACGAAAGGCGCCGGCTGGAGGCCGGTCGAGGAGGTGCGCGAGCTCGGCGCGAAGAACGGGCTCGTGCGCGGCGGCCCCGCCGACGGGCGGCCGTCGCTCGAACGGGTCGACGACGCATGCGAGGCGATCCTCGCCCTCTCCGGCACGACGAACGGCCGCCTCGCGGCCGAGGGCTTCCGCTCGCTCGAGCAGCGGACGGGCGTGCCGCTCGCCGACCTCGCCGGAGCCCGTGCGGGCGACCGGATCACGCTCGCGGACGCCCGGGTGCAGCCGCGGACGGTGCTCACCTCGCCCGAGTGGTCGGGAATCGAGGCGCACGGCCGCCGCTACGCGCCGTTCACGATCAACGTCGAGCGCCACAAGCCGTGGCACACGCTCTCGGGCCGGCAGCACCTCTACCTCGACCACGCGTGGATGCTCGAGCTGGGCGAGGGGCTTCCCGTCTTCCGGCCGCCGCTCGCGTACGCGCGGATCTACGGCGACCAGGGCTCGGGCGACGCGTCGCGCAAGGAGCTGACGCTCAACTTCGTCACGCCGCACTCGAAGTGGTCGATCCACTCCGAGTACCAGGACAACCTCCACATGCTGACGCTCTTCCGCGGCGGGTCGATGCTCTGGATCTCCGACGAGGACGCCGCCGCGCTCGACATCCACGACAACGACTGGATCGAGCTGTACAACCGGAACGGCGTCGTCGCCTGTCGCGCCGCGGTCACGCACCGGATGCAGCCCGGCACGGTGATGATGTACCACGCCAAGGACCGGCACCTGAACACGCCGAAGACCGAGCTGCTCGGCAACCGGGGCGGCACCGACAACTCGCTGACGCGGATCACGATGAAGCCGACGCATCTCGTCGGCGGCTATGCGCAGCTCTCCTTCGGCTTCAACTACTACGGCCCGACGGGGTCGCAACGGGACGAGATCGCCGTCGTCCGCAAGCGCGGGCCCGGACTGGAGTTCTGACGGATGCGTGTCAGGGCCCAGGTGGCGATGGTGATGAACCTCGACAAGTGCATCGGCTGCCACACGTGCTCGGTCACCTGCAAGCAGGTCTGGACGAACCGCCCGGGCACCGAATACGTCTGGTTCAACAACGTCGAGACGAAGCCGGGCCTCGGCTACCCCCGCACCTACGAGGACAACGACAAGTGGAAGGGCGGCTGGGAGCTCGACCGCAAGGGAAGGCTGCGGCTGAAGGCCGGCGGGCGGCTCTGGAAGATCCTCAACATCTTCTGGAACCCGAACCTGCCGTCGATCGACGACTACTACGAGCCCTGGACGTACGACTACCAGACGCTCGTCGACGCGCCGCTCTCGGAGCACGATCCCGTTGCACGCCCGTACTCGCAGCTGACCGGCGACCCGATCGAGGTGAAGCGGGGGCCGAACTGGGACGACAACCTCGCCGGCGCACCCGAGCACGCCCACGCCGACCCGCTCCTGCGCGGGATCGAGGAGCAGGTCAAGCTCGCCTACGAGCAGGCGTTCATGTTCTACCTGCCGCGCATCTGCGAGCACTGCCTCAACCCGAGCTGCGTCGCGAGCTGCCCCTCGGGGGCGATGTACAAGCGCGCCGAGGACGGGATCGTGCTCGTCGACCAGCACAAGTGCCGCGCCTGGCGCTTCTGCGTCTCCGGCTGCCCGTACAAGAAGGTGTACTTCAACCACCGCACCGGCAAGGCGGAGAAGTGCACGCTCTGCTATCCGCGGATCGAGCAGGGCCAGCCGACGATCTGCTCCGAGACGTGCGTCGGGCGGATCCGCTACCTCGGCCTCGTCCTCTACGACGCCGACCGGGTCGAGGCGGCCGCGTCGGTGCCGGACGAGCACGACCTGCTCGACGCGCAGATGGGCGTCTTCCTCGACCCGGACGACCCCGAGGTGCAGGAAGCCGCCCGCGCCGACGGCATCCCCGACGACTGGCTCGAGGCGGCCCGCCGCTCGCCCGTCTACACGCTCGCCGTCCGCTACCGGCTCGCGCTGCCGCTGCATCCCGAGTACCGGACGCTGCCGATGGTCTGGTACGTGCCGCCGCTCTCGCCGGTCGTGAACGCGCTCGAGACCGACGGCTACGAGGCCGACCCCGACGACCTCTTCCCTGCGATCGAGACGCTGCGGATCCCGGTCGACTACCTGGCCAACCTGCTCTCGGCAGGCGATGCCGAGGTCATTCGCGCCGTGCTCCGGCGGCTCGCGGCGATGCGCGCCTACATGCGCAAGCAGCAGGTCACCGGCGAGGTCGACGAGTCGCTGCCCGCGTCCGTCGGCCTCGAGGCCCACGACCTCGAGAGGATGTACCGGCTGCTCGCGATCGCGAAGTACGACGAGCGCTACGTGATCCCGAAGGCGCACGGCGAGCTCGCGTCGCAGCTCCAGGAGCAGCAGGGCGCCTGCGGGCTCGACTTCGACGGCGGTCCCGGCAACTGCGGCGCGATCCCGCCGCGCGCGAACGAGCGCTTCATGGTCACGAAGAGGTTGAACGTGCTGTGAAGCCGGCCCGGCCCTACAAGCTGCTCTCGGTGCTGCTCCGCTACCCCGACGAGCGGCTCGCGGCCGCGCACGACGAGATCGCCTCCGCCGTCACCGGCCTGTCGCGGCGCGCGCCGGAGAAGGAGCCGCTCGAGCGCTTCCTCGCCCATCTGCTCGCGACCGGCCGGCTCGAGCTCGCGCAGGAGTACGTCGAGACCTTCGACCTGCGCCGCCGCTCGAGCCTCTACCTCGGCTGGTACCTGCACGGCGACACCCGCAAGCGGGGAATGGCGCTCCTCCGGCTCAAGCGCCTCTATGCCGCCGCCGGCCTCGAGCTCACCGGAGACGAGCTGCCCGACTACCTGCCGCTCGTGCTCGAGTTCGCCGCGCTCGCCCCCGCAGTCGCCGGCGTGACGCTGTTGCGCGAGCACCGCGCGGCCCTCGAGCTCCTGCGCGCCGGCCTGCACGAGGCGCCGAGCCCGTACGCCCACCTGCTCGACGCGGTCTGCGCCGGGCTGCCGCGCCTCACGCCGGCCGAGCGGGAACGTGTGCGCCGGCTGGCCGCCGACGGGCCTCCCAGCGAGCAGGTGGGGCTCGAGCCTTTCGCGCCGCCCGAGGTGATGCCGGCGGAGGCGCGGACGTGACGTACATCGGTGACGTGTACGTCTGGCTCGTCCTCCCCTATGTCTCGCTGGCCGTGTTCGCCGCCGGGCACGTCTGGCGCTACCGCCACGACCAGTTCGGCTGGACGAGCCGCTCGACGCAGCTGCTCGAGGGCCGCCTGCTCGCCTGGGGGAGCGTCCTCTTCCACTACGGCGCGCTCGGCGTGATCGCGGGGCACGTGCTCGGCATCCTCGTGCCCGAGCGGGCGACGGCGGCGATCGGCATCTCCGAGCACGCGTACCACTACCTCGCGGGCGTCGCCGGCACGGTGACGGGCGCGACCTGCGTGATCGGGCTCGGCATCCTGACGTTCCGCCGCACGGCGGTGCGCCGGATCCGGGTCACGACCTCGACCGCGGACGTGCTCGTCTTCGTGCTGCTCGCCGTCCTGATCGGCATCGGCCTCGGCGAGACGCTCGGCTACAATGTCGCCGGCTCGGGCTACAATTACCGGCTCACCGTCGGGCCCTGGTTCCGCGGGTTGTTCTCGGATCCGCGGCCGTCGATCATGGCCGGAGCTCCCGTCACGTACCAGCTCCACGCGGCACTGCCGTGGCTGCTCTACGCGCTCTGGCCGTTCAGTCGCCTCGTCCACGTCTGGAGCTACCCGCTCCAGTACCTCGGCCGCCCCTACATCCTCTACCGCAACCGCTTCGCGGCCGCCCGCCGCTGAGCTGCAGCCCCATGAGCCGCGCGATCGCCGTGGCCGAACGACTCGCCGCGGCCGCTCCGCCCGCGTCGGGCGCCGTCGTCATGGGCACGGGCATCGTCTCGATCGGCCTCTCGATCGACGGCTACGAGCCGCTCTCTCGTGCGCTGCTCGCGATCGCCGGGCTGGTCTGGGTGGTGCTCGCGGGCGTCCTCGCACTCCTGATCCTCCGCCTCCGGCCGCTCCTGCGCGCGGAGGCGCGGTCGGCCGCGGCCCTCACCGGCATCGCCGGCACCGACGTGCTCGGCGCCCGCGTCGCGATGCTCGGCTGGAACCGCGAAGCAGCGGCGCTGCTGGTGATCGGGCTCCTGCTCTGGCTCGTGCTCGTGCCCTATGTCCTCGCCCACTGGCGGACACCGACCGTCGGGGTCTCCTTCGTCCTCACCGTCGGCACCGAGTCGCTCGCCGTCCTCGGCGCCGCGCTCGCGATCGCCTTCGACGAGACCTGGCTCGCGGTCGCGTCGCTCGCCTGCGTCGGCCTCGGTCTGGCCTTCTACCTCTTCGTCGTCTCGACCTTCGACCTGCGCCAGCTTCTCGTCGGGCGCGGTGATCACTGGGTCTCCGGCGGGGCGCTCGCGATCGCCACTCTCGCCTGCGCCCACACCGCCGAGGCGACGGCAGCGCTCGATCCGCTCGGGTCGGCGGCGGGCAGCCTCGAGACCGCCGCGCTCGGGATCTGGGCCGCGGCCGCGCTCTGGCTCCCGGCACTGGTCCTCGGGGAGCTCGCGTCGCCGCGGGTGGAGTACGACGTGCGCCGCTGGTCGACGGTCTTCCCGCTCGGCATGTACTCCGTCTGCAGCTTCGCGGTCGCGCGGATCGAGGACATCGGAGGGATCGCCCACTTCGCCCGCGTATGGATCTGGGTCGCGTTCGCCGTCTGGCTGCTCGTCTTCGCAGGCCTTCTGCGCCGCACGCTCCCGGTCGTCACTCGCTCGCTGCGGCTGGGAGCGTGAGCCGCGCTCGTGAGAACCCGCCCGTCCGCGTTCACCCCTCCGCCGGCACGCCGGGCGTCGCCGCGAACGCGGCTGCGGCCAGCACGAGGTGGAACCCCGCCGCGCGACGACCGTCGAGCGTCGCCGTCGCCGCATAGCGCCGGCCGCTGTCGAGCAGCTCCGCGACCGCCTCGAGGACGTCCGCGTCGCCGTCTTCGCCGCCGACGTCGCAGCCGAGGCGGGCGAGCTGCACGAGTCCCTCGGCGGAACGACCCTCGAGCATCCGCGCCAGCGCTGCGACGAGCAGCGTGAAGACGCGCTCGACGAGGGGAGCCCGCGGGGGCGGCGGACCCGGCGGAGCTCCGAGGTCGAGCGGGTCGTCGCCGGCGAGGATCCGCTCGAACTGTCCGCCGGCGATCGCCTCGACCTGCGCCGCCGTGAGGCCGACCGCGAGCGCGCAGCGAATCGCGACGACGGCGGCGGCCGTCGGCGTCCCGAAGGGGGCGTCGCTGCCGAGCAGGACCCGTCCGGGCGGGGCGAGCGCGAGCAGGGCCAGATGGTCGGCCGGGTTCCACCAGGCCGTATCGAAGAAGAGGCCGGGGTGGCCGTCGAGGTGCCGCCAGATCCACCCGAGGTCGGTGACCCCGACGTGGGCGAGGATCAGCCGCGCCTGCGGAAACCGTTCGCTCAGCGCGAGCGCGTCACGGCCGAGCGACGGGATGCCGAGACCGGAGTGGACCGTCACCGGCAGCCTGCGCTCCGCCGCCACGGCGAGGACGTCTGCGACCCCCGGGTGCCGCAGGTCGAACCGCTCCGCGCGCGGGTGCAGCTTGACGCCGCGGGCGCCC
>DASQQF010000093.1:0-17109 GCA_035643535.1 Gaiellaceae bacterium
CCGGCGTAGACCTCCGCTAGCGGGAAGAGGCGCAGCTCGAGCGCGGTCACGATCGCGAAACCGCCCCCGCCGCCGCGGAGGGCCCAGAAGAGGTCGGGCTCGCTGTCGCGATCGACGCGCATCGGCCGTCCGTCGGCGGTCACGAGCTCGATCGCGACGACGCTGTTCGCGCCGAGGCCGAGCTTCCGTCCGAGGAAGCTCAGCCCGCCGCCGAGCGTGTATCCGACGACGCCGACATCCGGCGAGGAGCCGGCGAGCGCCGCGAGCCCGTGCCGGGCGGCCGCCAGAGTCACGTCCTGCCAGAGCGTGCCGGCCTCGACGCGGGCGATCCGCGCCTCCGGGTCGACCAGAACGCCGCGCATCCGCTCCGTCTTCAGGAGCATCGTGCCGGCCAGCGGCCCCAGTGCCATCGCGCCGTGGCCCGTCCCCTGCGGCGCGATCCGCCAGCCGCGCGAGCGGGCCAGCTCGACCGCGGCGATCACCTCGGCGACGGACTCCGGAAACGCCACCGCCTCCGGCTGCTGATCCGCGGCGAGGTTCCACGCCTGCCGCGCGCCGTCCCAGCCGCGCGAATCGGGGTAGACGACGTGCAGACGTGACTCTGTTCCGACGGACATGGATGCTCCTTTCGGGGGTCGGCCCCGACGATGCCGCCGGCGTGACGGAGCCGCCATCGGGTCGAGGCCCCATCCACCGACCTCCACTTCCTCTAGGCCTGGATCAGGCCGCGGCGGATCGCGTAACGGGTGAGCTCGACGCGGTCGCTCATCCCGAGCTTGTCGAGGATGTTCTGCCGGTGCCGCTCGACCGTCTTGACGCTGATCACGAGCTCGGTGGCGATCTCCTTCGAGGTGTGCGCCTCCGCGATCAGTTTCAGCACCTGCAGCTCCCGCGGCGTGAGGATCTCGAACGTCTCCCCTTCGGGATGGCCGCGCTCGACGTAGTCGCGGACGAGGCTCGCGACCGCGGAGGGGTAGAGGAACGACTGGCCGCGCATCGTCCGCCGGCAGGCGTCGACGATGTCCTGGTCGGCATCGGACTTGAGCACGTAGCCCGAGGCGCCGGCCTTGAGCGACTCGAACAGGAACTGTTCGCTGTCGTACATCGAGAGCATCAGCAGCCGCAGCCCGGGCTTCCGCTTGTGGAGCTCCGCGGCGGCCTGGATGCCTGTCAGCTTCGGCATTGCGACGTCGAGGACGGCGAGGTCGACGTCAGCGGCGAGCGCCTGCTTGACGGCCTCGGCGCCGTCGGCGGCCTCGGCGACGACCCGTAGGTCGGGCTGCGCGTCGAGCACCGTCTTCAGGCCGGAGCGGACGATCGCATGGTCGTCTGCGACGAGGATGCGGGTGAGGAGCGGGATCGGCATCAGGGCCTCTCCGCCGGGACCTCGAGCCGGACGTCGACGCCGCCGCCGCGGCCGGGCGCGATCGCGAGCACGCCGCCGACGAGCAGGGCGTGCTCGCGCATGCCGCGGAGCCCGCCGCGACCGTTCTCGGCGGCCGCCTCGCTCATCCCGCGGCCGTCGTCCGACACGTGCAGGATCACGCTGCCCGCGCCGGGCTGGAGTGTGAGCACGACGCGCCCCGCCTGCGCATGGCGGGCGACGTTGGTCAGGCTCTCCTGGGCGACGCGGTAGATCGCGAGCTCTCCGTCCAGGGACACGCGGGGCAGATCCGCCGCGAAACGGCGCTCGACCGCGAGGCCGCTCTGGTCGGCGAACCTGCGCGACAGCTCGATGAGCGCGCTCACCAGGCCGAGGTGCTCGAGCGGCTGCGGCCGCAGCTCCTGCGCGATGCGCCGCACCTCCTCGAGCGCCTGCCGCACCGTCTGCCTCGTCTCGGCGGTGCGGCGGCGTCTCGCGTCCGGGTTCGCGTCCTCGAGCGCGTCGAGCTGGAGCAGGACGCCCGTCAGCACCTGGCCGACCTCGTCGTGCAGCCCGCGCGAGATGCGCAGCCGTTCGCCCTCCTGGGCCTCGATCGCGCGGCGGCCGCTGTCGCGGCGCTCCTGCTCGAGGCGATCGAGCATCTGGTTGAAGGCGCGGACGATCGCGACCGCTTCCACGCCGCCCTGCTCCGGCAGCCGCTGGCCGGGACGGAGCAGGTCGACGGTCCGCATCCGCTCGACGAGCCGGTCGATCGGTCCGAGCGTCGGGCGCAGCAGCAGCAAGTTCCCGGCCAGCATCGCGCCGAGGATGACGACGACGTCGAGCACCTCGAGCACGGCGAACGAGAAATCGATCCTGCCGTGCAGGAAGACGAGCGCCAGCGTCCCCGCGAGCAGGAGCGCGGCATTGATCGTGAACACGCGCCAGAGCAGCGGTAGCCGGGTGACCTGCATGGCAACTCCCGACTCAGTTCTACCGCTGTGCGGACGCTTCGGCCAGTCCCAGGCGGCGGCCGCTGCGCGCACGCGTGGCGGGCGGCGCGATCAAGACGGGCACCGACTGGGCGGCCTCGAGCTGGCGGGCGAGGGTGCAGCGCAGACGGCCGCGCGCACCGTGGGGACGCGCTCCCAGCACGATGACGTCGGCGCCCTCGTCGGCGGCCACCCGCGCCAGGGCGTCGACCCGGTTGCCACGGACGATGCGGAGCTCGGCCTCGGCGGCGAGCGCACCCGCCAGCGCCTGGTGTGAGGCCCCGCCTCGCCCGTCTTCTTCGTCCCCGTCGACGACGTGCACGAGCACGAGCCGAAGGCCGAGGCGCGCGGCCAGAGCACCGGCCAGCTGCGCCGCGGCACGTGCCTCGTCCGTCGACCCGACCCCGCAGACGATCGTCCCCTGCATGTCGATTCACCATCGACGCGGCGTGCTACGACCGCCATGGGCCCCGGACCGCATTTTCCACACGTCGGGCCACAGATGGGCTCTCGACCGGATAGCGGCGGCCGCCCGGCAACGGCAGGCTCGTGTCCGTTCCGGCCGATGCTGTGCGGTCGGCGTCGACGAGGAGGATGCGTGGACGGGACGCTCATCAGGGCCGGCCGAGCATGGGTCGTCGCCGGGCGACGATCGCCCACGAACGACTCCCTCGTCGATGCGCTCCGGCGAAAGGGGGTCCACGCCTGGCTCGTCGAGCCGCGTATCGTCGACTCACTCGCCCGAGCGGGCGACTGCGTGCTCGGACGACTCGACGTGCGGTGCACGTTGGACGGCGTCGAGGACGGGATCGGGCACCTTCGCTGGCTCGCGGGTCGTGGGATCCCCGTCCTCAACGAGACCGAAGCTCTTCTCGCGTGTCACGACAAGCTACGGACGGTGCTTCGCCTCGGCCGTCTCGGGCTCCCGCAGCCGGCTACGGCGCATCTCGACGACGGCGCGCCGCTGCCGCGGGTGGGCTTCCCCGTCGTCGTCAAGCCGCGCTTCGGCAGCTGGGGCGCCGAGGTCTTCTGCTGCAGGACGGCGGCCGGGCTCGAGCGGTGCCTGCGCGGGCTGCGCCGGCGCTCGTGGTTCCGCCGCCACGGTGCGCTCCTGCAGGAGCTCGTTCCGCCGACCGGCTCCGACCTGCGCATCGTCGTCGCCGGCGGCCGCGTCGTCGGCGCGATCGAACGGGTCGCCGCCTCCGGCGAGTGGCGCACGAACGTCGGTCTCGGCGGGTCCCGCAGGCCGGTCGACCCGCCGGAGGACGCGTGCGTGCTGGCGCTCGCAGCGGCAGAAGCGGTCGGCAGCGACCTCGTCGGCGTCGACCTGCTGCCGGTGCCCGGCGGCGGCCACCTCGTCCTCGAGCTGAACGGAGCCGTGGACTTCACCTCCGACTACTCGCTCACCGGACACGACGTCTTCGACGAAGTGGCCGAGACGATCGCCGCCACGCTCGACGCCGGCCTCGGTGCGGCGCGCCGATGACCGAACGCCGACAGGTTCGTCACGGTTGCGATCGGCATCGCCGGCGCACAGGCCTGATGGGGTCGCCACCCGATTGGCGCCGCCGCACGGGTCGGCCACAGTGGTCCGGTAGAGAATGGAGACTCACGGCGGTTCCGCCCGCCTCGAAGATGGACGCTCCCGAGCAGACCCGGACCGACGAGCTCCTCGACGAAGAGAGCCTCGCCGTCCTGGCGATCCTGCTCGCGGTCTCGCTCGAGTTCGGCTTCGGCTTCGCCAAGCTCGTCGACTGGTGGGCCGGCCTCGTCGCCGGCCCCGCGGCGCTCACGACGCTGATCGCGCTCTTCCGCGTCGAGCGCATCCACCGCCTCCTCGTCCGACTCGCAGCCTGGGTCGTACGGCCGCATTGAGCAGCGCTCGGCAGCGTGTGTTCAGGGCGTGCGGGCGCGGAGTGCGACGAGCAGGTGCGGGACGGTGGCGAGCGCGAACAGGGAGCCCAGCACGACACCGAGCGCCCCGTAGTCGGCGGCGGCGAGCGCGACTGCGCCCGCTGCGGCGCCGAGCAGGTAGCCGTACTGGGTGGCCGCGGCGCGGATGCCCATGATGGCGAGGCGCCGTTCGGGAAGTGCGTCGAGGCCGAAGGCGCTTCCCGCGAGGGTCCGCGCGCCGCCCAGGAAGCCGAGCGTGCAGAAGATCGCGATGCTGATGCCGAGCGAGGTGCGGACGGTGCCGAACAGGACGACGACGACCGCAGCGGCGAGCGCGAGCGCAACGAGGAGCTGCCGGTTCGTCTCGCCGAGCAGCCGCCTCGCGACGAAGTTCCCGGGAAGATAGGCGCCCGCGGCCGCGGCCAGGACGAGACCGGTGAGCGTCGGCGAGGTGGCGTACGTCTCGACGAAGAGGGCGCCGGCGTAGACGAGAGTGCCGGTCCAGGCCGAGAAGGCGAGCAGCTCTCCGATCGCCCATGCCGCGACCGCCGGGTCGCGGAAGAGCTCGAGCGAGCGTCCACCCGCCGTCGCGGTCGGCGGCCCTGCCGCACATGCCGAGAGGGCGAAGGCTGCGAGCAGGCTCGCCGCGAGCGGGAGCGTGAGGAAGGCGAGGCGCCAGCTGATCTCGGCGACGGCGCCGGCGAGCGGCATGCCGACGATCCACGCGACGGGCTGACCCGCGAGGGCCCGTGCGAGGACTCGCGCCCGATGCTCCGGCGCAACCCATTCGGCCGCTCCCGCCGTGCCGGCTGCGAGCAGGACGGCAAGCGCCGCGCCGATCGGGACCTGGGCGACGGCGAGCAGCCAGAACGACGGCGCCGCCGCGCTCAGCGCCGAGCCGAGGGCGAGAAGCGCCGCTCCCGCGAGCAAGAGGTCGCGTAGCGCGAAGCGGCGCGCGAGGCCGGAGAGGGGGACGGCGCTCGATCCGGCGACGAGGCCGGTGACGGCCCGCAGCAACCCGGCCGTCGCAGTCGACGTGCCGAGATCGTCCGCCACGGCGACGAGGATCGGCGAGAGGACGAGCACACCGGCCTGAGCCGCGAAGAGGCAGAGGAAGAGGGCGACGCCCGGCGCGGCGAGGCGCGTACGCGCGGCAGCGAGACGCCGGCGTGGCGGCGGATCGACTCCTGCGGCGCTCGCCTCCGAGCTCAACGGACCGCGGCGAGGTCCTGCGGTCGCTCCGACGCGAGGTGGTCGTGGACCTCCTGGATCGCGACGGACCCTTCGCCGACCGACGAGGCGACGCGCTTCAGCGAGCCGTGGCGGATGTCGCCGATCGCGAACACCCCAGGCAACGACGTCTCGAACGAGAAGCGCGGACGCGCATCGGCGGCGGCTCGCATCTCGTCGTCGATGTCGGCTCCGGTCAGGAGGAAGCCCTGGTCGTCGCGTGCCACCGAGGTGGGAAGCCACTCGCTCCGGGGCAGCGCGCCGATCAGGACGAAGACGGCGGCCGCCCGTACCCGCCCTTCCTCGCCGGATCTCCGGTCGCGGAGGCCGAGCCACTCGAGCCGGCCGTCCCCGTCGCCGCCGACGACGTCGGTGCGGGCCCGTACGTCGACGTTGGGAGCGGCGTCGATCGCTTCGCGCAGGTAGCTCGACATCGTCGTCGCGAGCGAGGCCCTCCGCGTGACGATCGTGACCTGCTCCGCATGGCGGGCGAGGCCGAGCGCGGCCTGGCCCGCCGAGTTGCCGCCGCCGACGACGTAGACGTGCTCGCCGGCGAGGGCCTGCGGCTCGGAGATCGCGCCCCCGCCGTAGAAGACGCCCGCGCCGACGAGTGCCTCGAGCGAGGGGACATCCAGCCGCCGGTAGGCGACACCCGTCGCGAGAACCACCGACCGGGCGGTGACGCTGCTGCCGTCGGAGAGTGTCAGGACGTGGCGCCCGACTTCCGGCTGGAGCTCCACGACCTCGCGCATGAGCACGAAGCGGGCCCCGAAGACCCATGCCTGCTGGTAGGCGCGCTGGGCGAGGTCGGCTCCGCTGATGCCGCGCGGGAAGCCGAGGTAGTTGCGGATCAGCGAGCTCCATCCGGCCTGGCCGCCCACCGACTCGCGCTCGACGACGAGCGTCGAGAGGCCCTCGGACGCGGCGTAGACGGCCGCGGAGAGGCCCGCCGGACCGGCGCCGACGACGACCACGTCGAACTCGCCGCCGTCCTCGGCCCGGGTCGCGACCCCGTACCCGTCTGCGAGCTCGGCGTTCGACGGGTTCGCGAGCACACGACCGTCGCGCAGGATCACGATCGGTGCATCCGTCGCCTCCCGGCCGGTGCGCTCGAGGAGCCGGCGTCCCTCGGCGGATTCGATCCCGTGGAACGCGTGGGGGATGCCGTTGCGTGCCAGCAGGGTCGTCAGCTCGTTCGTCCGCGGTGCCCACGTCTCGGCGACGACGACGAGCTCCTTCGGTCGCGTCGTCTGCGTGCGCGACCACTCGTGGACGAACTCGGCAAGCGTGCGGTGGAAGAGCTCGTCGGGGGAGCGCCACGGCTTCAGCACGTAGTAGTCGATGCGGCCGTGCGCCATCGCGTGCAGGATCGCGTCGGCGGTCGCACGGTCGCCCCAGGCGCCGAAGTCGACGAGCAGCCCGCGCCTGGCGTCGGGGTGGAGCCGGTGCGCCCGCGCGAGGAGCTCGTCGCCGGTGAGCTCCGGCATCCACTGGTCGGCGAGGACGACGGCCACGTCGCGCCGCTCCCCCCGCAGCTCTTCGAGGGCGGCGAGCGCGCCTCCCGCAGACGGCTCGCAGACGATCGCGTAGTCGGGCGCCCAGCGTCGCCGCAGCTCGGCCTCGATCCGGTGGAGGGCTGCACGGTCGTCGTCTGCGACGACGATCGCCGGGAGCCCGTCGGTCACGTCGTCGCCGTCTCGAGCAGGAGCGTCGCGACGAGCGTGAGCACGAGGAGCGAGACGACGGCCCAGACGGCCGCGCGGCGAAGGCGGGTCATCGGGCTACTGTCGCGAAGCTCCGGCCGAACCGACATGGGGTAGAGGCCTCATTCGCGTCCCGCGACTCCTGCAGCCTCGCGCGGGGGAGTGCCGGGAAGGCTCGACGACACTGCGCGTACGAGCTCGGCGTCGGTCTCGACCCCCAGCGTGGCACGGGCGCGGGCGAGGTACTCGACGACCGTCGCGGGCGGCACGAACAGGGACTGTGCGATCTCGTCGACGCCGAATCCCTCGGCGGCGAGGACTACGATCCTGCGCTCGCTCGCCGGCAGCGCCTCGAAGCCGCTCGTCGGAGCGTCCGGGACCGCGGTGCCCAATGCCACGAGCTCCGCGCGGGCGCGAGTCGTGATCGGTGTCGCGCGCATCGTGCGGCCGAGCTCGAGCGCGCGGAGCAGTGCGTCCTGCGCGACGGCGTCGCGGCCGGCGGTGCGCAGGGCGGCGCCGAGCTCGGCGAGCGCCTTCGCCCGTGCCGGGAGTGCGGGCGAGTCCTCGAGCACCGCCGTGGCCTCGTGCAGGAGTTCGAGCTTCGCATCGGGGTCCGCCTCGGCGATCCCCGCGACGCGCAGCGCCTGCCCCAGCCCGCGCGGGCGGCCCCACTCGCGGGCGAGCCCGACCTCCTCCCGCGCCAACCGCGTCGCTTCCGCGCGGTCGCCCAGCTCGAGGTGGGCGAGCGCGGCGGTCGAGCGCCAGGCCAGCAACGCGGGGTTCCGTCCGCGCAGCGCCTCGTACTGGTGCGCCGCCTCGAGGACGTCGTCGAGCCCGGCCCGTGTGTCGCCTTCGGCGATCCGCGTGCGCCCGCGCGAGTCGAGGAACGGCCAGATCAGGTGGCGCCCGTCGGCGGCGGCGTCGAGACGGTCGACCGCGGAGTGTGCCACTTCGACCTCGCCCAGCTCGAGTGCCGCGTCGGCGATGTGGGCGACCGCATACGGGACGGCGGTGGCGAAGCCGTACTCGACGCATGCCTGGAGCCCGTTGCGGGCGTCGGTGAGCGCCTCGTCGAGGCGTCCGGTGTGCAGCTCGACGAAGGCGCGGAACGTCGAGACCATGGCGTAGGCCGAGATCGAGCCGCGCGCTCGGGCGTCCTCCCAGGCTCGGGCCCAGCCGGCTTCCGCGTCGCCGAAGCGATCGGCGAGCGCGAGCGTGTAGAGGGCGAAGACGAAGGCGGCGTTGTCCTCGGAGTGGAGCGGCCCGCCGGCCAGTGCCCGCTCGGCTCGCGCGACGGCCTCCTCGCACGGCGCGAGCCGCCGCGCGTCGTCGTAGGAGAGGATCGCGTCGATCATCCGCGACCCGACGTCGTCGCCGAGGCCGATCTTTTCGATTCGTTCGATCTGGGCCAGCGCCACCGGGTAGAGGGGCGGGAAGATGCTCGTGACCGCGACGAGCGCCGCCTCCACGGCCCGCCGCAGCTCGAGCTGTCGGGCGTCCAGCTCCCCGACCGTCGCCTGCAGGACGGCCACGGCTTCCTCCACGCGGTCGCCGTAGAAGAGCGCGGTTCCCAACTCGAGCGCTATCTCGGCCCGCTTCTCGGGACCGCCCGCCAGCTCGTGGGCCTGTTGCAGCGGCTCCGCCGCGGCGGGACTGCTGAGCAGGCGCTCGGCCCGGCCGAACCGGTAGAGGAGCTCGCAGCGGACGGTGTCGGGGCCGATGTCCTCTTCGAGGGCGCGGCGAAGGTAGCGAGCCGCGCCGCGGGGGTCGCCGCGGTGAAGCGACGCCTCCGCGGCCATCGACAGCGCGTCCACGGCGAACACGCCGCCGCCTGTGGGCGTGAGCAGCACGTGCGCCGCGACGCGCTCGGCCGAAGCGTTGTGCTCGGAGAGGACCTGCGCCGCGCGCGTGTGGGCGGCCTCCCGCTCGGGAGGCGTCAGCTGCGCGTAGAGCGCGGCACGGACGACCGGATGGACGAAGCCGAGCGTGACGTCGAAATGGAGAAGCGCGCTGCGCGCGAGCGTGCTCGCCGCATGCGCCGCGAGGCCGCGGTCGAGCTCCGCCAGCTCTGCGACGACGCTCAGTTCGGCGTCCTCGCCGAGAACGGCCACGGCGCGAGCCACTGCGGTGGCCTCTGCCGGCAGACGCGCCAGCCGCAGCTCGACGGCGTGGGCGACGGCGACGGGCCCGAGCTCCATCACTGCGTCGACGTGCTCTCCCGTAGGAGGCACCCGCTCGCTCACGAGCGCGTCGAGCAGGGCCCGAAGCAGCAGCGGGTTGCCCGCGGTCGCTTCGTAGCAGGCGGCCGAGAAGGCCGCATCAGCATCGGCGGAGAGCTCGCTGCGCACGAGCCCTTCGACCGCGTCGCGGCTCAGCGCCTTCGGCAGCACCGGCTGCGCCGCCGGGTCGCCCACCAGTTCGGCGAGGAGGGCCGTCTCGAATCCCTGAGCGGGCGGCCGAAGCCCTGCGACGACGAGCAGCGGGAGCCCTTCGAGCCGGCGGACGAGGTAGCCGAGCCAGCGAAGAGAGGGCTCGTCCGCCCAGTGCAGGTCGTCGACGAGGAGCATGAGCGGACGCTCCGCGGCGAGGTTCGCCGTCAGCCAGTACAAGCCGTGCAGGAGGGCGAAGGAGGTGTCGGCCGGCCCCATCGTCTCGGCCACGGCCTCCTCGTCGAACAGCCGCTCCGCGAGCCCGGCCGCCCCTGCGAACACCGTCGGCCGCTCGTGGGGCGCCGCCGTGCCGATACGTGGCTCGAACAGCTGCCGGACGATGCCGTACGAGAACTCGTGCTCGAGCTCTCCGCCTCGCGCCTGCAGGACGTCCATCCCGTGGAGGCGGGCCGTGTTGCGCGCCTCGCGGAGGAGCGTCGTCTTGCCGATGCCCGCGTCGCCGACGACGACGGCGAAGCGGCCCGAGCCGCTCCGAGCCGTTTCCACGAGCGTTGCGAGCAGCGCCAGCTCGTCGGCGCGCTCGAGCAGGCGGTCGGAGGTGGGGACGAGCGCCCGCCGCTGCTTGGCGCGAAGCGCGGGGAAGTCGCTCCTGAGATCGTCGATCTCGAGCTGGTAGACCCGCTGCGGCCCGTCGGCATCCGCGATCGCCACCTCGCCGAGCGAGCGCAGGCGCACGTGCTCCGGGAGGTCGTGCTCCACCAGCGCCGCGGTCGCGGCCGACAGCAGCACCTGGCCGCCGTGCCCCATGTCGGAGATGCGCGCCGCGTGGTGGATCGCGTAGCCGACGTAGCCGGTCGCCCGCACGAGCGCCTCACCCGTGTGCACGCCCATCCGCACGCGCACCGGGCTCGACACCCGCCACGGCTCGGCGGCGAGTGCCCGCTGAGCCTCGGCTGCCGCCGCGACCGCTGCGGCCGCGCTCCGGAAGACGGTGAGCAGACCGTCGCCGAGGTTCTCGACCTCGACGCCGCCGTTCACGCCGAAGGGGACGCGGAGGAGCTCGTGGTGGCGGGCGAGCAACGCCGCGTACTCCTCCGGTCCGACGCGCTTGAGGAGCGACGTCGATCCCTCGATGTCCGTGAAGAGGAAGGTGACGGTGCCGGAGGGAAGCTCCGTCGTCGGACCCGGTACCGCGTCCGCAACCCGAGACGCATCCATCTGCTCAACACTTCCGGGGCCGCGTCCTCGCCGCAATGGGGTCTCGGCCCGATTGCGGCCGGCGCCGCGAACGACGAGGCTGCCGGTTCGGGTTGGACCTTTCGGTGCTCCGGCGGAGAGGAGAGACGATGGTTGCACGTGTCGCACGTTTCGAGGGAGTCGACGCCGAGGAGGCGCAGCGCACCATGGCCGAGGCGGAGGCGGTCATCCGGCCGCTCGTCGAAGGGCTTCCCGGCTATCGCGGCCAGCTCCAGCTGCTCGCAGCCGACGGGGACTTCCTCTCGATCGCGCTCTTCGACTCCGACGAGCACGCCGCGGCCGCGGAGCCGACCTTCGACGAGGAGATGCCGCGCAGGCTCGGCGACCTCTTCCGGGGGTGGCGGGGAAGTCGCGTCTCGGTCGGCCGCTACGCCGTAGTCATGGACGATCTCGCGCGCGGGGGCGGGTTCGCGGCCGTGCCAGGGGAGGAGGCGTAGATGACGGACATCCGGGAGCACGAGCCCGACGCCGCCGGCGAGGTGGCGAGGGTCGACTTCGCGGCCGTCACGCAGCTGCAGCAGCAGGTCTGGTCGAAGGGTGACTTCGCGCACGTCGCGCCGATCGTGCAGGTGGTCGCCGACCGCCTCGTGGAGACGGTCGACGTGCTGCCCGACGAGCGCGTGCTCGACGTCGCCTGCGGGAGCGGCAACGCTGCGATTGCAGCGGCGCGCGCGTTCGCGGACGTGACGGGCGTCGATTTCGTGCCGGAGCTGCTCGAGCGTGGCCGCATCCGCGCCGCCGCGGAGCTCCTCGAGGTCGAGTTCGTCGAGGGCGACGTGCAGGAGCTGCCGTTCGAGGACGGGTCGTTCGACGTCGTGCTGTCCACGTTCGGTGCGATGTTTGCGCCGGACCAGGAACGGACGGCTGCCGAGCTGCTCCGCGTCACGCGGCCCGGCGGCCGGATCGGCATGGCGAACTGGGTTCCCGACGGATTCGTCGGCGAGGTGTTCGCCGCGACGGGCAGATACGTGCCCTCGCCGCCGGGAATCCGGCCGGCCACCGCCTGGGGAACCGAGGGCCGGCTGCGCGAGCTCTTGGGCGACGGGATCGCGAGCCTGCGCGTCGAGCGGCGCGTGAGCGTGCAGCGCCTCCGCTCGCCCGAGCACTTCCTCGCCTTCTTCCGCCGCTGGTTCGGCCCGACGATCGCCGCCTTCGAGCGGGTCGAGCCGTCCGACGAGAGCGCCTTCGCCGCAGAGCTGATCGCGGTCGCCGAGAGATACAACCGCGCCGGCGAGCGCGCGGCGGCGATCACGGCGGACTATCTCGAGGTCGTGGCCTTGCGCTCCTGAACCGCGGGACGCGCAGAAAGATGCGGGGTGCCATCCATGTCCGGGGTCGGCTCGCGCTGGGATGCTTGCCCCATGGAGGGCATCTGGATCGCCGCCGGGCGGGCGAACGTGACGAACGAGTCGATCATCGGCGCGCTGCACGAGCAAGGGCTGCGGGCCGGTCTCGTCGATCCGACGGCGCTCCGCGATGTCGTGCAGGACGGGGATCTCGTGCTCGCGCGTCTGGACGTGCGGCGGTCGATCGACGGGATCGAGGACGGCGTCTGGGCGTTGCGTCGGGCCGAGCGGCGGGGCGTCCGCGTCCTGAACCGGGCGACGACGCTGATCGCCTGCCACGACAAGCTCGAGACGGCTCTCGCCCTCGCACGGGCGGGCATTCCGCACCCTCCGACCGTTCACGTGCGATACGAGGCGACGCTGCCCGCGTTGACGTTCCCCCTCGTCGTCAAGCCGCGGTTCGGCAGCTGGGGGCGCGACGTCACGCTCTGCACGTCTCCCCGGCAGTTGAAGCTTCGCCTTCGCGCGCTGCGCCGGCACGCGTGGTTCCGGCGCAGCGGGGCGCTCCTGCAGGCGCTCGTTCCGCCGGTGGGCTTCGACCTCCGGCTCGTCGTCGCCGGCGGGCGCGTCGTCGGCGCGATCGAACGTGTGGCCGCACCGGGCGAGTGGCGGACGAACATCGCGCTCGGCGGAGCCCGCCGGCCCGTCGATCCGCCGCCCGCCGCGCGGGAGCTCGCGCTCGCGGCCGCGGCCGCGGTCGGAGGAGACCTCGTGGGCGTCGACCTCCTGCCGCTCGCGAACGGCGGCTACGTCGTGATCGAGCTGAACGGCGCGGTCGACTTCACGTCGGACTACTCGCTCGCGGGCAAGGACGTGTTCGACGAGGTGGCCGACGTCCTGGGGCGGACGCTCGCCGAACGGCCCGTCGCGGCCGCGCCCGTTGCCGACGGGTCTCGCGCGACGCTGCCGGTCTGAGCACAGCAAAGACGGAGCCGGCCCGCTCCGTCACTCGCTCGCGAGCGCGAGCCGCAGCCGGCGGCGCTCCGCCTTGCGCGCCTGCATCCGCTGCGGGTCGGGGACGGGCACGGCGGCGAGCAGGGCCTTCGTGTAGGCGGTCCGCGGCCGCGCGTAGACGTCGCCTGCGGGACCCTGCTCGACGATCTTCCCGTTCTGCATCACGGCGACCGTGTCGCTGATCGAGCGAATGACGGCGAGGTCGTGGGCGATGAAGAGGTACGTGAGGCCGAGGTCGTGCTGGAGGTCCTTGAGCAGATTGAGGATCTGCGCCTGGATCGAGACGTCGAGCGCGGACACGGGCTCGTCGCAGACGATCAGCCGCGGGTTGAGCGCGAGGGCGCGGGCGATGCCGATCCGTTGCCGTTGGCCGCCCGAGAACTCGTGGGGATAGCGGTTCGTGTACGCGGGGTCGAAGCCGACGAGCTCGAGCAGGCGCGCGACCTGGGCACGGCGCATGCGGCGGCTCCCGACGTCGTGGATCTCCAGAGGCTCGGCGACGATCTTGCCGACCGTCATGCGCGGATCGAGCGAGGCGTAGGGGTCCTGGAAGACGATCTGCATCTCCCGCCGCATCTCCCTCAGCTCGGAGCCGCGGAGTGCGGTCAGCTCGTGACCGAGGAAGCGAACCGTGCCGGTCGTGGCCCGGATGAGCTGGAGCACGGCCAGCGCCGTCGTCGACTTCCCCGAGCCGGACTCGCCGACGAGCCCGAGGGTCGTGCCCTCGTGCAGCTCGAAGCCGATCCCGTCCACCGCCCGGACGTGACCGACCGTGCGGTCGAAGAGCAGCCCCTTGCGGACCGGGAAGTGGACCCGCAGGTCCGCCACCTCGAGCAGCGGCGCCGTCACGGCGCCACCCCCGCGAGCGCCCGCTCGCTCGCCGGGTGCGCGGTGCGCACGAGGTGTCCCGGGCGGATCTCCCGCAGCTCGGGCGGCGCCTGCACGCACGAGTCCTCGAGATTCGCGTACGGGCAGCGGGGAGCGAAGCGGCAGGCATCGGGCGGCGAGATGAGGTCGGGCGGCCGGCCCGGGATCGTCGTCAGGCGCGTGCCGCGCGGATCCGACCGCTCGAGGTCGGGCAGGGAGGCGAGCAGCGCCTCGGTGTAGGGATGCTCCGGCCGCGAGAAGAGCTCGGCCGCCGGCGCCTGCTCGACGATCTGTCCCGCGTACATGACGGCCACGTCGTCGGCCGTCTCGGCCACGACGCCCATGTTGTGCGTGATGAGGATCATCGCCATCTGGTGTGCGTGGCGCAGGTCGTCGAGCAGATCGAGCACCTGCGCCTGCACCGTCACGTCGAGCGAGGTCGTGGGCTCGTCGGCGATCAGCAGCCGCGGCTCGCAGGAGATCGCGATCGCGATCATCACGCGCTGTCGCATTCCTCCGGAGAAGCGGTGCGGGTAGTCGTCGAGCCGCTCCGCGGCACGTGCGATGCCGACCTCGTCGAGGAGCTCGACCGCCCGGCGGCGCGCGACGCGGGCGTCGAGCCCGAGATGGTGCCGGAGCATCTCGGTCACCTGTGTGCCGATCGTGAGCGTCGGGTTCAGGGCCGTCATCGGGTCCTGGAAGATCATCGCGATCTGGCGGCCGCGGATCGTCTCGAGCTCCTGCTCCGACAGTGCCGTCAGCTCGCGGCCGTCGAAGCGAACCGAGCCGGCCACGATGCGTGCCGGCGGCTCGGGCAGCAGCCGCAGGATCGAGAGGGCGGTGACGGACTTGCCGCAGCCCGACTCGCCGACCACGCCGAGCGTACGGCCCGCCTCGAGCGAGAGGTCGACGCCGTCGACGGCGTGCACGACGCCCTCGCGCATGAAGAAGTGGGTGCGCAGGCCCTCGACCTCGAGCAGGGCCACCGTCACGTCTCCCGGGTCCGCGGGTCGAGCGCGTCGCGCAGGCCGTCCGCGATGAAGTTCGCGCAGAGGACGAGCGTCGCGATCGCGATGCTCGGGATGACGATGATGTACGGATAGGCGCGGTAGGCGTCGCGGCCGTCCTGGGCCATCGATCCCCACGAGGCGTCGGGCGGGTTGATCCCGAGGCCGAGGAAGGACAGGAACGCCTCGCCGAGGATCACGCCGGGCAGCTCGAGGAAGATCGTGATGATCAGGACGCCCAGCGTGTTCGGCAGCAGATGCCGCAGCAGGATCCGGTACCAGCGGGCGCCGAGCGCCCGGGCGGCGCGCACGTAGTCGTTCTCCTTCAGCGTGATGATCTGGCCGCGGACGACGCGGGCGGTGATGAACCAGCTGGCGATCGAGAGCGCGATCACCATCGTCCAGAAGTTGACCGTGCCGATGATCGCCAGCGCGAGGATCGCGAAGGGCAGGTAGGGCAGGCCGTAGAGCGCGTCGAGGAACCGCATCATCGCGTTGTCGAGCCTGCCGCCGACGAAGCCGGAGACCGCGCCGTAGGAGACGCCGATCAGAAGGATCGCGAGCGTCGCGCCGAAGCCGATACCGATCGAGATCCGCCCGCCGAGCGCGGCCCGGGTGAACAGGTCGCGCCCGAACTGGTCGGTGCCGAGCGGGTGGCTCCAGCTCGGCGCCTGGTGGGCGATCGCGAAGTCGACCTCGTTCGGGTCGTACGGAGAGAACACGGGGGCGAGCGCGCAATAAGCCAGCAGCAGGAGGAAGATCACGCTGGCGATCACGGCGCCGCGGTTGCGGATGTAGCGGTACCAGGCGTCCTGCCAGAGGCTCGACTGGCGGATCGGCGCCCCGGCCGATTCGACGGGCGGGCGGCCGAGGTCGGTGGACGGTGCGGCCGTCACGCGTGCGCCTCCCGCGTCCGCGGGTCGAGGATCCCGTAGAGGATGTCGACGACGAGGTTCGCGACGATCACGATGATCGCGAGCAGCACCGTCAGCCCCATGACGACCGAGTAGTCCCGCGCGCTGACCGCGGTGACGTAGTAGCGGCCGATGCCCGGGACGGCGTAGATGTTCTCGACGATGAACGAGCCGGTGATGATGTAGCCGAGCAGCGGCGCAGCCGCGGTCACGACCGGGATCAGCGAGTTGCGCAGCACGTGCACGAGCACGATCCGCCGGTGCGGCAGCCCCTTCGAGCGCGCGGTGCGCACGTAGTCCTGCTGGAGCGTCTCGAGCATCGTTCCTCGCACGAGGCGGGCGAAGTACGCCATCGGGACGAGCCCGAGCGTGAACGAGGGCAGGATCCGGTGCTCCCAGCTCGTCCAGCCGCTCGTCGGCAGCAAGCCCCAGCGCAGCGCGACGAAGTAGATGAGGAACGTGGCGACGAGAAAGTTCGGCAGCGCGAAGCCGACGTTCGAGAAGAACATCGCCCCGTAGTCGAAGCGGGAGTTCGGACGGAGGGCGGCGAGCACGCCGGCGGGAACCCCGAGGACGAGCGCCCAGGCGAACGCCAGCAGCCCGAGCTCGATCGAACGGGGGAACTGCTCCTTCACGATGTCGTTCACCGTGCGGTCGCGGAGCACGAGCGACGGGCCGAGGTCGAACGTGAAGACGCCCTTCGTGTAGAGGGCGTACTGGACGTACCAGGGCTCGTCGAGGTTGAACTTCCGCTCCAGGTTCGCCTGGACCGCCGCCGGCACCGCCCGCTCGGTCTTGCGGAAGGGGTTGCCCTGGATCTCGCGCATGAGCAGGAACGTCATCAGGATCACGAGCAGGACGACCGGCACGGTCCAGACGATCCGGCGGATGATGTACGCGGCCATTGCGCCGGGCTCGCGCGGGAGGCGGCCGGCGGCGGGCGCCGCCGGCCGCGTCGTCCGCTACGCCTGCTCCACCACCACCTTCGAGAGATCGAACTGGTCGAGCAGGTTGATGTTGAACGTGTCCTTGACGGACTGCCGCTCGAGGTTCGGGTACGTGTACCAGTAGAGCGGGATGATCGGCATCACGCCGTCGGGCCCCGTCAGCATCGCCTCGGCCTTGGCGTAGATGTCGTAGCGCGCCTGGTCGTCGGGCGTCGAACGCGCCTCCGCGATCAGCGCGTCGTAGCG
>DASQQF010000094.1:0-2339 GCA_035643535.1 Gaiellaceae bacterium
TCGAGCTCGGCGTGGCCGAGCTTCAGCATCGCCGCGCTCTGCGTCACCGCCGCGAGCCCCGAGGCGACGCTCTCGCTCACCGTCTTCGGCCCCTGGCAGGCGCCCGCGATGAGGACGCCGTCGACGACGGTCTCGACCGGCCGCAGCTTCGGGTGGATCTCGTTGAAGAAGCCGTCGCCTCCGACCGGCAGCTTCAGCGCCGCGACGAGCTCCTCGTTCTCGCGGGGCACCATGCCGGTGACGAGGACGAGCAGGTCGACCGGGATCGTGACCTCCTCCCCCGCCGTGAGCAGGTCGTGCACCGTCACCTTCAGGCCGTCGTCGTCGCGCGCCACCTCGGGCGGGTCGTCGTCGGGGAAGCGCAGGTAGAGCGAGCCGCGCTTGCGGGACTCGGCGAACGCGAGCTCGTGCTCGCCGTAGGCGCGGAGCTCGCGGTAGAGGTGGTACTGGCGCACCTCCGGGTCGCGCGCGGCGATCTGGAGCGAGGCGTGGATCGCGGCCGGGCAGCAGTAGCGCGAGCAGTACGTGTGCCCGCCGGGCTGGCGGCTGCCGACGCAGTAGACGTAGCCGATGCTGCGGACGGGGCGTCCGTCGAGCTCGAGCGGGCCGTCCGCCGCCCGGAGCAGCTCCTCGAACTCCGGCAGGGTGAGGACGCCGTCGATCCCGTAGCCGAACTCGCCCGCCTCCGGCTGGTACGCGTCGAAGCCGGTGGCGACGACGATCGAGCCCACCTCCACCTCGATCGTCTCGGGGCCCGTCTCGCCTTCGACACGGATCGAGGCCGTGTAGTTGCCGAAGCTGCCGGCCTTCCCGATCACCTCGGCGTTCGTCAGGACGGTCACGTCGGGCCGCGCGCGCACCTGCTCGACGAGCCGCGCGACGAGCTCTCGGCCGTTCGTGCCGTGCGGGAACAGCTCGCCCAGCCGGCCGACCCAGCCGCCGAGCTCGGGCTCGCGCTCGACGAGGAAGACGCCGAGGCCGATCTCCGCGAGCCCGAGGGCCGCGCGCAGGCCCGCGATGCCGCCGCCGATCACGAGCGTGCGCTGCGAGGTCTCGACCACGAGCGGGTCGAGCGGCGAGGTGAGGCGCGTCCGGTTGATGCCCGCCCGCACGAGCCGGATCGCCTTCTCGGTCGCCCCTTCGTGGTCGTCGGTGTGCGTCCACGAGCACTGCTCGCGGATGTTCACCTGCGTGTACTGGTACGGGTTCAGCCCGGCCCGCTTCGCCGCCGCGCGGAAGGTGAAGGTGTGGAGCTTCGGCGAGCAGGAGGCGACGACGAGCCCGTCGAGCTCCTGCTCCTGGATGTCGGCGACGATCTCGGACTGCGTCGCGTCGGAGCACGTGAACATCGCCGTCCGGGCGACCTTCACGCCCGGCTCGTCCTCGACCGCGGCGACGACGCGCTCTACGTCGACGAAGTCGGAGATGTTGCCGCCGCAGCGGCAGACGTAGACGCCGATCTTCCTCTCCGGGAGGGCGCTCATACCGCCGCCTTCTCTCGCTCGAGATAGGCGGCAGCCTGGGCGACGGCGGCGCCGGCGTGGAGGATCGACTCGGGGATGTCCTTCGCGCCGGAGGCCGCGCCGGCGACGAAGACGCCCGGGATGCTCGTCGCGGCCGGGTTGACGTCCTCCTCGGGCTCGTCGACGTAGTCGAAGTCGTCGAAGTCGAGCGTCCCGTCGGGGAAGAGCGCCTTCGTGTCGAGGTTCGGGCGGACGCCGACCGCGAGCACGACGAGGTCGTACTCGGCCTCGGCGATCGTGCCGCCCGAGTCGATGTCCTCGTAGCGGAGGAGCAGGTTCCCGCCCTCGGCCTCGGCGATCGAGGCGACCCGTCCCTTCACGAACTGCGCCCCCATCGCCTTCGCCTGCTCGAAGAACTCGTCGTAGCCCTTGCCCGGCGTGCGGATGTCGATGTAGTGGACGGTCACGTCCGCGAGCGGCAGCGCGCCCATGATCAGCTGGTTCTGCTTGATCGAGTACATGCAGCAGAACTTCGAGCAGAGCGGGTTCCCGACCGTCTCGTCGCGCGAGCCGGTGCACATGACGTATGCGATCCGCTCGGGCACCTTGCCGTCCGATGGGCGCAGCACCGTGTTGTACGGGCGCGTCGGCGCGAGCAGCCGCTCCATCTGGACGCCGGTGATGACGTTCTGGAAGCGGCCGTAGCCGTACTGCGGCTTCGCGTCGGCCGGGAAGAGGGTGTAGCCGGTCGAGACGATCACCGAGCCGACCCCGACCTCGAGCTCCTGCTCGCGCTGGTCGAGGTCGATCGCGTCGGCCGGGCAGGCGCTGACGCACTCGTGGCATTCCGAGCAGACGCCGCAGTCGAGGCAGCGG
>DASQQF010000095.1:0-3803 GCA_035643535.1 Gaiellaceae bacterium
CGGCGAGATCTCCCCCGCGATGCTCCTCGAGGTCGGCGTGGCGGGCGCGATCGTCGGCCACTCCGAGCGGCGGCAGTACTTCGGCGAGACGGACGAGACGGTCGCGCGACGCGCCGAGGCGGCGCTCGCCGCCGGGCTGCGAGTGATCGCCTGCGTCGGCGAGCTCGAGGAGGAGCGCGAGGCGGGGGAGACCGAAGCCGTGCTGCGCCGCCAGGTCTCCGTCCTGCCGGACGACGAGCAGCTCGTGATCGCCTACGAGCCGGTCTGGGCGATCGGCACCGGGCGCACCGCGACGCCGGAGCTCGCCCAGGAGGCGCATGCGTTCGTGAAGTCGCTCCTCGCGCGGCCCGTGCTCTACGGCGGCTCGGTCAAGCCCGGGAACGCCGCCGAGCTGCTCGCGCAACCGGACGTCGACGGGGCCCTCGTGGGTGGTGCATCGCTCGAGCCCGGCTCCTTCGCCGCGATCTGCGAGGCAGCTCGGGCGTGAAGAGCTTTCCGCTCGTCTGTCTCGTGATCCTGGACGGCTGGGGAATCGCGCCGCCCGGACCGGGGAATGCGATCGAGCTCGCCCACACGCCGATCTTCGACGCGCTGCTGGAGGAGTTCCCGCACGCGCAGCTCGCCGCCTCGGGCGAGGCCGTCGGCCTGCCCGCGGGGCAGATGGGCAACTCCGAGGTCGGACACCTGACGATCGGCTCCGGCCGGATCCTCGACCAGGATCTCCAGCGCGTGAACCGGTCGATCGGCGACGGCTCGTTCTTCGAGAACGAGGCGCTCGTCTCGGCGTTCCGGCGCGCCCGCGAGCGCGGCGGCGACGTCCACCTGCTCGGGCTCGTCTCCTACGGCGGTGTGCACTCGCACATCGACCATCTGCGCGCGCTGCTCGAACTCGCGCGGCGGGAGGAGATGACCGAACGGACGTGGCTCCATGCCTTCACCGACGGCCGCGACGTCGAGCCCACCTCCGCAGTGCGCGACCTCGCGGAGCTGCCGGACGAGCGGATCGCGACGGTCTCCGGCCGCTACTACGCGATGGACCGCGACAAGCGGTGGGAGCGGACGCAGCAGGCGCTCGACGCGATCGCCGCCGGGACGGAGCCGGCCGCCGGGCAGGCCGCCGCCGCGGTGCAGGCGAGCTACGACGCCGGAGTCACCGACGAGTTCGTCGTGCCCGTCTCGCTCGCCGGGCGGCCGCGCCTCGACCACGAGCGCGACGCGGCGATCTTCTTCAACTTCCGGCCCGACCGGGCGCGCCAGCTCTCCGAGAAGCTCGGAGCCATGGGTGTCGACCTGACGACGATGACGCGCTACCGCGACGACTTCGACTTCCCGGTCGCGTTCCCCGAGCACGACGTCGCCCACGTGCTCGCCGAGGTGCTCTCGGCGCACCACGTCCGGCAGCTCCACGCGGCCGAGACGGAGAAGTACGCGCACGTGACGTACTTCTTCGACGGCGGCCGCGAGGACGCGTTCCCGGCGGAGGAGCGGATTCTCGTCGACTCGCCGCGCGACGTCCCGAGCTACGACCACAAGCCGGAGATGTCCGCGCCCGAGCTGGCCGACCGGGTCGCCGCGGCGATCGACGGCGACGGCTTCGACTTCGTCGTCGTCAACTTCGCGAATCCCGACATGGTCGGGCACACCGGCGTCGTCCCCGCCGTGGTGCAGGCGGTGGAGACGACCGACGCGTGCCTCGGACGTGTCCTCGACGCGGTCGGCCGGGCCGGCGGCGTCGCGGTCGTGATCGCCGACCACGGCAATGCGGAGACGCTCCTGCAGCCCGACGGCGTCAGCCCGCACACGGCCCACACGACGAACCCGGTGCCGATCGTCGTCACGGCCCCCGGAGAGCTCTCGAACGGTGAGCTCTCCGACATCGCGCCGACCGTGCTCGCGCTCCTCGGCTTCGGTCAACCTGAGGTAATGACCGGGAAAAACCTGATGAAAGCCGTCTGAGAATGCGTCTATACTGCGGCACCTTGTCGCTGCCCCAGCCCGATAGCGGCGTCCTGCGGAAGGCACAGCGAGGCGACGAGCGTGCCTTCTCGATCATCGTGCGCGCCTACCAGGTGCCCGTCCACAACTACGTCCTGCGCATGGTCGGCGACCGTGCGCTCGCGGAGGATCTGACGCAGGAGGTCTTTCTCCGGGTCTTCCAGGGGCTCTCTCGCTTCGACTCGCGCTCGAAGTTCACCACCTGGCTCTTCCAGGTGACGAAGAACCGCGTGCTCGACGAGCTGCGTGCGAACGAGCGGCGTCCGCGGGCCGTGGTCGACCTCGAGGACATCCCGCCGCTCGAGGTGCTCGACGCCCCGTTCGAGCGGCTCGAGGCGATCGACGCGGTCTGGCGCGCGGTCGAGGGGCTGAGCGTCGACCTGAAGATGGCGCTCCTGCTCCGCGACGTCGTCGGCCTCTCGTACACCGAGATCGCCGATTCGCTCGAGGTGACGCTCTCGACGGTCAAGTGGCGGATCTGGAAGGCACGCGAGGACGTCCAGCTCGCCCTCGCGCGCGAGGGCATCGAGCTCTTCCCGCAGCCGGCGGTGCCGGTCGCGCCGGCTCCCCTCCGGGCGCTCCGCGCGTAGCTCCTGCCGATTCCTACTGCCCGAGGGCGAGCCGTGCGGCGAGCATCTCCGGCAGCCGCGCTTCGCGCATCTCGCGCTGCGTCCGCTCGATGTCGTAGTCGACACGTCGGTACGACGCCCGCTGCGCGTCGAGGTCGAGCAGGAGGAACGCCGCCCGCGGGTCGCCGTCGCGTGGCTGCCCGACCGAACCCGGGTTGAGGAGGAAGCGCCCGCGGGCGAGGTCGATCTCGGTGCCGGCGGGTGCGACGCCCCCCGCCACGCCCTCGCCGGCGTCGAGGGCGAGAAGCGCCACGTGGCTGTGTCCCACGAGCACGAGCGGCGACGACGTCAGTGCGAGCGTGCCCCCGGCCGCCTCGTCGGAGAGGACGTACTCCCAGATCGGGTCTCGCGCGCTGCCGTGGTAGAGCTCGACGCCGTGCGCCTCGCCCCGCGGCTCGAGCCGTGCGAGCAGCTCCCGCGACCCGGAGACGAGCACGTCGCGCGTCCAGCGGGCGGCGACGGCCGCGTCGCCGCCGAACTCGTCGAGGTCGATCGCGCCGCGGACGGCGAGGTCGTGATTCCCGGCGAGGCAGACGTCGGCGCGCTCGGCGATCATCGCGCAGCACTCGTTCGGTCGCGGCCCGTAGCCGACGAGGTCGCCGAGGCACCAGAGCTCAGCGGGCGCTTCCCGCTCGATCGCGTCGAGAACCGCCTCGAGCGCCGCGAGGTTGGAGTGGATGTCGGAGACGACCGCGATGCGCATCGGAGCCGGCGAAGGCTAGACCGGCGAGCACGGGCACCGTCGCGGCGACCTCCGCGGTCACGAGCAGGAGCAGTCCCCAGAGCCCTGCGGCGAGGCCGACGACGCCCGCCGCCGCGATCTTGCGCCGCCCCGCCACGACGACCCCGAGCAGCGCCGGGGCGAGCAGGTCGAGCCAGCCCATCACCGCCGAGCCGAACGTCTCCTGCTGGAGGCTCGGCAGCTGCGCTCCCGCGGCGTGCGGCAGCGTCACGGCCTGGAGCGCGTTCGTCGCCTCGCGCACGCCCGAGGTGCCCCAGACGAGGACGACGTCGAGCGCCGCGAGCGCGACGAGGCCCACGCGGATCGACCAGGCCGGCAGCACGAGCGCCGCCGCCGCGGCGGCGGAGACGCACGCGCCGGCGACGAGGAGGATGCCCGCCGCTTCGCCCGCCAGGCCGCCCGCGAGCCAGGCGGCGAGCCACAGGCCGGACGCGACC
>DASQQF010000096.1:0-14150 GCA_035643535.1 Gaiellaceae bacterium
GATCGCGACCTCGCCGCCGTCGTCCCAGTCGAGGACGAGCCGCTCCGCCTCCTCGGCCTCGCGCACGACCGCGTGCCGCTCCTCGCCGTCGCCCCAGCGGAAGACGCCCTCGCCGCCGGGACGCGCGTCGAGCTCCGCCTCGGTCGCGAACCACTCCTCGAGCCGCTCCGGCCTCGTCAGCGCCTCCCACACCTCGTCGGGCTCCTCCGGGACGACGATCTCGCGCTCGACCTCCATCGCTCCTCCGATCTCGACACGCAACCGTCAAGTTGCGTATGATGTGCAACCGATGGGTAGCGTATCGAACCACCTCGTGCCGATGGTCGTCGAGTCGGACGGTCGCTCGGAACGCTCGTTCGACATCTTCTCGCGGCTGCTGAGGGAGCGGATCGTCTTCCTCGGCACCGAGGTCGATGCCTCGGCGGCGAATCTCGTCGTCGCGCAGCTTCTCTTCCTCGAGGCGGAAGATCCCGACGGCGACATCCGCTTCTACATCAACTCGCCCGGCGGCGATGCGTACGCCGGCATGGCGATGTACGACGCGATGCAGTTCGTGAAGCCGGACGTGCAGACGTACTGCGTCGGCATGGCGATGTCTGCCGCCGCGCTCCTCCTCGCCGGCGGCGCCGCGGGGAAGCGGTTCGTGCTGCCGAACTCGAAGGTGATGATCCACCAGGGCTCGGGCGGCTTCCGCGGCACGCCCGCCGACATCCAGATCGCGGCCCGGGAGATCCTCTCGCTCACGCAGCGCTACGCCGAGCTGATCGCGCACCACGCGGGGCGGGACCTCGAGCAGGTGCTCCGGGACATCGACCGCGACCGGTTCCTCTCCCCGCCCGAGGCGGTCGAGTACGGGCTCGCCGACGCGGTGCTGTCGACGCGCGAGTAGACGACGTTCCGCTAGCGTCACCCTCGTGGCATCGACCTTCGTGGACGAGCTCGAGTTCGGCTTCGGCTGGCTCGAGGGAGGCTCGTTCATGCGCCGCTGCTCGCACGCCCTCGCGGTCGACGGGCGCGTCTGGATCCTCGACGCCGTCGCCGACGACGAGGCGATCGAGCGCGTACGGACGCTCGGGGAGCCGGCGGCCGTCGTCCAGCTCCTCGACCGGCACAACCGCGACAACGCCGCGGTCGCCCAGCGGCTCGGCGTGCCGCTCCACGTCGTGCCCCAGACGCCGCCGGCAGACGCCCCGTTCGAGGTGGTGCCGCTGCTGCGCAACCGCTTCTGGCGCGAGGTCGCGCTCTGGTTCCCGAGCCTCGGGACGCTCGTCGTCGCGGAAGCCGTCGGGACGGCGCAGTTCTACGTCGGGCCGCAGGAGCGGGTCGGCGTCTCGCCCGTGTTGCGCCTGACGCCGCCGCGCCGCCTGCTCGCCTTCGAGCCGGAGCACCTGCTCGTCGGTCACGGCGAGGGCGTCCACGAGGACGCCGCCGCAGCGCTGCACGACGGCATCCGGCACGCGCGCAGCCGCCTTCCCGCGTGGCTCTGGGCGGGGTTCCGCGCGCACGGCCCCGGCGGCACGCACAGACGCCGCTAGAGCAAGTCGGCCGACTCGAGCAGGCAGCGGCACGACTCGGCGACAGCCACGAGCGCGCCGATCGCCGCCCCCGTCTCCAGCGGCAACGCGAGCCGTTCGACCTCCACGACCGCCTGCAGCGACGTCTCACGGCAGACGTGCGCGGCGGCGAGAACGATTCCGGGCGGACGGTCGATCAGGTCGACGAGGATGCGGGAGATCGACGTCGGAGCGACGATCGCCGCGAACAGCGCGTACTCCCGCTCGCGATCGAGCCGTCCGTGTGCCGTTTCGAGCAGCCGCTCGCACGCGCCGGCGCACTCGCCCGCGTCGACGATGGCCTGCCCCAGCTCGTCGGCCAGGCCGCTGAACCACGCTTCGTCCATCGCCGCCCGCGGGGCGCGTACCCGCGCCGCGCTCCGCTCCAAACCAGCGGCTGTCAGCGCGCGGAGGCCGGCCCCTGCCAGGAGACGCTGTCGCCGAGGATCTCGTCGATCCGCGCGAGCGTCCCCTCGTCCAGCTCGACACCCGAGGCGGCGGCGTTGTCCTCGACCTGCTCGGGACGGGTCGCGCCGACGATCGCCGAGGCGACGTTCTCCTCCCGCAGCACCCAGGCGAGGGCGAGCTGCGCCATCGTCAGCCCGAGCTCGTCCGCCACGGGCCGCAGGCGCTGGACCCGCTCGAGGAGCTCCTGGTCGCGGGCCCTCTGCATGAAGCCGCCCATCGACTCGGAGGTCGCACGCGTACCCTCCGGCGGCGGCTCACCCGGTTCGTACTTGCCGGTGAGGACGCCCTGTGCGAGCGGCGACCACACGATCTGCGAGATCCCGTGCTCGCGGGAGTACGGGATGACGTCGCGCTCGGGGCCGCGCCAGATCATCGAGTACTGGGGCTGGCTCGAGACGAACCGCTCGACGCCGGCCATCTCCTGCGCCTCGCGAATCTTCTCGGCCGGCCACTCGCTGAAGCCGAGACAGCGCACCTTCCCCTCCCGCACGACCTCCGTCAGCGCCTCCATCGTCTCCTCGAGCGGGGTGTTCCAGTCGTAGCGGTGGCACTGGTAGAGGTCGACGTAGTCGGTGCGCAGGCGCCGCAGCGACGCCTCGAGCTGGCTGTGCACCTGCTCGCGGGAAAGCCCGCTGCCCCCGTCGGGCATCGGCCAGAAGAGCTTCGTCGCGAGGACGTAGGAATCGCGCGGGCGGCCGGCGAGCACCTCGCCCAGGAACTCCTCCGCGCGGCCGCGCGAGTAGACGTTCGCGGTGTCGATGAAGTCGATCCCGACCTCGAAGGCCCTGGCGACGCACGCCTCGGCGCGGTCGCGGTCGACGCCGCCGCCGTAGGTCAGCCACGAGCCGAGCGAGATCTCCGAGACGTGGAGATCGCTCGACCCTAGCCGCCTGCAGCGCATCTCTCGACGCTATCCGCTAGCGTCCGCCCCGTGCCGCAGCTGAACGCGATCGGCATCGTCTCTTCCGATCTCGCCCGCTCGCGTGCCTTCTACGGGCTCCTCGGCGTCGCGATCGGCGAGGGAGACGAGCATGTCGAGGCGACGCTGCCGAACGGCGTCCGGCTCATGCTCGACAGCGAGGAGGTCATCCGCGGCTTCCGGCCCGAGTGGCGCCGCGAGACCGGCAACCAGCTCTCCATCGCGTTCGAATGCGCGAGCCCTCCCGAGGTCGACGAGACGTACGCACGCGTCGTCGCCGCCGGCTTCGACGGCGAGAAGGAGCCGTGGGACGCGTTCTGGGGCCAGCGCTACGCGCAGCTGCGCGATCCGGACGGCGTGCCGGTCGATCTCTTCGCCGCCCTCTGATCGAGGAGCGCATCGAACTCGGCGCGGCCGCGCTGACGATCCTCCGGCCGCCGAGCGCCGACGAGCTGATCGACGAGGCCGCGTTCGACGAGGACGAGTTCCTGCCCTACTGGGCCGAGCTCTGGCCGAGCGGGATCGCGCTCGCGCAGGCGGTTGCGGCGCGCGACGTGCAGGGGCTGCGCGTCGTCGAGCTCGGCTGCGGTCTCGGGCTCCCGTCGCTCGCCGCTGCGCTCGGCGGCGCCGACGTACTCGCGACCGACTGGGCCGAGGAGGCGGTCGCGCTGCTCCGGCGGAACGCCGACCAGCTCGCCGCCCTGCTGCCGCGGCTCGGCACCGAGACGCTCCTCGCCGAGCCGGGGCGGCCGCACGCCCGAGCCTTCCTCGAGCGGCTCGGCGCCGAGCCCGCCGGCGAGCGCCTCTTCCGGATCCGGCTACCGTAAGGCGCGTGCTCGCGCTCCTCGCCGTCGTTCTCGCGACCGTCGCGCCGAGGCCGCACATCGTCTGGAAGCCGATCCCGTACGGCCCGAAGCGCAAGGCGGAGATGGCCGCGTACGCGGAGAAGCACTACGGGATCCACTCGTGGGTGCTCCATCCGAAGGTGATCGTCGAGCACTACACGGCGAGCGACAGCTTCTCGTCGGCCTGGAACACGTTCGCGGCGAACGCACCCGACCCGGAGCTCGGCGAGCTGCCCGGAACGTGCGCCCACTTCATCGTCGGCCGGAACGGGACGATCTACCAGCTCGTGCGCCTCGACGTGATGTGCCGGCACACGGTCGGGCTCAACTACGTCGCGATCGGGATCGAGCACGTCGGCACCTCGGACGCGCAGATCCTCCACGACCGCCGGCAGCTCCGAGCCTCACTCGAGCTGACGGCGTGGCTCGTCGGACGCTTCCACATCCGGATCCGCAACGTCATCGGCCACAACGAGAGCCTTTCGAGCCCGTACCACCGGGAGCGGTACAAGCCGTGGGCGCACCAGACGCATGCCGACTGGAACCACGCCGACATGGGGATCTACCGCCGGAAGCTCCGCGCGCTCCTCCTTCGCGACAGGCGGAGCTAGACTCGAGGGGTGCCGCGGTACCTCATCATCCGGAGCTTCGACGTGGGCGAGGATCAGATGCCGCCGATCGGTCGCCGCTCACGTGAGCTGACGGAGGGCGATTTTCCCGAGATCACGTGGGAGCACAGCCACGTCGTCGTCGACGACGAGGGCCTGGTGCACACCTACTGCATCTACGAGGCGCCGAGCGAGGAGATCGTCCGCGCTCACGGAAGCAAGCTCGGCAGGCACAAGATCGACGGGCTGCACGAGATCGCCGGCGACGTGACGCCCGCGGACTTCCCCCCGGTCTAGCCGTCGCGGGTCCCGAGCCCGAGCAGCTGCGCGTCCTCCATGTGGAAGACGGCCTGCTGCGCGAGGGCGAGCCGCTTGCGCAGGAACCTGAGCCGCTCGGCGTCGGCCTCCGGCGTCATGTCGAGCGCCTCCTTGTAGAGCGCGGCCGCGAGCTGCTTCGCCCAGCCCCGCTCGGCCTCCTCGGCGGCGGCGACGAAGTAGCCGACCGCACGCTCGAGCTCGCCCGCGTCGCGCCAGTGACGGGCGAGCGCCGCCCCCGCCTCGCCGACCTCGGGCGTCGACTGCTCGATGAACTCCGCGACGCGGCGATGCCCCTCGTGCCGGCGGGCGCGCGGCTGGAGCTCGTAGGCGACGTCGCGGATCAGGACGTGCTTGAACCCCCACTCCTCGTCGCCCTCGATCCGTGAGGTCGCGTCGCGGCGGATCAGGTCACGGCGCTCGAGTGAAGCGAGGGTCTCGGTGAGGCGGCCCGGATTGCGGGCGAGCCGGGAAAGGGCGCCGCGCCAGAAGATGCGTCCGACGATCGACGCGTCGAGGATCAGCTCGCGCTCCTCGGCCGGCAGCGCGTCGAGACGCGCAGCGACGAGGCCGCGGATCGTGTTCGGGAGCTTCTCCGCCTGCTCCCCGCGCTCGGCGAGCACCGCCGCGAGCTGCTCGATGAAGAGGGGATTGCCCTCCGCCGCCTGCGCGACGTCGTTCGCCTTCGCCTCGGCGCCGAGCAGGTGGAGGGCGAGCTGCGCTGCGTCGCCGCCGGCGAGCGGCTCGAGCGGGAGCGCGTGGTAGGCGAGGAGGCCGCCGCCCCAGGCCGGCCGCACGTCGAGGAGCTCGGGGCGCGCGAGCGTCAGGAGCAGCACCGGCAGGTCGTGGAGCCGGGTGGCGAGCAGCTCGATCAGGTCGAGCAGCGCCGAGTCCGCCCAGTGGATGTCCTCGAAGACGAAGGCGGTCGGGCGGTCGCGCGCCACCGCCTCGATGAAGACGCGGACCGACTGGAAGAGGCTGTCGCGGTCGGGCGTCGTCGCGGTCGTATCGAAGCCGAGCAGGATCGCGAGGTGTCCGGCGACGGCCTCCGCTTCCTCCCTGCCCACGAGCCGGCCGACGGACTCGCGCAGTTTTCCGACCGCCACGTCGACCCCGTCGCTGTCGAAGATGCCGGCGAGCTCCTTCACCTGCGCGGCGAAGGCACCGTAGGCGCTGCGCTCGCGGTACGGGAGGCTGCGGCCCCGGACGATGCGCCCGTGGCGCGCGGCCACGGCCGTCGTGAACTCGGCGGCGAGCCGGGACTTCCCCACCCCGGGCGAGCCGAGAACGGTGATCAGGTGCGGCCGCCGCTCGCGCTCGACGCGCTCCCACGTCGCGTCGAGCAGGCCCAGCTCGTGGATGCGGCCGACGAAGGGCGTGCTCGACAGGCTCCGCTCGCCCGCCGAGGCGCTCACCGCGCGCCAGATCGCAATCGGCTTCGTCTTCCCCTTCGCGGTCACCGCCTCGAGCGGCTCGTAGGCGACCGCGTCCTGGGTGGCGAGGAAGGTCTCCTCCCCGACGACGATCTCCCCGACCGGAGCATGCTGCTGGAGCCGCGACGCCGTGTTCACGACGTCGCCGGCCACCATCGCCTCGCCGAGCCCCGGCCGTGCACCGAGTGCGACGACCGCCTCGCCCGTGGTCACGGCGCCGCGGATGCGCAGCTCGAGCGCCGGCTGTTCGGTGTTGAGCGCCGCCACCGCGTCGCGCACCGCGAGCGCGGCGCGGACGGCCCGCTCGGGATCGTCGCCGTGGGCGGTCGGGGCGCCGAAGACGGCCATGACCGCGTCTCCGGCGAACTTCTCCACGACACCGCCGAACGACTCGATCTCGCCGCGCGCCGTCTCGTGGTAGGGCGTGAGGATGGCGCGGACGTCCTCGGGGTCGAGCTGCTCCGAGCGGGCGGTGAAGCCGACCAGGTCGACGAAGACGACGCTGACGATGCGCCGCTCCTCACGCGCGGCGGTGTCGGCCCCGAGCGGGGCGCCGCAGGCGAGGCAGAAGCGGGCGATGTCCGGGTTCTGCTGTCCGCACGAGCTGCACGTGGGCATCCCCGAATCCTGGCAGCGCAGCCGCCCGACAGCAACGGATTATGGCTTTCAAGCGTTGTTCGATTGATGTCCCGGTTGCCGCCGGGACGCGGGCGAGGCGTGTTCGAACGCCAACGATGGAGGGAGCAGAGACATGACGAAAGCGATCCTCAGCGTCGGCGCGGTGCTCGCAGCCGCGGTTGCGCTCGCCGGCTGCGGCGGCGGCGGTAGCAGCGTGGGCGGGACGGTGAGTACCCCGGCCGGCACGACCGGCGGTGTGGCCGGCGTCTCGACCTCGAAGACGTCGACGACCATCACCGCCTCGAGCGGCAGCTCGAGCTTCAGCACGACGGTGCAGAACCTCTACTCGCACATCAAGAAGAGCGTGCACCAGTTCGAGAACGGCGACGTCGCCGCCGCCGCGTCGTCCGGCGGCTCGGTGCTCGCGAACTGCACGAGCACCGTCAACAACGACCTTGCGCCGCACGCGACGAATTCGTCGCAGAAGCAGGCCGTGCAGGACCTGCGCAAGTCGTGCACGTACATGCACAAGGCCGCGAGCGCCGGCGGCAACGGCAACCTGACCGGGGCCAAGAACTGGGCCAAGAAGGCGCTTCAGCAGGCGAAGTTCGCCAGCCAGCAGGTCGGCGGCTGACAGAGCGCCCCCGACCGACCCGAACCGGAGGCCCCGCGAGCGCGGGGCCTCCGTCTAGCTCCAGGAAGCGCCGAAGAAGCCGGTGCCGCCCGCGGTGAAGCCCGGCAGGCGGCGGACGATCGAGCTCAGCCCGATCGTGCGGCCGCTGCCCGTGTCGATCAGCGCCGTGCTGCCGCCCGTTGCGCGGTAGAGGAGCCAGTCGCCGTGCCAGGACAGGTCGGCGGCGTGGCCGCACACGTCGAACCACGTTCGCATCGCGTGCACGGGGAGCGCGACGCGCGAGCCGGATCGCAGCAGGTAGATCGTCTCCACGCCGCGCTGCATCACCTGTCCGTCGCCGGCCCGGTCGCCGCGAATCACGGCGAACGCGACGGCGGCGGCGCGGTCGCCGGCGGCGGGCCCGCCGCTCACGAACTCGATCCGGTTGCGCGCGAACGGGAGCACCGTCCTCGCGAACAGGGTGCCGTCGGCTCGCAGCACGACGAGCCGGTGCGCGTTCTCGAGGCCGATGAGATGGCCGAGCGTGAGCAGCCGGAAGGCGCGACCGGCCGTGAGGCCGAGCCGGCTCAGGTCGGCGATCCGGTAGACGTGGGCGCCGCGAGCGCGGAAGAGGCCGTCGTGCGCCACGAAGAGGAGCGTGCCGGCCGGCCCCGTGGCGTACGTGCCGACGCCGTGAGCGATCGGAGCGTGCAGGCTCCCGTCGCTGCGGCGAAGCAGCAGCCGGCCGCCGCGCACCCGCCGCGTGTAGAAGCCGTCGCGAGTTCGGCCGAGCGGGATCTCGCCGCGGGCGACGAGCCGCTCACGGCCGCCGAGCCGCGCGACGTACAGCCGCGAAGCGCGGGAGCCGTACGAGAACGCGACGATGTCGCCGTCGAGCACGATGCCGCCGACGTCGCCGTCGCGCGGATAGCGCCTGCTCGAGTGCCAGAGCGTCCGCCGCCACCGGCCGACGACGAGCCGGCCGCGAACGGTGCGAGCCCAGACACCCGTCGACGGCCACCAGCCCGTGCCCCGCGGTACCGGCTGCGGGTCCGGCGAGATCCGTTCGACGCGTCCGTCACGGCCGATCCGGAATGCGCCGCACGAGGTTCGAACGGTCACCGCCGCCGGTAGCGACGGCGCGACGACCGTCGCCGGGGGTGCGCAGGTTCCGCTCGGAAGGGCGGCCCTCGTGCCCGCGGCTGCGGCGAAGGGTGCGACGGCGACCGCGAGCAGGCCGATCCGGAGCAGGCGCATGTCTCCTCTACGAGGAAGGGCCGGACAGCGGTCCGGCCCTTCGACGCGAGACGTCGGTGCTGCTCGCTGCTGCCGGCTAGGAGCAGCCGGTGTTCGTGCCGCAGTCGCGGCAGGTGTAGCAGCTTCCGGTGCGCACCATGCGTCCGCCGCAGCGGGCGCACTCGACGGCGTCCTCCCAGCTGTTGAAGAGCGCCGTCTGACCGGGCGGAGGGGCGTCGACGGTCTCCGCCGGCGCGGCGCCGGCCGCTTCCGCCGCGTAACGGTCGGCGAGCCGCGCCTTCACCTCGGGCGAGAGGATGCCCACCTCCTCCTGCTGCTCGGGCGTGAGGAACTTCTTGCCGAACCAGCGGAAGATGTAGTCGACGATCGACTTCGCGTTGCGGATGTCGGCGTCGTTCGTCAGCCCGTTCGGCTCGAAGCGCAGGTGCGAGAGCTTCGAGACGTAGACCTCCGGCGGCACGCCGTACTGGAGGCCCATCGAGACCGCGATGCAGAGCGAGTTCATCAGCCCCTGCAGTGTCGTGCCGTCCTTCGCGATGTCGACGAAGATGTCGCCGGGGCTGCCGTCGTCGTAGGTGCCGACGTGGATGTAGCCCTCGTACTCGCCGACGCGGAACTTGCGGCCGACCTCGGTGCGGTCGTCCGGCAGCCGCTTCCGCTCGTGCACGTGCACCGGCGGCGTCGCGACCGCCTGCTGGCCGCCGTTGCCGCTGCTCGAGAGCGGCTGCGCGACCTTGCAGTTGTCGCGATAGATCGCGATCGCCTTCACACCGAGCTGCCACGCGTCGACATAGAGGCTCATCACGTCCTCGACCGTCGACTCCTCGGGCATGTTCACGGTCTTCGAGATCGCGCCGGAGATGAACGGCTGGACGGCGCCCATCATCTTCACGTGGCCGAGGTAGTGGATGGCCCGCTCGCCGACGGCGCAGTCGAACACCGGGTAGTGCTCGGTCTTCACGTACGGCGCGCCGACCACCGTGTTCCGCTCGTCGACGTACGCGACGACCTCCTCGACCTCCCGCGGCGCGTAGCCGAGCCGCTCGAGCGCCATCGGCACCGTCTTGTTCACGATCGTGATCTCGCCGCCGCCGACGAGCTTCTTCGACTTCACGAGCGAGAAGTCGGGCTCCACGCCGGTCGTGTCGCAGTCCATCATGAAGCTGATCGTCCCGGTCGGCGCGAGCACGGTGGCCTGTGCGTTCCGGTAGCCGTGGACCTCGCCGAGGTCGAGCGCCTCGTCCCATGCCTTGCGGCACGCGCCGAGCAGGTCGGCCGGCACCGAGTCGGCATGCTCGATGTTGCCGACCGCGGCCCGGTGCTTCGCGACCACGCCGACGAACGGCGCCCGGTTGACCTGGTAGCCGTCGAACGGGCCCATCCGCGCCGCGATCTCCGACGACTTGCGGTAGGCGCGGCCGGTCATCAGCCCGGTGATCGCAGCCGCGTAGGCACGACCCTCGTCGGAGTCGTACGGGAGGCCGCGCGCCATCAGCAGCGCACCGAGGTTCGCGTAACCGAGGCCGAGCTGGCGGAAGCGCTTCGCGTTCCGAGCGATCTCGGGCGTCGGATACGAGGAGTAGCCGACGAGGATCTCCTGCGCGAGGAAGACGACGTCGACGGCGTGCTCGAACGCCTCGACGTCGAGCTCGCCGTCCTCGCGGCGGAACTTCATCAGGTTGAGCGAGGCGAGGTTACACGCCGAGTCGTCGATCGACATGTACTCCGAGCACGGGTTCGACGCGTTGATGCGGCCCGTGTTCGGCAGCGTGTGCCACTGGTTGATCGTCGTGTCGTACTGGACGCCCGGATCGGCGCACTCCCACGCCGCCGCCGCGATCTGGCGCAGCAACTCGCGCGCGTCGACCGTTTCGAGGACGGTGCCGTCGGTGCGGGCGGTGAGGTTGAACTCGTCACCGTTCGTCGCGGCCTCCATGAACGCGTCGCTCACGCGCACCGAGTTGTTCGCGTTCTGGTACTGGATCGACGCCCAGTCGGCCGAGTCGAGCGACATGTCGTAGCCGGCCTGCTCGAGGACGCGCGCCTTGCGCTCCTCCTTCGCCTTGCACCAGACGAACTCCTCGATGTCCGGGTGGTCGACGTCGAGGACGACCATCTTCGCGGCCCGCCGCGTCTTCCCGCCGGACTTGATCGTGCCGGCCGACGCGTCGGCGCCGCGCATGAACGAGACCGGCCCAGAGGCGTGGCCGCCCTTCGAGAGCTGCTCCCTCGAGGAGCGGAGCCTCGAGAGGTTGACGCCCGAGCCGGAGCCGCCCCGGAAGATGACGCCCTCGCGGCGGATCCAGTCGAGGATCGCCTCCATCGAGTCCTCGATCGAGAGGATGAAGCACGCCGAGCACTGCGGCGCCTCCTCGAAGCCGACGTTGAACCAGACCGGCGAGTTGAAGGAGGCGTACTGGTTGACGAGGATCGTCTTCAGTTCGGCCTCGAACGTCTCGGCCTCCTCGTCGTCGGCGAAGTAGCCGCCCGTCTTGCCCCACGTGACGATCGTGTCGACGACGCGGCCGATCATCTGCTTCACGCCCGCCTCCCGCTCGGGCGAGCTGAGCCGGCCGCGGAAGTACTTCTGCGCGACGATGTTCGTCGCCGTCTGCGACCAGAACTTGGGGAACTCGACGCCGCGCTGCTCGAAGGCGTTGCCGTTCCGGCCGGGGATGATCGCGTCGCGGGTCTCCCATTCGATCTCGTCGAACGGATCGCGGCCGGGGATCGTGAAGAAGCGCTTGACGCCGAGCCGCGCGCCCTCCTCGACGACCTTGTTGACGACCTCCGCGGCCGTCTCTTCCGTGCTCGTGACCTGCTCGACGCTCGCCATTTCCCCTCCCGGACACTCTAGCTTCGCGCACCTGTTCAACCCGCCCGCCGGGCGCGCGTCAGTCCAGCGGGGGACCGGAGGCTAGACCCACCGTCGGACGGAATCCGCCGCGGCTAGCGGCCGAGGATCAGGACGAGCTGCGCGCCGCCGGAGCCGGCCGGCAGCCGCCCGTCGAGCGGCGCGACGAGCGCGATCCCGGCGTCGTGCGCGAGGCGGCGTGCCTCGCGGGCCCAGCCGCTTCGGAAGAGGACGAGCGAACGGGCGTAGTCGCTGCTCGGCGCATCGGCCGGCGTCGCGCGACGGTAGCCGTGGGCGAGGAGCTGCGACGCCTCACGGCCCGCCGCGCCCGCGACCCCGTTGCCGTTGAGGACGAGCACCGTGACCCTCGAGCGCGGCCGCAGCGGTGTCGCGGGCGCGGAAAGATGCTGTTTCGAGGCACGTTCGCTAGCTGCTACCGGATGTGTCTTCACCGGAGAGGTGGCGGCGGGGGCGACCGCGTGCCGCAGCCGCGGGAGGAAGTGGACTCCCGCGAGTGCGAGCAGGCCAACGAGCTCGAGGGCGGCGATCGCCAGCGCCACGAGCGCGGCAGCGCGCCAGGGAATCGAACGCTCGAGCGGCTGGGCGTGCTCCACGGCCAGTCCGGGTTCGCCGGCGGCCGCGAGGCTCCTCCCTCAGACCGGCGCGTGCGCCGAGTGCCAGGTGCGCGCGAGGCCGTCCCGTAGCGATGTCTCGGCCCGCCAACCGAGGTCGCGCTCCGCGTGCCCGGCGTCGAGGACGCTGTGGCGGAGGTCGCCGGGACGCGGACCGCCGAACGACGGCTCCTGTGCGACCCCCGCGGTCTCCGCACAGAGGCGGTGGAGGTCGAGGACGCGCGTCGCGACCCCGCTGCCGACGTTGTAGATCCCGCTCCCGCCCGCCGCTGCGAGCAGTGCCGCCGCGACGTCGCCCACGTAGACGAAGTCGCGCGTCTGCAGGCCGTCGCCGAAGATCTCGGTCGGTCGGCCCTCGCGGAGCCGGTCGAGGAAGATGGCGACGACGCCGCCCTCGAGGCTCGGCAGCTGGCGCGGCCCGTACACGTTCGCCAGCCGGCACACGACGTGCGACGTGCCGTGGAGGCGGTTCCACATCGCGAGATACTCCTCGCCGGCGAGCTTCGAGGCCGCGTACGGCGACGCGGGAAGGCGCGGCGCGTCCTCCGGCGCCGGTTGCTCGCGCTCGCCGTAGATCGCGCCGCCGGTCGAGACGAAGACGACCCGCGCGCCGGCCGCCCGCGCCGCCTCGAGCACCCGGATCGTGCCGATCACGTTGACGTCGGCGTCGAAGGCCGGGCGCTCGACCGAGGTGCCGACGTCGGCCTGGGCGGCGAGGTGGAAGACGACCTCCGGCTGCAACTCGGCTGCGAGCGCCGAGAGCGCCTCCTCGCGGATGTCGAGCTCGTGGAGCGCGGCGCCGGACGCGACATTCTCGCGGCGGCCGGTCGAGAGGTCGTCGACGACGTGCACCTCGTCGCCGCGGGCGAGCAGCGCGTCGGCCACGTGCGAGCCGATGAAACCCGCGCCCCCGGTCACGATCGCCCGCACGGCTCTATCGTAGGCAGCCGTGTTCATCTCGTTCGAGGGAGCCGACGGGTCGGGCAAGTCGACGCAGGCGGAGCTGCTGCGTGCCGCGCTCGCAGCGGACGGCCGCGAGGTCGTCCTCACGCGCGAGCCGGGCGGCACCGAGCTGGGGGAGCACGTCCGGGAGCTGCTCCTCGCAGGGCCGTCCATGGGCCCCTGGGCAGAGGCGGCGCTCTTCGCGGCGTCGCGCGCGCAGCACGTCGAGGAGGTGATCCGCCCGGCGCTGGCCCGCGGCGCCGACGTCGTCTGCGACCGGTACGTCGACTCGTCGCTCGCCTACCAGGGGATCGCGCGCGGCCTCGGCGTCGAGGAGGTGCTCGAGCTCAACCTCCGCGTCACCGGCGGCCTGCTGCCCGACGTGACGTTCCTGCTCCTGCTCGATCCCGGCGTCGCACAACGCCGCTGGGAGGACGCCGACCGGCTGGAGCGGGAGGGCGGTGAGCTCCAGGAGCGGGTCGACGCCGCGTACCGCCTGCTCTCCGCCCGCTTCCCGGAACGCATCGTCGCCGTCGAAGCCGACCGCCCACCCGAGTCGATCAGAGACGAGATCCTTGACAGCCTTCGAAGCCGTTCCTGAGCAGCACGAGGCGAAGCGCCTTCTCGCCGCGGCCCTGGAGGACGGCCCGGCGCACGCGTATCTCTTCCACGGCCCCGGCGGCGTCGGCAAGCGCGAGCTCGCCCGCCGCTTCGCGGCCGAGCTGCTCGGCGACCACCTGCGCGTCGAGCGCGGCAGCCATCCCGACCTCTACGTGCTCGAACCGCTCGGCGAGCAGATCCGGATCGACGACGTGCGCGCGCTCCGCCGCGACCTCCACATGCGCCCCTTCGAGGCGGCGCGGCGCGTCTACCTCGTCTTCGGGGCGCAGTCGATGAACGAGGACGCCGCGGACGCGCTGCTCAAGGACCTCGAGGAACCGCCGCCGTACGCCGTCGTCGTGCTCGTCGCGGAGGAGCTCGGGCCGCTGCCGGAGACGATCCGCTCGCGCTGTCAGCTCGTTCCCTTCCGGAGACTGTCGGAGCGCGCGGTGCGCGAGGCGATCGGCGAGCGCGCGCCCGAGCTCGGCGAGGA
>DASQQF010000097.1:0-6957 GCA_035643535.1 Gaiellaceae bacterium
CATCCGCTCGTGCTCGAACAGCTCGGCTCGCGCACCGTCTTCAACGTCACGGAGCTCGAGCGCTTCGCCGACTGCTCGTCCGCCTGGTTCGTCGACCGGTTCCTCTCGCCGCGCTCGATCGACGCGGAGCTCGACGCGAAGCTGCGGGGCTCCGTCGCGCACACTGCGCTCTACCGCTTCTTCACGCGTCTGCCCGCCGAGCTCGGCGTCGAGAAGCTCGAGCCGCAGCACGTCGAGGCGGCGACGTCGCTCATGCGGCGCTGCCTCGACGACGCCGTGGCGGGCGTGCGGATGGACCTGACCGAGATGCAGGCGCGCGAGCTCGACCAGACGCTGTGGCGCGACCTCGAGGCGGCGGTCGAGGAGGAGTGCCGGTGGCAGCTGCCGCTCGTGCCGCGGCGGTTCGAGCTCTCGTTCGGCACCGAGCGTGCCGCACCCGAGCACCAGCGCGGCCTCGAGCTCGGGGAGGGGCTCGTCCTCTCGGGCAAGATCGACCGGATCGACGTCGACCCGTACGGTGCACGCGGAATCGTCCAGGACTACAAGTCGGGTCGTCACGCACACTCGGCGCGTCAGATCGAGAGCGAGCTGCGGCTCCAGATCCCGCTCTACATGCTCGTGCTGCGCGACCTCGTCGGGCTCGAGCCGCTCGGCGGCCTCTACCGGCCGCTCGCCGGGGAGCGCCGTCCCCGCGGCCTGATCCGGGCCGAGGAGGCCGAAACGCTCTCGGGATACGCACGCAACGACTACCTCGAGGAGGACGCGTTCTGGGGCCTCGTCGAGAGCGCGCGCTCGACGGCGGGGGCGCTCGCGCAGCGCATCCGCGAGGGCGACGTGCGGCACGACCCGCGCGGCGGCGATTGCCCGGCCTGGTGCGACCTCTGGCCCATCTGCCGCGTCGAGCGGACATGAGCGCGCCTCCGCTCAACCCCCAGCAGCTCGCGGCCGTCGAGGCGACGGGGGAGGTCTTCGTCTCGGCCGGCGCAGGGACGGGGAAGACGGCGGTGCTCGTCGAGCGCGTCGTCCGCGCCGTCTGCGAGCGCGGCCTCGACGTCGACTCGATTCTCGTCATCACGTACACACGCCGTGCGGCCGCCGAGCTGCGCACGCGTGTCCGCGCCGCCTTCGCCGCGCGCGGGCGGCACGATCTCGCGCGTCAGCTCGACGGCGCGTGGATCTCGACCATCCACGGCTTCTGCAACCGGCTGCTCAAGGCGTATCCGCTCGCGGCCGGGCTCGATCCGCGCTTCCGGGAGCTCGACGACGCGCAGGCGGCCGTGCTGCGCTCGGAGGCGTTTCGCGCGGCACTCGCGCGCTTCTGTGCGGCCGATGATCCGCCGCGGCTGCAGCTGCTCGCGACCTACGGCGGCGAGGGCCTGCGGCGGATGCTGACCGGCGTCTACGAGACGCTGCGCGCCGCGGGACGCGAGCTCGATCTCGAGGTCGTCGCCACGCCGGAGCTCGAGGAGCGTACGACCGAGCTACGCGACGCGGCGCAGGCGCTCGCAGGCGACCACGACGCCACCGACCTGCAGCGGCGGGCGGCGACCGAGCTCCTCGCCGCGCTCGCCCGCGATTCCCGGCCGGACCGGTTGATGAGCCTGAGCGGCTTCCGGGCGCGCGGCGACCGCGCCGGGGCGTACCGCGAGGCGCTCGCCTCCGTCGAGCAGGCGGCGCTCGACGAGGCGGCCCTCCGCGACCGCGCGCTCCTGCAGGAGCTGCTGACGACGTTCGCGGAGGAGTACGCCGAGGCGAAGGCGCGCGAGTCGGCGCTCGACTTCGAGGATCTCCAGCTCGAGGCGCGCGACCTCCTGCGCGCGCATCCCGAGATCCGCGAGCGCGAACAGGCGCGCTTCCGCTCGATCCTCGTCGACGAGTTCCAGGACACGAACCGGCTCCAGACCGAGCTCGTCGAGCTCCTGCGAGGCCGCGACACGGAGGTGTTCTTCGTCGGCGACGAGTTCCAGTCGATCTACGGTTTCCGCCACGCCGACGTGCGCGTCTTCCGTGAGCGGCGCGAGGCGGCGGAGACGCTGCTCCCGCTCACGCTCAACTACCGTTCGCGGCCGGAGGTGCTCGCGGCCGTGAACGAGCTCTTCGGCTCCCATTTCGGCGACGAGTTCCAGGAGCTCGCGGCCGCCGCCGACTTCCCCGACCCGGTGTTCGGGCACCCCGTCGAGCTGCTCGTCACCGACAAGGCGAGCTACGCGGACGGCGGCGTCCACTGGCGCCGCGGCGAGGCGCGCGCGGTAGCCCGCCGGGTGCGCGAGCTCGTCGACGGCGGCGCGGCGACTCCGGGCGAGATCGTCCTCCTCTTCGCCGCCGGCACCGACGCGGAGTGGTACGAGGAGGAGCTGCGCCAGGTCGGGCTGCCGACGTACCGGGCGACCGGCAAGGGCTACTTCGGCCAGCAGCAGGTGGTCGACCTGCTCGCGTACCTGCGGCTGCTCCAGAACCGCTACGACGACGAGGCGCTCCTCGCGGTGCTCGCCTCGCCGCTCGTCGGCCTCTCGAACGACGGGCTCGCCCTCGTCCGCCGCGGCGCGTTCAAGCGGCCGCTCTTCTCGGGGCTCGAGCACTCCGTGCCGGCGGGGCTCGACGAGCGCGACGAGCGGCTGCTGCGGGCCTTCCGGCAGCGGTTCGACCGGCTCGTGGGGATGCTGCCCCGCCTCTCGCTCGAGCGCCTCTGCGAGCGGATCGTCGCGGAGCACGACTACGACCTCGCCGTGCTCGCGCAGTGGGACGGGCGGCGCCGCTACGCGAACATGCGCAAGCTCGCGCGGCTCGCCCGCTCGTACGAGGAGCTCCGCGGGCCCGACGTCGAGGGCTTCGTCCGCTTCGTCGCCGAGCAGGAGGCCGTCGGTGCGCGCGAGCTCGAGGCCGTCGCGGAGGAGGAGGACGCCGACGCGGTGCGCCTGCTCACGATCCACGCGGCGAAGGGGCTCGAGTTCAAGGTCGTGATCGTCGCCGACGCGGGACGGGAGAGGGCGGCCCCCGCGGCGGAGGAGATCCTCGCGCTGCCCGACGGCCGCTTCGGCTTCCGCGTCGCCGACCCCGTGACGACCGAGCGCCGCGGCGCCTTCGACTACGAGGCGGTGAAGGAGACACGCAAGGCCGAGGAGGCCGCCGAGCGGCTGCGGCTCTACTACGTCGCGATGACCCGCGCCAAGGAGCGGCTGATCGTCTCGGGCTCGCTCGACCTCGAGCGGGAGCGGGACGCGGCGACGCCGATCGGCTGGGTGCTCGGCCGGCTCGACGCCGAGCAGGAGCTCCGCGCCGCGGCCGACGCGCCGGTCGAGCTCGTCCGCGGTCACGCCCGGCTGGTCGTCCGGCTCGATCGTCAGCGGCAGCCGGTCGCGGAGCCGCCGAGCGGGGAGGAGCCTGAGCCGGAGGTAGGGCAGCTTGCGCTCTTCGCGGCCGTCGAGGACGTGCCGCTGCCGCCGGCGGCGCCGGTCCTGCCGCCGCTCGCCGCGCTGCCGGAGCCGCCGCTCCACCACGCCCGCCGTCTCTCCTTCACCGCGCTCTCGACCTTCGAGCAGTGCGCGTACAAGTACTGGACCCGCTACGGGATCGGGATGAGCGAGCAGCGCGCCGCCGCAGCCGCCGGCGAGGGCATGTCGGGCACGGAGGTCGGCAGCCTCGTGCACGAGCTGCTCGAGCAGGTCGACCTGGCCGCGCCCGCGGTGCCGGAGATCGAGGACGACCGCATTCGAGGGCTCGTCGCCGCCTACTGTGAGTCGGAGCTCGCCCGCCGCGTTGCCGCGCTTTCCGGCGTCGCGAAGGAACGCCACTTCACGTTCGAGCACGACGGCGTCCTCGTCCACGGCTATCTCGACGTGTTCCATCTGGGGCAGAGCCGGGCGCTCGTCGTCGACTACAAGACGAACGCACTCGGCGACGCCTCGCCCGAGGAGATCGTCGCGGAGGAGTACCGGCTGCAGCGGCTCGTGTACGCGCTCGCCTGCTTCCGGGCCGGCGCGGAGGAGGTCGAAGTCGTCTACCAGTTCCTCGAGCGGCCCGATGCGCCGGTCGAGGCCGTCTTCACGGCCGCGGACCTGCCCGCGCTCGAGGCGGAGCTCTCCGCGGCGGTCGCGCGCATCCAGGCGGGCGAGTTCCCGCCGACGCCGAGCGAGTTCGCCTGCGCCGGCTGCGCCGCGCTCGATCTGGTCTGCGCCGGCCCGCGCCTGCCCGGCGGCTTCCGGCCGGCCGAAGCGGCCGCGTCCGGTGTCTGACACCGGACATGGCCGGAAGCTACGTCCCGGAGGCACGGAAGCGGGTCGGCCCGAGGAAGGAGCGGATCGGGCCGATCGTCGAGCGGCTCGCGGCCGAGCACGCCGACGCGACCATCGCGCTCCGCTTCCGCAGCCCGCTGGAGCTGCTCGTTTCGGTCATGCTCTCCGCCCAGACGACCGACGTGAACGTGAACCGCGTGACGTCCACCCTCTTCGAGAAGTACCGGCGGCCCGAGGACTATCTCGCCGTACCGCAGGACGAGCTCGAACGCGACATCTTCGCCACCGGCTTCTACCGGCAGAAGGCGAAGGCGCTGCGCGGGACGATGCGGATGCTGCTCGACGACTTCGGCGGCGAGGTGCCGGGCACGCTCGAGGAGCTGACCCGTCTGCCGGGCGTGGCGCGCAAGACGGCGAACGTCGTCGCGGCGGAGCTCGGCGAGCCGCAGGGGGTCGTCGTCGACACGCACGTCCGCCGGCTCTCGCAGCGCCTCGGCCTCACGAAGCAGGACGACCCGGTGAAGATCGAGCGCGACCTCGCCCGCCTCGTGCCGCGCTCCGACTGGGGCCGGTTCCCGCACCTCCTGATCTGGCACGGCCGCCGCGTCTGCGCCGCACGCGCCCCGCGCTGCGAGGATTGCGTCGTGAGCGATCTCTGCCCTTCCTCCCGTGTCTGAGCGTGCCCGCAGCTTCGACTCGGTCGCCGCGGAGTACGAGCGCTGGCGGCCGGACTATCCCCTGGAGGCGCTGCGCTGGGCGGTCGAGCGGCTCGGCCTCGCTTCCGGCGCACGCGTCCTCGACGTCGGTGCCGGCACGGGGAAGCTGACGCGCGGGCTCGTCGCGCTCGGCTTCGAGGTGGTCGCGATCGAGCCGGGGGCGCCGATGCTCGAGCAGCTGCGGCTCGCCGTCCCCGCGGCCGAGGCGCACCAGGCGCCGGCCGAGGCGATCCCGCTTCCCGACGAGACCGTCGACGCGGCCTTCGCGGGCCAGGCGTACCACTGGTTCGACCGCGGCCGCGCGCTGCCCGAGCTCCACCGTGCGCTCCGTCCGGGTGGCGGCTTCGCCCTGCTCTGGAACTGGTGGGACGAGCGTGACCCGTTGCAGCGCGAGCTCGGGGAGCTGATCGGCTACGCGGGCCACGAGCCGTACGCCGAGGAGGAGCTGCCCGGCGAGCCGTGGTTCGCCGAGGTGGGGCGGACGGTGGTCGAGACGGAAGGCGAGTCGACGCCGGACGCCCTCGTCGGCTACCTCGCCACGGTGAGCGGCTTCGTCGTGGCCGATCGCATCGACCGGGAGGAGGGCCTGCAGGCGGTGCGCGAGCTCGCGTCTCGGTACGGCGAGCGCTTCCGGCTCCCGCGCCTCACGTACGTCTTCGCGTTCCGGAGCCTCTAGTTGACGCTCGGGTCCTCGGGGATGCGGGCGACGAGCTCATAGATCCCGCCCTTCCGCCGGAGGACGTCCGACCACAGCTCGTCCGGCACCTCGGTGAACGGGTCGTCGGGGAGGGCCGGCTCGAGGATCCAGTCGTCGCGCGCGAGCTCGTCCTCGAGCTGGCCGACGCTCCAGCCGGCGTAGCCGGCGAAGACGCGGCGCCGCGTCGTCAGCGGGACCACCTCGTCCGGCTCGGCGAGCGAGGGGAAGCCGAGCGCGCCGAAGAGCGGTACGGCGGCGTCGTCGGGGTCGATGAACTCGCCGAGGACGAGCACCGCCTCGGGCTGGACGGGCCCGCCGACCCAGACCTGCTCGCCGTCGTCGACGAGCGGCTCGAGCACGGGCACCGCGTCGACCACCTCGACCGGCGACGGGTGGTTGAGGACGAGCCCGGCGGCACCCTCGTCGGTGTGCTCGGTGACGAGAACGACGGCCCGCCGAAAGGTCGGATCGAGCAGGCCCGGCGAGGCGACGAGCAACTGTCCCTGCAGTGAGTCCACGGTCTTCATTGTGACGGCGTGTCACGGAGCCCGGCGCACGGAAGACGACGGGCATGAGCCTCGAGCTGCTCGTCCTCGGCAGCGGCAGCCCGTACGCCCATCCGCGGCGGGCGTCGTCCGCGTACCTCGTGCGTGCCGGCGACCGCCGGCTGCTCGTGGATGCGGGGGGCGGGACGCTGCTCCGCCTCGGCGAGCAGCGAGTCGACCCGGGAGTGCTCGACGCCGTGCTCCTCACGCACACGCACATCGACCACTCCGGCGGCTTGCCGGCGGTCGTCTTCGCGGCCGTGATGGGCGGCGGCGCGCGGCCGTTGCGCCTGCTCGGCCCCGCCGGCCGCGGCATCCACCCGGGCGTCGAGCGCTTCGCGGGGCTCCTCTTCGGCGAGCACGGAGCCTGGAGCTACCTCCGTACGTTCGACGGGTTCGGCGTCGCCGCGCGCGAGCTGCCGAGCGACCCCGACGACCCTGCCCTGACGTCCGTGGAGGAGGGAATCAGCTCGGTGGCGGTCGGGCACGGGATGATGCCCTCGGTCGCCTATCGGCTCGGCCACGGCGGCGGCTCGGTCGCGATCGGCGGTGACCCTGAGAGCTACCAGCCGCAGCTCGTCGAGCTCGCCCGCGGCTGCGACGTCCTCGTCCACGACTTCGCGCTGCCCGAGCGCGAGACCGAGCACGGGCACCTGCACGCCGACCCGAGCGACGCCGGCCGCGTCGCCGCCGAGGCGGGCGTCGGACTGCTCGTCCTCACGCACGTCTTCCCCGAGCACGAGGACGAGCTCGACGCGTCGCTCGCG
>DASQQF010000098.1:0-5860 GCA_035643535.1 Gaiellaceae bacterium
GCGTAGATGAGGATCGTGCCGTCCTCCTCGATGTCGATCTGCACCTCGTAGTCGGACTCGAGGCCGCGGATCGTCTCGCCGCCCTTGCCGATCACGAGGCCGATCTGCTCCGGATCGATCTTGATCGACGTGATCCGTGGCGCGTTCGCCGAGAGCTCCGAGCGCGACTCCGGGATCACCGCGAGCATCTTCTCGAGGATCTCTTCGCGCGCCGCGCGAGCCTGCGCGAGCGCGTCGCTCATGATCTGCTGCGTGACGCCGGTGATCTTGATGTCCATCTGGAGCGCGGTGATGCCGTTCCGCGACCCGGCGACCTTGAAGTCCATGTCGCCCAGGTGGTCCTCCGCGCCCTGGATGTCGGTCAGGATCACGTAGTCGTCGCCCTCCTTGACGAGGCCCATCGCGATGCCGGAGACCGGCGCCGAGATCGGAACGCCCGCGTCCATGAGGGAGAGCGTCGAGCCGCAGACCGAGCCCATCGACGACGACCCGTTCGACTCGAGCGTCTCCGAGACGATGCGGATCGTGTACGGGAAGTCCTCCGGCCCCGGGATCACCGGCTCGAGCGCCCGCTGCGCGAGTGCGCCGTGGCCGATGTCGCGGCGCTTCGGGCCGCGCATGAAGCCGGTCTCCCCGACCGAGAACGGCGGGAAGTTGTAGTGGTGCATGTAGCGCCGCTCCTCTTCGAGGGAGAGGTCGTCGATCCGCTGCCCCTCCTTCGCGGTGCCGAGCGTGAGCGACGAGAGGATCTGCGTCTGGCCGCGCTGGAAGAGGCCGGAGCCGTGCGCGCGGGGATTGACGCCGACCTCGATCTCGATCGGCCGGATCTCCTCGGCGCCACGCCCGTCGGGGCGCCGCTTCTCGACGGCGATCTTCTGGCGCACCAGGTCCTTGTAGATCGAGTCGCACGCCTTCTTGACGTACGTCCTCGTCTGCGAGTCCTTCGTCGCAGGCGCCGCGTCGGCACCCTCGGCGTCGGAAGCGGCCGGGCCGGCCGGGAACGGCAGCTCGACCTCCTCGACGATCCGGTCGAAGAGGAGCTGGCGCTTCGCCGAGCGGAGCGCCTTCGAATCCTGCTCGGCGTCCGTCAGCGCCTTCAGCTCGGCGCCGAACTGCTCGCGCACCGGCCCCTCGATCGCGACCATGCGCTGCTTCTCGAGCAGCATCGCGAGCGCGGACCGCACCTGCATCTGGCGCTTGACGTCCTCGTCGGTCGACTCCATCGTGATCGCGGGCGACAGCTCTGCGACCAGCTCGTCGACGAGCGCTCCGCCCTCGCGGATGCCGACCTGCTGGATCCGCTCCCAGATCGTGTGCCCGTGGTCGCGCTCGAGGTCGGCGAGGAGCTCGAGGTCGAGCCACTTCGGCTTCCCCGCCTGCCGGCGAAGCTCCTCCTGTGCCTCGCAGAGCTTCACGATCTCGTCGTGGGCGATCTCGAACGCCTCGAGGATCGTCGCCTCGGGCACCTCGTTCGCACCCGCCTCGACCATCGTCAGCGCCTCCTTCGTGCCGACGACGATCAGGTCGAGCTCCGACTCTTCCTCGCTCTCACGCAACGTCGGGTTGACGACGAGCTGCCCGTCGATCAGCCCGATCCGCACCGCACCGACGGGGCCGAGGAACGGCAGCGGCGAGAGCATGAGCGCCGCCGAGGCACCGTTGATGCAGAGGATGTCGTGCGCCGTCACCATGTCGGCGCTGAGGACGGTGCAGATCACCTGCACCTCGTTGCGGAAGCCCTTCGGCCAGAGCGGCCGGATCGGCCGGTCGATCATGCGCGCGGTGAGGATGGCGCGCTCCGTCGGCCGCCCCTCGCGCTTGAAGAAGCCGCCGGGGATCTTGCCGGCTGCGTACATCCGCTCCTCGACGTCGACGGTGAGCGGAAAGAAGTCCGCCCCCTCGCGCGCCTCGGGGCGGCCCTGGGCGGTGGCGAGCACCATCGTGTCGCCGGCGCGGATGACGACGGCGCCGTCCGCCTGCTTCGCGAGCTTGCCGGTTTCGAGGCTGATCTCCTGGTTCCCGATCTGGACGGAGACCTGCGCCCGGCGCTCGGTCGCGATACTCATTCGATTGTCCTCCACTCTTCTTCGGTGGAGAGTGGGAGTTGAGTCAGCGCCCCGCGTCGGCGCGCTCGCTCAACTTCCACCCTCCGTGTGCTCTGGAGCTACCGGCGCAGGCCGAGCTCCTTGATCAGGGCGCGATAGCCCTCGAGGTCGTTCTTCTGCAGGTAGTTGAGGAAGCGGCGGCGGCGCCCGACGAGCTTGAGCAGTCCGCGCCGCGAGTAGTGGTCGTGCTTGTGCATGCGCAGGTGCTCGGTGAGCTCGTTGATCCGCTGCGTGAGCATCGCGATCTGCACCTGGGGCGAGCCCGTGTCGGCCGCGCTGCGGCCGTGCTTCGCGATGATCTCCTGCTTCGCTTCCTTGGTCAGGGCCATCCCTGCTCCTCTCTTTCGTCTCCCGAGGTCCCGCCGGCGGCGCCAGGAAACGCCGCGCAGGCCGGGCCTGGGTCGCGGCCAGGGTAGCGGACAACGGCTTCCCGAGCGCCGTTCGGCGGGGTCAGACGGGTCGCGAGGCCGTGCGGGCTCGTTCGACGTCCGTCGCGATCGCGGCCACGAGCTCGTCGAGCGAGTCGAACCGCGCCTGGTCGCGGGACCGGCTCCACAGCTCCACCACGAGCCGGTCGCCGTACAGGTCGCCGTCGAAGTCGAGGAGATGCGCTTCGACGCGGCGGTCGACGCCGTCGAAGTGCGGGTTCGTCCCGATCGAGACCGCCGCCCGCTTTCCTCGCGTCCAGCCGGCGTAGACGCCGTCCGGCGGGACGAGCAGGTCTTTCGGCACGTCGAGGTTCGCGGTCGGGAAGCCGAGGGCGTGCCCGCGGCCGTCGCCGCGCACGACGACTCCCTCTACCTCGGGGGGCCGGCCGAGGAGGTGCGCGGCCTGGTCGGTCTCCGCCTGCTCGAGCAGATGACGGACATGGCTCGAGGAGATGCTCTCCACGATCGGCACCCGGCGCACGTCGAACCCGAGCCGGTGCAGCAGCTCGAGGTCGCCCGCGCGGCCACGTCCGAACCGGAAGGTGGCGCCCGCGGCGATCGCTTCGGCCCCGATGCCGCGAAGCACCTGTGCGGCGAACTCGTCGGCCGGCAAGGCCGCGAGGGCTTCGTCGAAGTGCACCACGAGGACGTCCTCCACTCCGGCCGCCTCGAACAGCTCGAGGCGCCGCTGGAGCGTCGTGAGGAGTGCGACCGCCTCTCCGAGCACCGCACGGGGATGCGGATCGAACGTGACCACGGTCGTCCGCAACCGCGCGTCGCGCACCGCCTCGATCACCCGCAGATGCCCGCGGTGGACACCGTCGAACGTGCCGATCGCGACGGCTCTGCGGCCGGAGCCGAGCCCCGAAGTCTCGTGCGCGACGTTCATGTCCGCAACACGCCCATGGCTTCGAGGCGCTCGAGCACGACCTCGGCCGCGAGGAGCCGATCAGGAGTGAACTCCTCGGGTGCCACGGCGTCCGCGACCCTGAACGGCCCGACCTCGGTGCGCCGGAGCGTGACGCAGTGCCCGCCGAGAGCCTCCGCGATCGCGCGGACGTACGTCCCCGAGCTGACGAGCAGATCGAGCGTCACACGCTCGCCCGTATACGCGATGACGTCGAGCGAGCGCACCGTCGATCGCCGCACAGGCATCTCCACCTCGATGCCGCGCCGCGCGAGACGGTACGCGCGCTCACCGCCGATCTTGATCGCAGATGCGGCCGGGATCGGCAGGTCGATCTCACCCCGGAGGCGCTCGAGTCCGGCGGCGAGCACACTCTCCGCCGGTGGATCCGAAGTCGCGACAACCTCTCCCTCCGGGTCGCCGGTCGACGTGCGGCGGGTGAGGTCGATCTCGGTGAGGTATCGCTTGTCGAGTCCGACGAGCCACGGAGTAAGCTTAGTTGCCCTGCCGGACAACAGAAGCAGGAGCCCGCTCGCGAAGGGGTCGAGCGTCCCGGCATGGCCGGTGCGGGCGCCGGTCAGGCGGCGGATCGCGGCGACGACGGCGAAGGACGAGGGACCGCTCGGCTTGTCGACGAGCGCGACGCCGGCGGGGTCAAGCGCGCGTGGCGGCACGTTGTTCGAGGAAGCCCTGGCGGATGCCCTCGACGATCTCCTCCAGCGGCGCGTCACTCGAGAAGCCCGCTGCCTGACGGTGCCCCCCGCCGCCGAAGCGGCGAGCGATGACCGAGACGTCGAGCTCGTCGATCGAGGCGCGGAGCGAGACGCGATGCACGGGTCCATCCGTCCGTGGCGGCTCGCGGATGAGGACGGCGAGCTCGGCGCCTTCGACGGCCCGCAGGGTGTCGATGAGGCCCTCGGCGTACGGTTCGGCGGCACCGACCTCGGCGAAGTCGGTGCGGAGGAGGTGCGAGAGGACGACGCGGCCGCCTTCGAGCACCTGGGCGCGTTCGAGGACGCGCGCGAGGAGCTTGAGCTTCGCGAACTCGACGGACTCGTAGACTCGCTGGAACACGGCGTGGATGTCGGCGCCCGCGTCGACCAGCTCGGCGGCGAGGCGAAGCGCCTTCGGGGTCGTGTTCGCATACTGGAAGCGTCCCGTGTCGGTGACGAGCGCGATGTACAGCGGTTCGGCAAGATCGGGCGTCAGCGCGAGCCCGAGCTCTCCGATCACGTCGCGGAGGACCTCACCGGTCGAGGACGCGTCGGCGACGATGAGGTTCACGTCGCCGAAGCGGGTGTTGTCGTGGTGATGGTCGACGTCGAGAACCAGCGGGGCCCGGCCGACCGCAGCCGGGTCGCCGATCCGCTCCTCCTTGGCACAGTCGACCGCGAGCAGGACGCGTTCGCCCGCATCTGCGGGGGGCTCGCGGACGAGATCGTCGAGCGGCATGAACCCGTACTCGCGTGGCAGCGGCGTGTCGCCGGCCAGGTACATCACGACATCCTTGCCGAGGCGCCGGAGCGCCACGGTCGCGGCGAGCAGCGAGCCGAGCGCGTCACCGTCGGGGTTCTCGTGCGTGACGACGAGGAAGCGCTCGTTCCGCCTGAGCGCGTCCGCGATCGCTTCCAGATCAGCCCCGGTCTGTGTCATCGTCGTCGTCCGGCGCCAGCTCGTCGATCAGCCGGCTCATGCGTATGCCCCGCTCGACCGTAGGATCGTACTCGAAGGTCAGTTGAGGGGTGCGCTTCAGCCTCAGCTCGCGGGCGAGGCGAGCCTGGAGGAGACCATGTGCTGCCGTGAGCCCGAGGAGGGTCGTACGGCGCTTCCGCCCCGAGCCGAGGACGCTCACGTACACGGTCGCGTGGCGCAGGTCGGGCGTCGTGTCGACGCCGGTGACGGTCACCAGTCCGATCCGGGGATCTTTCAGCTCGGGCAGCGTCTCCGCGAGCACCTGGCGCACCGATTCGTTCACGCGTCGCATGCGCTCGCTCATGGGGCCTATTCAAGCGTGCACGGGACCTTCCACTGCCGCTGTCCGCCACAGCACCCGCCCCGCGCCACACCCCCACCCAGGGTGGCAACTGGCCAATGGCTGTATAAGCCACGGCCAGCCTGACGAGGACTGTCCCGACGACCCGCTACGGTGGAAGGGAAGCCATGGCAGGAAAGAAGAACCAAGACGCGACGAAAAACCTCCCGGAGGGCGAGCCGACGCAGGAGCTTCCGAAGGGCACGAAGACCGGTTTGCCGAAGCGCCGGGATGTGTTCCGGGCGCTAGAGAAGATCGCCAAGAAGCCCTAGTTCAGCGGGAACTCGTTCGAAAACAGGCCCAGAACGAGAATAACCTGCTGCTCTATGTAGCGCAGCGTCTCTACGATCGGTCTCCCCTCTGGGAGCAGTATCTGCGCGGGTCCCTT
>DASQQF010000099.1:0-3878 GCA_035643535.1 Gaiellaceae bacterium
CGATGACGTTCCCCGACCCGGTGATCTCGGTCGCGGTCGAGCCGAAGTCGAAGGCCGACCAGGACAAGCTCTCGACGGGTCTCACACGGCTCGCCGAGGAGGATCCGACCTTCCGCGTCGAGACCGACGAGGAGACGGGGCAGACGCTCATCTCCGGGATGGGCGAGCTGCACCTCGAGATCATCGTCGACCGCCTCAAGCGGGAGTTCAACGTCGACGCGAACGTGGGGCGGCCGCAAGTCGCCTACCGCGAGACCGTGGCCAAGCCCGCGGAGAAGATCCAGGGCAGGTTCGTCCGGCAGACGGGCGGCTCGGGCCAGTACGGCGACGCGGTGATCAACCTCTACCCGCAAGAGCCGGGCGCAGGGTACGAGTTCGTCGACAAGATCGTCGGCGGCAAGATCCCGCGGGAGTACATCCCGGCCGTCGACGCTGGGATCCAGGAGGCGATGGGCTCGGGCATCCTCGCCGGCTATCCGGTCGTGGACGTCAAGGTCGAGCTCGGCGAAGGGTCGTACCACGAGGTCGACTCGAGCGAGCGCGCGTTCAAGATCGCGGGCTCGATGGCCTTCAAGGAGGCGATGAAGCGGGCCAAGCCGAAGCTGCTCGAGCCGGTGATGGCGGTCGAGGTGACGACGCCGGAGGAGTACCTCGGTGACGTGATGGGGAACCTCAACGGCCGCCGCGGGCGGATCGAGTCGATGAACCCTATGGGCAACGCCCAGGTCATCAAGGCGAGCGTCCCGCTGTCGGAGATGTTCGGATACGCCACGGACCTGCGCTCGATGACGCAGGGGCGAGCCGATTTCACCATGCAGTTCGATCGCTACGAGGAAGTGCCTCAGTCGATCGCGAGCGAGATCATCGACGCTCAGGGCTAAGCGAGAAGAAGGAGACAGGGAGAGCCACCAATGGCCAAGCAGAAGTTCGAGCGGACGAAGCCGCATCTCAACATCGGCACGATCGGTCACATCGACCACGGCAAGACGACCCTGACCGCCGCGATCTCCAAGGTCCTGGCCGATCAGGGTGTCTCGGGTAGCGCCGTACGCGACTTCGCGTCGATCGACAACGCTCCGGAGGAGCGCCAGCGCGGCATCACGATCAACACCGCGCACGTCGAGTACGAGACGGAGAAGCGCCACTACGCGCACGTCGACTGTCCCGGTCACGCCGACTACATCAAGAACATGATCACGGGCGCCGCGCAGATGGACGGCGCGATCCTCGTCGTCTCGGCGGCCGACGGCCCGATGCCGCAGACGCGCGAGCACATCCTGCTCGCCCGCCAGGTCGAGGTGCCGGCGATCGTCGTCGCCCTCAACAAGGCGGACATGGTCGACGACCCGGAGCTGCTCGAGCTCGTCGAGATGGAGGTGCGCGAGCTCCTCTCCCGGTACGAGTTCCCGGGCGACGACATTCCGATCGTCCAGGTCTCGGCGCTCAAGGCGCTCGAGGGCGACGCGGAGTGGACGGCGAAGATCGTCGAGCTCATGGAGGCGGTCGACACGTACATCCCGGAGCCGACCCGCGACGTCGACAAGCCGTTCCTCATGCCGATCGAGGACGTCTTCACGATCACCGGCCGCGGCACCGTCGTCACCGGCCGCATCGAGCAGGGCCAGTGCAAGGTCGGCGACGAGATCGAGATCGTCGGCATCCACCCGGAGACCGAGAAGACGGTCGTGACCGGGCTCGAGATGTTCCAGAAGACCCTCGACTTCGCGCAGGCCGGCGACAACGCGGGCGCGCTGCTCCGCGGCGTCAAGCGCGAGGAGGTCGAGCGCGGCCAGGTGCTGGCGAAGCCGGGCTCGATCACGCCGCACACGCACTTCAAGGCGCAGGTCTACGTCCTCTCGAAGGAGGAGGGCGGCCGGCACACGCCGTTCTTCAACGGTTACCGGCCGCAGTTCTACTTCCGGACGACGGACGTCACCGGCTCGATCAAGCTCCCGGAGGGCCAGGAGATGGTCATGCCGGGCGACAACACCGAGATGGAGATCGAGATGATCCAGCCGATCGCCATGGACCAGGGCCTCCGCTTCGCGATTCGCGAGGGCGGCCGCACGGTCGGGGCCGGCGCGGTCACCGAGATCATCAAGTAGAGACAACGAAACGGGTGAGAGGACGGCGTCGGTGCCACAGCAGAAGATCCGCATCAGGCTGAAGGGCTACGACCACCAGCAGGTGGACAAGTCCGCGCGCGACATCGTGGACACGGCCCAGCGCACCGGCGCCACCATCACCGGCCCCGTGCCCCTGCCCACCGAGAAGAACGTCTACTGCGTGATCCGCTCGCCGTTCAAGGACAAGGACTCGCGCGAGCACTTCGAGGTGCGCACGCACAAGCGCCTGATCGACATCCACTCGCCGACCCCGAAGACGGTCGACTCGCTGATGCGGCTCGACCTCCCGGCCGGCGTCGACATCGAGATCAAGCTGTGAGAGGGCTCATCGGCCGCAAGGTAGGAATGACGCAGCTCTTCGACGAGGAGTCGGGCACCGTGACGCCGGTCACGGTGATCGAGGCCGGCCCGTGTCCCGTCGTCGCCGTCCGCACGTCCGACGCCGACGGCTACGAGGCCGTCCAGCTCGCATGGGAGCCGGTCGCGGAGCGGAAGATCACGAAGCCCGAGCGCGGCCACCTGGCGAAGGCCGGGATCGACGGCGCCTACCGGCACCTCGTCGAGTTCCGCGGCCATTTCGCCGACGCCGTCCAGGGCGAGAGCGTCACGGTCGAGATCTTCCAGCCGGGCGACAAGGTGAAGGTCGCCGGCACCGGGATCGGCAAGGGCTTCCAGGGGACGGTCAAGCGGCACGGCTTCGGCCGCGGCCCGGTCACGCACGGCTCGCACAACATCCGCAAGCCGGGCTCGATCGGCGCCTCGGCGACGCCGTCGCGCGTCTTCAAGGGCGTGCGCATGGCCGGCCGGATGGGCGGCAAGCGCGTCACCCAGGTCGGGCTGACCGTTCACTCGGTCGATCCGGAGCGGCACCTGCTGCTCGTCAAGGGCGCCGTGCCCGGGCCGAAGAACGGGCTCGTCGAGATCAGGGAGATGCCGTAGTGGCTGCGCCGAAGGCACCCGTCCTCGGCGGTTCGAAGAAGCAGGACGTCTCGCTCGACGAGGCCGTGTTCGGCGCCGAGATCAAGCCGCACCTCGTCCACGAGGCCGTGCGCGCCGAGCTGAACGCGCGCCGGCAGGGGACGCGCGGCGCGAAGAGCCGCGGGCTCGTCGCCGGCGGCCGGTCGAAGCCGTGGCGCCAGAAGGGCACCGGCCGTGCCCGCCAGGGCACGATCCGCGCGCCGCAGTTCACCGGCGGCGGCGTCGCGTTCCCGCCCCGCCCGCGCGACTTCTCGGTCAAGGTCAACCGCAAGGCGCTTCGTGCCGCGCTTCGCGCCGCGCTGAGCGACCACGCGACGGCCGGGACGCTCGGGGTCCTCGCCGGCGACTCGTTTCCGGCGCCGTCGACGAAGCAGGCCGCAGGCGTGCTCGAGGACTGGGGCGCACAGGCGCCGACGCTCGTCGTCGCGGCGGAGGACGAGGAGGCGCTGATCAAGTCGTTCCGCAACCTCGACCGGGTGCTCGTCACGGTTCCCGCCGAGCTCGAGGTCGCCCAGGTCGTCTGGGCGCGCTCGCTCGTCGTGACCGAGGCGGCGCTCCCGCTCGTGCAGGGGAAGGCGGGCGGCGCGTCATGAGCCTCCTTCCCGCCGAGATCCTGATCGCGCCGGTCGTCAGCGAGAAGAGCTACGCGCAGATCGTCGAGAACCGCTACACGTTCCGGGTGCACCAGGACGCGCACAAGACCCAGGTCCGCCAGGCCGTCGAGCAGATGTTCGACGTCGAGGTCGTGGGCGTGAACATCGTCAAGGTCCAGCC
>DASQQF010000100.1:0-5228 GCA_035643535.1 Gaiellaceae bacterium
GCAGACCGTCTCGGGCCCCATCTCCTCGATCGTCCGCTCGAGCTCGTCGAGGAGGAAGGCCGTGAACTCCTCCTCCGTCTCCTCCGGCGGACGGTGGTAGCGGTTCGTGTTCGAGACGTGCCGCACCTCGGGGACGAGCGGCTCGAACGGCGCGCGGAGGTCCTGGATCCCGTTGATCGAGAGCGCGCCGAAGGTCGTGCCGTGGTAGGCGATCTCGCGCGCGATCGCCTTGTAGCGCTTCCCTGGGTCGATCCCGTCACGGGCCGAGTAGTACTGGCGCGCGAGCTTCCACGCCGACTCGACCGCCTCGGAGCCGCCGGAGACGAAGAAGGCGCGGTTGAGGTCGCCGGGCGCGAGCGAGGCGACCTCGGCGGCGAGCTCGATCGCCCGAGGATGGGCGTACGTCCAGTTCGTGTAGAAGGGCAGCTCGCGCATCTGCTCGAGCGCGGCCTGGCCGATCTCCTCGCCGAAGCCGTAGCCGAGGTTGACCGAGAAGAGCCCGGCGAGCGCGTCGAGGTAGCGGTTGCCGTGCGCGTCCTCGAGGTAGCAGCCGTCGCCGCGGACGATGATCGGCGGCTCGTGGCCGCCCATCCGCGTGAAGTGGAGCCAGAGATGGTCGGCGGCGAGCTGCCTCAGCTCGCCCGAGCCGGTCGCGCTCTGCGCGCTCGTCATTGCGGTCCTCCGTTCTGTGTGCCGCTCCCCCAGTCGTAGAGCTGCTTCCACATCTCGAGGTAGAAGAAGGTCTCGGTCGAGACCACGGCGGGAAGGGAGCGCATGCGGTTGGTGAGCTCGAGCAGGTGGCGCCGGTCGGACGCGACGACCTCGACGACGACGTCGAACTGCCCCGCCGTGACGATCACGTAGTCGGCCTCCGGCCACTGGGAGATCTCGTCGGCGACGGAGCCGGGCGGGCCCGATGTCTTCAGGCCGACGAGCGCCTGCTCGTAGCCGAGCCCGAGCGGGTTCGTCACCGCGACCACCTGGAGGATCCCCTCCGCGGTCAGCCGTCCGTAGCGGGCGCGGACGGTCGCCTCCGAGACGCCGACGCGGGCGGCGATCGCGCGGAACGACTCGCGCCCGTTCGCCTGCAGCGCCTCGATGATCCGGCGGTCGAGGTCGTCGACGCGATACGCCGGAGCGACGGCTCCGCGAGGCTGGCCTGTGCCGATGACTCGGAGCGGCTGGGCGTCTTCTCTGCGCAACGCGTGGAATTCCTAGCAAGAATCCACGCATTCCGTCAATCCGGAGGCCGCTTCGCCACGCGTCCCGCGGAGCGAGTAACATCTGTGCCGTCCCCGGCGAGAGGAGGTCGAACAATGAAGCTCATGCCTGCCGCCTCCTCGGCTCTCCGCAGCTAGCGCCGGGCGCTCCTTCCGGGACGCGCGCGGCGTCCCACTCACGAAGGAGCTTGCGTTGCCTGGATTCGATCTAGCGCAGCTCGGCTGGAACGCCGAGCTCGCCGAACAGCTGGAGCCCGGACTCGTTCCGGGTCGCGTCGCCGCCGCGCACCGCGGCGCGTACGACGTCTGGACGGACGCCGGCTCCGTCCGCAGCCGCCTGCCCGGGCGGTTGCTCCACAATCCGAGCGGTGGGGGCCCCGACGTCGCCGTCGGCGACTGGGTGGCCCTCGGTGACGGTCTCGTCCGCACCGTCCTGCCGCGACGGAGCGCGATCGTCCGCAACGCCGCCTCGGACCAGCAGCGGCTGACGAGCGGCCAGACGCTCGCCGCGAACGTCGACGTCGCCTTCGTCTGCACCTCGCTCGGCCCCGACCTCGAGCCGCGGCGGATCGAGCGCTACCTCGTCACGATCTGGGAGAGCGGCGCCTCGCCCGAGGTCGTGCTCACGAAGGCCGACCGTCTCGCCGACCCCTGGCCGCTCGTGGCCGAAGTCGAGGCGGCCGCGCCCGGCGTCCCCGTCCATCTCGTCTCCGCGCTCACCGGAGAGGGCTGCGACCCGCTGCGCCTGCGGATCCCGACCGGCGCGACCGCCGTCCTGCTCGGCTCCTCGGGCGTCGGCAAGTCGACGCTCGTGAACCGCTGGCTCGGCGGCGAGGTGATGGAGACTCGACAGACGCGCGACGACGACGACGAGGGACGGCACACGACGACGCGCCGGCAGCTCCTCGTGCTCCCCGGCGGCGGGCTCGTGATCGACACGCCGGGCCTGCGCGAGCTCCAGCTCTGGGACGTCGGCCCGTCCGCGCTCGAGGCGGCGTTCACCGACGTCGAGGAGCTCGCGGAGAGCTGTCGCTTCGGGGACTGCTCGCACGAGCACGAGCCCGGCTGCGCCGTCCTCGCCGCGGTGGAGGAAGGGACGCTGCCGCACGCCCGCCTCGCGAGCTGGCGCAAGCTCCAGCGCGAGCTGCGGTCGATCGCGATCCGGCACGACGCGCGGCTGCGCAAGGAGGAGGTGCGGAGATGGAAGCTCCGCGCCCGGGAAGCCCGACCCCGGACACGGCACCGCTGAGCGCCGCTACAACTTGCCGATGCGCTTCTTCCCGCGCCCGCGCGTCGCCATCGCCTGCGACACCGCCGCGATCGTCGTGTTCGCGGTCGTCGGGCTCCTCTCCCACGACGGGACCGTCACGGGTCGCGGACTCGCGCGCGACGCGCTGCCGCTGCTCGGCGGCTGGTTCGCGCTCGCCCTCCTCGTCCGGCTCTACGCGCGTCCGGCTCGGTGGCGGCTCGCCGCAACCTGGCTGATCGGCATCACGGCGGGCGTCGCCGTCCGCGCGGCGATCCTCGACCACGCACACGTGGGGAAGGAGGCGGCGTTCCTCGCGGTCACCCTCTCCTTCGCGCTGCTCTTCGTGCTCGCCGCGCGGGTGCTTACGGCGTGGGCGCTGCCTCGGTCACGCCGGCCGGCGCATCCGCGTGCTTCTTCGTGAAGTCGTCGACGAACATCTGCGCGAGCTCGCGAGCCTTCCGGTCGTAGGCGCCGGGATCGGCCCACGTCGACCGCGGGTCGAGCAGCGACTCGTCCACGCCGGGCGCGTGCACGGGCACCTCGAAGCCGAAGACCGGATCCTTGCGGAACTCGACCTGGGCGAGCGACCCCGAGAGGACGGAGCCGAGCAGCGCCCGCGTCGCCTGGATCGGCATCCGGTGCCCCTCGCCGAACGGCCCCCCCGTCCAGCCGGTGTTGATCAACCAGACCTGCGCGCCGTGGCGCTCGATCTTCTCGCCGAGCAGCTCCGCGTAGGCGGTCGGCGGCTGCGGCAGGAACGGCGCTCCGAAGCACGTCGAGAACGTCGGCTGCGGCTCGGTGACGCCAAGCTCGGTGCCGGCGAGCTTCGACGTGTAGCCCGAGAGGAAGTAGAAGAGCGCCTGCTCGCGGCTGAGGCGCGCGATCGGCGGCAGGATCCCGAAGGCGTCGGCCGTGAGGAAGATCACGTTCCGCGGGTGGCCGGCGCGCTTCGCGGGCAACGCGTTCGCGATCTGCTCGAGCTTGTACGCCGCGCGGGTGTTCTCGGTCTTCGTGTCGTCGTCGAGGTCGAGCACGCCGCGCTCGTCGGCGACGACGTTCTCGAGCACCGTGCCGAAGCTGTGCGCCGCCTTCCAGATCTCGGGCTCGGCCTCGGCCGAGAGGCGGATCGTCTTCGCGTAGCAGCCGCCCTCGAAGTTGAAGACGCCCTCGTCGCCCCAGCCGTGCTCGTCGTCGCCGATCAGGAGGCGCGACGGGTCGGCGGAGAGCGTCGTCTTGCCGGTGCCGGAGAGGCCGAAGAAGATCGCGACGTCGTCCCCGTCCTGCGAGACGTTCGCCGAGCAGTGCATCGGCAGGACGCCCTCCAGCGGCAGCCGGTCGTTCATCACCGTGAAGACCGACTTCTTGATCTCGCCGCCGTAGAAGGTGCCGCCGACCAGGATCTCGCCGCGCGTCGGATGGAGACAGACGAAGACGCCGGTGCGGGTTCCGTCCTCGTCCGGCTCGGCCTCGACCTCGGGCTCGTGGAGGACGAGGACGTCCGGCCGGAACGCCTCGAGCTCCTGCTCGTCGGGCTCGATGAACATCGTCTTCGCGAACAGCGCGTGGTACGGGTGCGTCGTGATCGCGCGCACGGAGAGACGGTGCGCAGGATCGGCGCCGCAGAAGGCGTCGACGACGTAGACGTCCGACTGCTCGAGGTGCGCGACGACCTTCGCCCGCAGCTGCTCGAAGTGCTCCTCGGACAGCTCGTGGTTGACGTCGCCCCACCAGATCCGCTCCTCGGAGCCTGGCTCGCGGACGACGAACTTGTCCTTCGGCGAGCGTCCGGTGAAGCGGCCGGTGTCGACGACGAGCGGCCCGCCCTCGGCGATCGCCGCCTCGCCCCGCCGCAGCGCCTCGGTGTAGAGCTGCGCGGTCGTCGCGTTCCGGTGCACGCGGCCGGCCACGTGCAGGCCGTGGGCGGCGAGGCTTCCTTCGGGCAGATCGGTGATCGTCAACGAGGCTCCTCCGGTCGGTTGCGGACGCAATCGTAGTGGTGTCCGGGCGTCCGGCGCTCTAATCGGTCCGTCTGACGTCGCGTTCGGAAGGGAATGACCCTGCTTCCCGGGCGCGCTTCGTCGCTGAGTTGTCGACACCCCGTCGGAGAGAACCGCCCGCCTGTGCTAGTCGCCTGACTCGTACTTGAACGAGAGATCGAGGCGCACTCGATAGCTCGCGACCTTACCGTCCTCGATCGTCACGTCGAAGCGGGTCGCTTCCGCCACCCGCAGATCGCGCACCGTCTTGGCCGCTGTCTCGACCGCGTTGCGGGCCGCTGCTTCCCACGAGTCGGCGCTCGTTCCGATCACCTCGGTGACCCGGTAGACACTCTCGCTCATCTCGTCCTCCTTCCTCACGATCCTGATCTTCCGACTGGAAACTACTCGCCTTTGCGTGCCGAGGGGATCGAGGCCAGGGACGAGCGTTCGATAGGAGGCCGGGGCGGGCGGGCGACGCCGCAGCCCTCTGCCGCACCGCCCCTTGCGGGGCTTTCGGCCCCAGCCTCACGAGTCTTGATCGGCACATGCCTGATCGGCGATGAGGCTCGCCGAGGCCAAAGCCTGTGCCAACGAGCCCGAGAGGCACCGCCGGGTGCCTCTCTTTCGCTCAACCATGCGATGGAGCTAGCCGGACTCGAACCGGCGACCTCCTGGGTGCGATCCAGGCGCTCTCCCAGCTGAGCTATAGCCCCGCGCGCGCCTAGTGTACCCGCGTGCTCGCGACGTTCGAGATCCGCCCGCCCGAGTGGGGCGAGACGC
>DASQQF010000101.1:0-15519 GCA_035643535.1 Gaiellaceae bacterium
GACAGCGAGGAAGCGTGCGCCTGGAGCACCGACCAGGCGACGGCGAGCAGGACTCCGGCCGCGACCACCGAGTTGGCGATCGCCCAGTCGCGCGAGCGGGTGCGGCCGTGGAGGAACGGCGCGATCGCGATGAGCGCCTGGCCGAGCAGGCCCCCGATCAGTGCCGCCCAACCGTCCGGCCGCGGGAGGTTGCCGCCCCCGAGCATCGGGATCACGCCGAACCCCGCCGTCGAGAGGGAGCCGACGAGAAAGCCGCTCGCGAGCAGGAGATCCATCCGCCGTCTCTCGACCGAGAAGCGAACCGCTGCAAGCGCGGCGACGAGCAGGCCCGCCAGCGCCATCGCCGTCCTGAGGACGAGCAGGAGCCGCGGCTCCTCGTACTGCGTCCGCAGCACCGGATAGGCGATGAAGAGCGCGAGGCTCGCGCCGAGGAGCCCGGTGAGGACGACCTCTCCCCACAGCCACGCCTGGAAGTCCGTGCGCTGTTCTCTCACGTTCCCTCTTGTCGGCACGAAGCTCGCTGCCGATAAGGAAGACGTGCAAGACCTGCCTGCCCGCGTTCTCGTCGTCGACGACCATCCCCTCACGCGCGAGGCGCTCGGCTCGCTCCTGCGCGCGCACGGCTTCGAGGTCGCCGGTGTGGCCGCCGACGGAGCAGAAGCGATCGAGCTCGTGCACGAGACGCAGCCCGACCTCGTCCTGCTCGACCTCTCGATGCCGGGCCTCGACGGCCTGACCGCGCTGCCGCGCCTGCGCGAGGCGGCGCCGGGCTGCGAGGTGGTCGTGCTCACCGCGTCCGGTACCGAGGACAATCTCCTCGCGGCGATTCGCGCCGGCGCCGCGGGCTACCTGCTGAAGACGGAGCCGCCCGAGCGGATCGCCGCGTTCCTCGAAGGAGTCGCGAACGGGGAAGCCGCACTGTCGGGCCCGGTCGCACGGCGTCTGCTGGAGCAGGTGCGTACCGGCAGCGGCCGCGGCTCCGGCGTCCCGGACCGGATCGCGTCGGTCCTCTCGGCACGCGAGCTCGAGGTGCTCCTCCTGCTCGACGAGCACCACGGCACGGACGAGATCGCGCAGCGGCTGTTCATCTCCGAGCACACGGTTCGTTCCCACGTGAAGAGCCTGCTGCGGAAGCTCGGCGTCTCCTCTCGGCGCGAGGCGCTCGAGCGGCTCCCCCTGGCCCGCGCCGCCTGAGGCGCGCGGAGCGCGGGCGACACCTCCGGGGCGCCGACGGCGTTCTACCGGGGGCGGCCCGGGGGTCTGGGTCGCCCTTTGTCCTTCCTCTAGAGGCCTGATGTGAAATAGGAGCGGCGCCCGGATGCCGCTCCAGGCGCGGCGCGAGTCCGTCTCGTCGGTCTTGCCCAGGCCGCCGGCCTGCGCTGCGACCGCCGAACCGCCCTCGCTTGGCCTGAAACGGCCCCGCGCGGGCTCGAATTCACATCAACCCTCTAGGAGGACGCGAAACCGTCGAGGGCGGCGTCGACGAGTTGCGGCAGCGTCTCGAGCACGTAGCCGCCCTCGAGCACGGCGGCCACCCGGTCGGAGAGTGTGGCGCAGCGGCGCGCGAGCTCGCGGAAGCCGTCCTCGGTCACGCGCATGCCGGCGAGTGGATCGTCCACGTGGGCGTCGAAACCCGCCGAGACGAGGACGAGCTGGGGGTCGAACCGCGCGACCGCCGGCTCGACGACGTGCTCGAAGGCGTGCAGGTACTCCTCGTCGCCCGACCCCTCCGACATCGGCACGTTCACGGTCGTCTCGAGCTGGGAGGACGGGCCGCCGCTCCCCGGATAGAACGGCCACTGGTGGAGCGAGACGAAGAGGACGCTGTCGTCGTCCCAGAAGATCGCCTCGGTGCCGTTGCCGTGGTGCACGTCGAAGTCGACGATCGCCACCCGTTCGAGCCCGAGGCGACGCTGTGCCGCCCGCGCCGCGATCGCGACGTTGTTGAAGATGCAGAACCCCATGGCCTGGCTCTGGAGCGCGTGGTGGCCGGGAGGCCGGACGAGGGCGAACCCGCCCCCGAGCGCGGCCTCGACCGCCGTCCCCGCTGCGAGTGCCGCCGCCTCGTAGGTCGATGCGCTGCAGATCGTGTCGCCATCGAGCCACTCCGGCTCCTCGACCGCCCGCACGCGCTCGACGTGCTCGGCTCGATGGCAGAGCAGCAGCTCCTCCTCGGTCGCCGGACGCCCTTCGCTCCAGCCGTGCTGGTGTTCGAGTAGCGCGCGCAGGCGCTCGGGCCGCTCGGGGTGGTGGCCCGTCGGGTGCAGGCGCGCGAGTGCGGGATGCGTGAGGACGTTCACAACGCGCCGACCCGCTCGGCCACCGCGCGGAGTCCGAGCCGTTCGAGAAAGGAGGACGCCTCCGCCCACGCGGGTGGCGTTTCTTCGAGGGGAGGAAGGGGAGCGGAGGCGTCCATGGTGGCGATTCGCCGGAACAGCCTCAACTCCTCCGCCTCCGCCGCAAAGCGACCGTCGCCGAGCGCTGCCTCGAGCGAGCCGTAGCGCGCGAGCAGCTGGGCTGCCTTCTTCGGGCCGATGCCGCGGGCGCCCGGCAGCTTGTCGGACGGGTCGCCGCGTAGCGCGATCAGGTCGGGCACCTGCTCGGGCTCGACCCCGTAGCGCTCGCGGACTTCGGCCGGGCCGATCCGCGCGAGCTCGCGTCCGGCCGTCACCGGCTGGAGGATGGTGACGCGGTCGCTCGCGAGCTGGAACGCGTCGCGGTCGGAGGTGGCGACGAGCACCTCTCCCGGCCACGCCGTCGCGGCGGCCGCGAGGAAGTCGTCGGCTTCGTAACCCTCTGCCTTCGCGACGAGGAAGCCGATCGCGGCGACGAGGTCGGGCAGGACGTCGAGCTGCTCGAGGATCGACTCCTCGAAGACGCGGCCCGACTGGTAGGCGGGAAAGGCCTGATGCCGGTACGTCGGCGCCGAGAGCGTGTCCCACGCGACGAGCACCGCGTCGGGCCGCTCCTGCTCCCACAGGCGCACGAGCATGTTCGTGAAGCCGACGACGGCGTTGAGCCGGATCGACTTCGGCAATGCGTGGTAGGCCCGGTGCGCGAACGAGTCGCCGTCGACTGCCAGCAGCGTGCCGGCCACGCCGGAGTCCTCGACCTGCCTCACGCGAGGGACGCCTCGAGCTCGCCGATCCGGACCATCAGCCGCTCGGTCGCCTGCTGCGCGGCGACGCGGACGTCGTCGCTGTCTCGCAGGTCGTCGATCTCGAGGGGCGTGCCGTAGGCCACCCGCACCGGCCCGAGCCTGAGCAGCCGGTCGGTGCCGGCGACCGCCGCCGGGACGAGCGGCACCCCCGCCTCGAGCGCGATCCGGGCGGCGCCGGAGCGCGGCCGTGCCTCGTGCCTCTTCACGAGCCCCTTCCGCCGCCGCGTGCCCTCCGGGAACATCGCGATGACGTTGCCCTCGCGCGCGAGGCGCACGGCCGTTTCGATCGCCTCGACGTCGGCGAACCCTCGGTGCACCTTGAACGCGCCGCCCCGGTCGAGCACGATGCGGAGCGGCCACCAGTACAGCTCGGCCTTCGCCATGAAGCGGAGAAAGCGGCGCGGCCAGAGCGGCAGCCCGAGCGGCCACGGGTCGAGGCTCGAGAGGTGGTTGCAGGCGAGGACGTAGCCGCCGGCGGCCGGCAGGTGCCTCACACCGTGGGCGCGCAGCCGGAAGAGCCCGTACAGCACAGGCGAGCTCAGCACCGCGATGACGTTGTACATCGGCGTCGGGCGCACGCCTTGAGTATCTATCGCGATGGCTATCGTGACGCGCCATGGCCAAGCGCCTCGTCATCGTCGAGTCGCCCGCGAAGGCGAAGACCATCGCCGGCTACCTCGGGCCCGACTTCGTCGTCGAGTCCTCGGTAGGCCACATCCGCGACCTCCCAGACAGCGCCGCCGAGATCCCCGAGCGCTACAAGGGCGAGCCGTGGGCGCGGCTCGGTGTCGACGTCGAACACGGCTTCGAGCCGCTCTACGTCGTCGATCCCGACAAGAAGAAGAAGGTCGCGGAGCTCCGCAAGCTCCTGGCGGGGGCGGACGAGCTCCTGCTCGCAACGGACGAGGACCGGGAGGGGGAGGCGATCGCCTGGCATCTGCTCGAGGTGCTGAAGCCGAAGGTGCCGGCGCGGCGCATGGTCTTCCACGAGATCACCCGCGACGCGATCGAGCGGGCGCTCGAGCAGCCGCGCGCGGTCGACGAGCGACTCGTCGACGCGCAGGAGTCGCGGCGCATCCTCGACCGGCTCTACGGCTACGAGGTCTCGCCCGTCCTCTGGAAGAAGGTGATGCGCGGGCTCTCCGCGGGCCGCGTCCAGTCGGTCGCCACGCGGCTCGTCGTCCAGCGCGAGCGCGAGCGGATGGCCTTCCGCACGGCGCAGTGGTGGGACCTCCTCGCCACCTTCGATCCCCTGCTCGCCGAAGGCGACGAAGTTCGGCCGGGCGGCGGCGGCTTCGCCGACGCCGCTTCCAGCCGAGAGCAGTTCCAGGCACGTCTCGTCTCGGTCGACGGGACGCGCGTCGCGCAGGGGCGCGACTTCGGCCCCGACGGCAAGCTCCGCGGGGACGTGCTCGTCCTCGACGAGGCAGGCGCCCGCGGCCTCGCCGAGCGGCTCGACGGGGCGTCCTTCCGCGTCGGCCGCGTCGAGCGGAAGCCGTACCTCCGCCGGCCGAGCCCGCCCTTCATGACCTCGACGCTGCAGCAGGAGGCGAGCCGCAAGCTCCGCTACTCGGCGCAGACGACGATGCGGACCGCCCAGCGGCTCTACGAGAACGGCTACATCACGTACATGCGCACCGACTCGACGACGCTGTCCGAGTCGGCGCTCGCGGCCGCGCGCGAGCAGGTCGGTTCGCTCTTCGGGGCCGACTACGTGCCGCCGCAGCCGCGCCGCTACGAGCGCAAGGTGAAAAACGCACAGGAGGCGCACGAGGCGATCCGTCCCGCCGGCGACCGCTTCCGGACGCCGCAGGACGTGAAGGGCGAGCTCTCCCGCGACGAGCACGCGCTCTACGAGCTGATCTGGATGCGGACGATCGCCTCTCAGATGAAGGACGCGCAGGGCCAGACGGTCTCGCTGCGGCTCCGCGGCTCCTCCGGGCAGGACGAGAGCGTCGAGTTCGGCGCGAGCGGCACCGTCATCACCTTCCGCGGTTTCCTCGCCGCGTACGAGGAGGGCCGCGACGACGACCGGTCGGGGCCGGAGGACGACGAGGAGCGGCGGCTGCCCAATCTCGCCGAGGGCGACGCGGTCGAGCTGCGCACGCTCGAGCCGCAGGGCCACGAGACGAGCCCGCCCGCCCGTTTCACCGAGGCGACGCTCGTCCGCACCCTCGAGGAGCTCGGCATCGGGCGCCCCTCGACGTACGCGTCGATCATCGGCACGATTCTCGACCGCGGCTACGTCTTCAAGAAGGGCAGCGCGCTCGTGCCGTCCTTCCTCGCCTTCTCGGTCGTGGGCCTCCTCGAACGGCACTTCGGGAAGCTCGTCGACTACGACTTCACCGCGCGGATGGAGGACGACCTCGACCGGATCGCCGCCGGCGACGAGCAGCGGGTCGAGTGGCTCCGGCGCTTCTACTTCGGCGACGGCACGTCGGGACTTCACGAGCTCGTCTCCGACCTCGGGGCGATCGACGCGCGCGAGATCAATTCGCTCGAGCTCGGCGACGGGATCGTCCTCCGCGTCGGCCGCTACGGCCCCTACGTCGAGCACGACGGGCGGCGGGCGAGCATCCCGGACGACATCGCCCCCGACGAGCTGACGGCCGAACGGGCGCGGGAGCTGCTCGAGCAGCCGAGCGGCGACCGTGAGCTTGGAGTGGACCCGGCGACCGGTCGCACGATCGTCGCCCGCAGCGGCCGCTACGGGCCGTACGTGACCGAGGTGCTGCCGGAGGACGCGAAGGAGAAGCCGCGGACGGCCTCGCTCTTCAAGACGATGTCGCTCGACACGGTCGCGCTCGAGGACGCGCTCCGCCTTCTCACGCTGCCGCGCGTCGTCGGCGTCGGCGAGGACGGAGAGGAGGTCGTCGCCGCGAACGGGCGCTACGGGCCGTTCCTCAAGAAGGGCTCGGAGACGCGGTCGCTCGCCTCGGAGGAGCAGCTCCTGACGATCGAGCTGCCCGAGGCGCTCGCGATCCTCGCCCAGCCGCGGCAGCGGCGCGGACAGGGGGCGGCGGCGGCGCCGAAGCGCGAGCTCGGAGCCGATCCCGCGACCGGAAAGCCGATCGTGCTGCGCGAGGGCCGCTTCGGCCCGTACGTCACCGACGGGGAAACGAACGCGAGCCTCCGCCGCGGCGACGATCCCGAGGCCGTGACCCTCGACCGCGCGCTCGAGCTGCTCGCCGAGCGGCGGGCCAAGGGCCCGGCGAAGCGGCGACCGCGGCGGCGGAGCGGCTCCTGACCAACTTCGCCGTCACCTCGGCGTCCTATGCTTCGGGACTCGCCGGGGCGAGGAATAGGATTGCCGGACTGCTCGTTCGCCGGTGGTAAGAGGAGGGCTTCCCTCCTAAGCTGAGAAGGTTGCTGACGTCTCCGAGGCAGGACCGAAAGGACTGAGAGGACCCTGACGCAGAACCAGCTGCAGGAATTGCTCGAGTCGGACCAGGTGCGCGCCATCGTCGAGGGCGCGGAGGAGCGGGGCTACGTCGAGCCGGGCGAGATCGAGGCGTTCGCCGCCGAGGTCGAGCTGAACGCGGACGAGGTCGAGGAGCTCACGCGCGAGCTCGAGCGGATCGGGCTCGAGATCGGGCCGGCCGTCGCCGTCGTCCAGCCCCGGCCCGCGGCCGAGAAGGAGAAGCCCGCCGAGCCGGCGGAGCCGGCTCCGGCTCCGGCGCCGGTCGTCTCCGGCGCGGCGGACAGCCTGCAGCTCTTCCTCGCCGACGTCGGGCGTCACAAGCTCCTGACCGCGGCCGACGAGGTCATGCTCGCGAAGCAGATCGAGCGAGGCGACGCGACGGCGAAGCGCCGCATGATCGAGTCGAACCTGCGTCTCGTCGTCTCGATCGCCAAGGGCTATCGCGGCCTCGGGGTGCCGTTCCTCGACCTGATCCAGGAGGGCACGCTCGGCCTCAACCGCGCGGTCGAGAAGTTCGACTGGCGGCGTGGCTACAAGTTCTCGACGTACGCGACCTGGTGGATCCGCCAGTCGGTGCAGCGCGCGGTCGCGAACCACGCGCGCACGATCCGGGTTCCCGTCCACGTCGTCGAGCGCCAGCAGAAGCTCTCGCGCGCGGCGCGCCGGCTCGAGGTCGAGCTCGGGCGCGAGCCGACGAAGGAGGAGCTCGCCGAGGCGACCGGGCTGCCGATGCAGCACGTCGACGAGGCCCTCGGCGCCGCGAACGCGTCCGTCTCGCTGAACCAGACCGTCGGCGCCGAAGACGAGGGCGAGCTCGGCGACCTCTTCGCCGACCGGGAGGCCGTCGACCCGTTCGACGAGGCCGAGGAGTCGCTCCGCCGCCAGGGTGTGCGGCGGGCGCTCGAGGCGCTACCAGAGCGGGAGCGGCGGATCCTCGAGCTCCGCTTCGGTTTCGACGGCGAGCCGTGGACGCTCGAGGCGATCGGTCACGAGCTCGACCTGACGCGGGAGCGCGTCCGCCAGCTCGAGGGTCAGGCGCTCGCCAGGCTCGGCGCGCTGCGCGACCTCATCTCCGTCGCCGCCTAAGACGAGGCTAAGCGCACCCCGCCGGCGCTTGACCGCGCCAGGCGGATGCGATTGGCTCTCGGGAAGCGGAGCGGGGATGTCTCGCCTCGCGTGGTCAACCGGTCAAGGAGGGGCGTAGATGGGCAAGAGACGCAGGTTGCTGCTGGCGGGGGTCTCCGTCGCAGCCGTCGCGGCGGCCGCCGCGCTCGCCGCGAGCGCCTACGGCGGGAGCAAGGCAAACAACGGGATCATCGTCGACGGGACGACGGACACCGTCGTCAACATCGACCCGGCCAACCAGTACGACTACGGCTCGTTCACCGTCGACCTGCTGATCTTCCAGGGGCTCTACGGGTTCCCGAACGGGGCGAAGCTGAAGCCGGAGCTCGCGACGGGTTGCAGCCACTCGAAGAACCTCAAGACGTGGACGTGCCAGCTCCGGCACGGCGTGAAGTTCTCCGACGGCAACCCGATGACGTCGGCCGACGTGAAGTACTCGTTCGACCGCGTGCAGAAGATCAAGGGCGATCAGGGCATCTGGACGCTGCTGTCCGACCTCAAGAGCACGACGACGAAGGGCAAGTACGCCGTGGTCTTCCACCTGAAGGAGCCCTTCTCGATCTGGCCGTACATCCTCTCCACGAACGCCGGCTACGTCGTCGAGAAGTCGAAGTTCCCGGCGAACAAGATCCTGTCGAACACGGATACCGCCGACATGATCGGTACCGGCCCGTACGTGCTCTCGAAGTACACGCCGGGCCAGCAGGCGGTGTTCACGCCGAACAAGAACTACTGGGGCCCGAAGCCGAAGAACCAGGGCGTGATCATCAACTACTTCTCGAAGTCGTCGACGATGAAGCTCGCGCTCGAGCAGGGCAACCTCGACATGGCCTTCGAGACGTTCACGCCGACCGAGATCTCGTCGATGAAGAAGGAGAAGGCGCTCGTCGTCCACTCGGCGCCGGGCGTGGTCATCCGCTATCTCGTCTTCAACGTCAAGCGGCCGCCGTTCAACAACATCAACGTGCGGAAGGCGATCGCCTACCTGTTCCCGCGGCAGACGATCGCGAGCCGCGTCTACCACAACACGGTGACGCCGCTCTACTCGATGGTGCCGAAGGGGCTGCCGGGAGCCACGCAGGCGTACAAGTCGATCTACGGGGCGAAGCCGAACCTCGCGAAGGCGAAGGCGGCGATGAAGGCGGCGCACGTGAAGACGCCGATGCCGATCCAACTCTGGTGGACGCCGTCGCACTACGGTGACGCGTCCGCGGACGAGTACGTCGAGATCCAGCGGGCGCTCAACGCGTCGAAGCTGTTCAAGGTGACGCTGAAGTCGGCCGAGTGGGCGCAGTACAGCGGCGCGCTCGGGAAGACGTACGGTGCGTTCCAGCTCGGCTGGTTCCCGGACTATCCGGACGCCGACGACTACACCGTCTCCTTCTACCAGCCGAACTCGTTCTACAACAACGGCTACAACAACAAGGCGATGGACAAGCTCATCGCGAAGGAGCGCGCGGCGCGCACGACGAAGCTGCGCATGAAGTACATCCGTGGGATGCAGACCGTGGCGGCGAAGACCCTGCCGACGATCCCGTACTGGCAGGGGAACATGATCGCCGTCGGCCGCAGCAACGTGAAAGGCATCCCCTCGACGCTGGACGCGACGTACTACATGCGCTTCTGGCTGATCTCGAAGTCGTAGGCCCGACGACCGGAGGGGCGTCCCGGAGCGGGACGCCCCTCCACCTCGACCGACTCGCCCCGTGACCGGCACCTCGCTCAGGACGTACCTCATCACGCGCCTCGCGCTCGTCGTGCCGATGGTGCTCATCCTCCTGACCCTCGTCTTCCTCCTGATGCGGGTCGCGCCGGGGAACCCGATCGAGGCGTCGCTCGGCGGGCACGTCCCCGTCGCGGCGATCAAGCAGATCGAGCATCGGCTCGGGTTCGACAAGCCGCTGCTCGTCCAGTACGGCGACTACATCTGGAACATCCTGCGCGGCAACTTCGGCACGACGATCACCGACAACCGTCCGCTCTCGCAGATCATCACGCAGAACGGCGCCGCCACCCTCGAGCTCACGTTCTTCGCGATGCTCGTGGCGATCGTCGTCGGCGTCCTGGTCGGTCTCGTCGCGGGCCGCTACCGCGACACGCCGCTCGACGTGTTCGGGCGCCTGTTCGGGATCGTCGTCTACGCGACGCCGGTCTTCTTCCTCGGCCTGATGGCGCAGCTCGTCTTCGGCGTCTGGCTCGGCTGGCTTCCCATCTCGGACCAGGCGAGCCCGATCACGCAGGCACTGCTCCAGACGCACACGAACATCTATTTCGTCGACGCGATCTGGGACCGCAACTGGGGCGCGCTGTGGGACGTCGTGAAGCACCTGATCCTGCCGGCGACGACCCTCGGCCTCGCCACTGCCGGCATCTTCATCCGCCTGATCCGCATCAACGTGATCCGGACGCTCCGCGACGACTACATCGAAGCGGCGCGGGCGCGTGGAATCGTCGAGCGCCGCGTCGTCTTCCAGCATGCCTTCAAGAACGCCCTCGTGCCGGTGATCACCGTCGTCGGCCTCAACCTCGCGCTCCTGCTCGGCGGCGCCGTCCTCACCGAGACGACGTTCAACTGGCCTGGAATCGGCCACGCGCTCGTCCTCTACCTCGAGAACCGCGACTACATCGCCGTGCAGGGCATCATCGTCCTCTTCGCGCTCGTCGTCGTCGCCGTGAGCGTGCTCGTGGACTTCATCAACGCGTACGTCGACCCGAGGATCCGCTATTAGCGTCGCGGCTCCTCGCCCTGCTCCGCGTACGCCGCACGGCCGTGCGCGGCTGATCGCGCTCGGTCACGCGACGAGGCCGATCCGGGAGGCAAGCGGGATCGCCCGCGGGATGCTCTGGTCGGGGGCGGGGATCACGCTCTTCTTCGTCGTCCTCGGCGTCTTCGCGCCGCTCATCTCGCCGTACGGGTTCAACGAGTACCGGGCCCACGGCGTCCGCTTCCCGCAGCTCGCACATCCTTCGGGTGCGCACTGGATGGGTACGACGGTGCAGTCGAGCGACGTGATGGCGCGCGTGATCTGGGGAGCCCAGACGGAGCTCAAGGTCGTCGTGATCGCGCTCGCGATGGCGCTCACGGTCGGCGTCCCCCTCGGGCTGATCTCCGGCTACTTCGGCGGGATCCTCGACCGCGCGCTCGTGCTCGTGATGGACGCGCTCTTCGCCTTCCCCTACCTGCTGATCGCGATCGTGATCGCGTTCCTGCTCTCCTCCAGCAGCATCGGCCAGGGCGTGCTGACGGCGGCGATCGCGATCACCGTCGCGTACGTCCCGCTCTACTTCCGCGTCGTCCGCAACCACGTGATCAGCGTGCGCGAGGAGCCGTACGTCGACGCGGCGCGGGCGCTCGGCGCGCGGCCGCGGACGGTGATCCGCAAGTACGTCTTCTTCAACGTCGTCCAGAACGTGCCGCCGATCGCGACGCTCAACGCGGCAGACGCCATCCTCCTGCTCGCCGCGCTCGGCTTCCTCGGCTACGGGATCCAGCCCACGCAGGGTGCCGAGTGGGGATACGACATCAACCGTGCCGTCTCGGACGCGGCCTCCGGGATCTGGTGGACGGGCCTCTTCCCGGGCCTCGCGATCGTCCTGCTCGTCACCGGCCTGACGCTGCTCGGCGAGGGCCTGAACGAGACGCTCAACCCGGTGCTGCGGCGGCGCCGGTTCGGCCGCATCGATTTCGACCCGCTGCCGGAGGCAAAGAAGTGAGCGTCCTCGAGGTGCGCCGCCTGCGCGTCTACTACGGGACGCCCGGCCGCCCCGTGCGCGCGGTCGAGGACGTCTCGCTCGAGATCGGCGAGGGCGAGGTGGTCGGCCTCGTCGGCGAGTCGGGCTGCGGCAAGTCGACGCTCGGCCGCGGCATCCTCGGCCTCCTGCCGGAGGGCGCCCGCGCCGACGGCGAGGTGCTGTACGGCGGCCGCAACCTCGTCCGGCTCTCGCCGAAGGAGCTGCGGCGGCTGCGCGGGCCCGACCTCGGGCTCGTCTTCCAGGAGCCGATGACGCGGCTGAACCCGCTGCTGCGGATCTCCGACCACTTTCGCGAGACCCTGAAGCAGCACGAGCCGGGTCTTTCGGACCGGGAGATCCGCCGGCGCTCGCTCGAGACGCTCGGCCGGATGGGCATTCCGCCCACGCGGTTCAGCCAGTACCCGCACGAGTTCTCCGGTGGGATGCGGCAGCGGATCATGATCGCCCTCGCGCTCGTCCTGCGGCCGAAGCTCCTCGTCGCGGACGAGCCGACGACGTCGCTCGACGTGATCGTCGAGGGGCAGATCCTCGCCCTGCTCGCAGATCTGAAGCGCAACTTCGGGACGGCGCTCCTCCTGATCACGCACAACCTCGGCATCGTCGCCGAGTCGTGCGACCGGATGGCCGTCATGTATGCCGGGAAGATCGTCGAGGAGGGGCCGGTGCGCGACGTCTTCGCCGAGCCGGCGCACCCGTATACGCGCGAGCTCCTCCGCTCGACGATCTCGCTCGAGACGACGGAGCTCCACTCGATCCCGGGGGCGCCGCCGAACCTGATCGAGCCGCCGCCGGGCTGCCGCTTCCATCCGCGTTGTCCCGAGGCGATGCGCGTGTGCGCGCTGCTGGAACCGGTCGAGCAGCGGCTCGCCGCGGCACGGCGGGTGCAGTGCTGGCTGCACGGGCCGGCGCCGCGGATCCCCGCAGGCGGGGAGCTGCCGCTCGAGCGCGAGGCGATCGGGGTCGCGGATGAGGCCTGAGACCGCGGCACCAGCGGCCGGGAGCCGGGCGGCCGAGGAGCCGCTCGTCTCGATCCGCGATCTTCAGACGTACTACTCGATCCGCGGCAGCTTCGTCGACCGGCTCGTGGGCCGCGAGGCCGGCGTCGTGCGCGCCGTCGACGGCGTCTCGCTCGACATCCGCCGCGGCGAGGTGCTCGGCCTCGTCGGCGAGTCGGGCAGCGGCAAGACGACGCTCGGGCGGACGCTGCTCGGGCTCGTCCGGGCGACCGGCGGCAGCGCCGAGTTCGAGGGACGCGAGATCACGCGTCTGCCGGAGCGCGAGTTCCGGGCGCTGCGGCGGCGGATGCAGGTCGTCTTCCAGGATCCGCACGCCTCGCTCAATCCGGCGATGACGATCGGCCAGGCGGTCGGTCATCCGCTCCAGATCCACGGGCTCGAGCGCGACCGCGACCGGCTCCGGCTCCGGGTGGCCGAAGTGCTCGAGCGCGTGGGGCTCGCGCCGGCGGACGCGTATCTCGACAAGTTCCCGGGCGACCTCTCCGGCGGGCAGAAGCAGCGGGCGGTGATCGCGCGGGCTCTCATCCTCAACCCGGTGCTGCTCGTCGCGGACGAGCCGGTCTCGATGCTCGACATGAGCGTCCGCGCGAAGATCCTCGAGCTGATGCTCGCGCTCAAGCGCGACTTCGACCTCACCTACCTCTACATCACGCACGACCTCGCGACGGCGCGCTTCTTCTGCGACCGGATCGCGATCATGTACCTCGGCCGGATCGTGGAGATCGGCCCGGCGCCGGCCATCTACGCCGACCCGAAGCATCCGTATACACGGGCGCTCCTCCGGGCGATCCCGGAGCCCGACCCGCAGCGTGCGGTGCCGCGCGATCTGCCGCGCGGCGAGGTGCCCGACGCGTCGCGGCCGCCGCTCGGCTGTCACTTCCACCCCCGCTGCCCGCTCGCCTTCGAGCCGTGCGGGTGGGAGTCGCGCGATCTGCGCGAGCTGCTCGAGGCGCGTTGGGCGCGCGCCGCGGGCGAGGCCGGCGTCGAGGACGAGCAGGCGCTGTTCGGCAACCTGGCCTCGCTCGACAAACCGTCGGGGGAGGTGCGGCTGCCGGCGCCGAGGGGGCGCTCGGCGGAGGAGATGGTCGCGGTGCTCGAACGGATCCGGAGCGAAGCTCCGGACGAGCCGTTCTGGCGCGGCGTACGCCGGCTCGAGGCGGCCGGCGGGCGGCTCGAGCTCGACTTCCACGACGCGCAGGCGCCGGCGCTCGCGCCCGCCGCCGACGTCGAGGTGGAGTGCCACCTCTACGGTCGCTACGGCATGTCGACGGCGAGCGTCGCCCAGCCGAACCTCGGCTCTCCGACCGGCGAGCCGTCGAGCGGGTCGTAGAACTCGTTGAAGCCGTGTCGCGCGACGAGCTCGCGCGAGCCGTCGCCGATCGTTCGGGCGAGGTCGCCGTAGCCGTGCTCGTCGAGCGCGTGCGCGAGCAGCCAGTTCGTGTTCATCGAGAGCGGCCCCCGCCAGGTCAACCTGATCCCCCACAGCCGGCTGTCGCGGCTGAACGTCTCCTCGTCGAGCGCGATCGACGGCACCGGGTAGGCGGGCCAGAAGCGGCGCCGGTCGGTGAGGTTCTCGACCAGCCGGTCGACGTGCTCGGACGGCAGGTCGTCGAGCAGGAGCGGCATGAGGGCCGAAATCGTCCTCACCGACGTGCGCCGCTCGTCTCGCCCGACGAGGTCGTGGAAGAGGCCGTCCCGCGAGCTGCTGCACTTCGCGACGAGCGCCTCGGTCACCCGGTCGGCACGGGTGTCGGCTCGCGCCGCCACCGCCTCCGCGTCGACCGAGCGGGCGAGCCGTGCGAGCACGCGCTGCGCGCGACCGTAGATCGCGTTCACGAGTACCGACTCCTGGTGGAGGTCGCCGCGGAAGACGCGGTCGAGGTCGTAGCGGCGGAGGCGCGTGGGCACCTGCGGCCGGCGCAGCCGCGCGAACACGAGCGGCCCCTTGAGGTCGCGACTCCCGCCGGCGCGCCAGACGGGGCTGAAGTCGAGGCCGGTCTCGAACTGCGAGATCACCGAGATGAGCCCGTCGTCGTCGGGATCGCGCTGCGCCGCCAGGTACTCGTGGTATGCGACGAGCTTGGGGAGCACGCGTCGCAGGTACGTCGCGCCGCCCCCGGCCTCCGCGACCCGCTCGACGGCGAGCGCGAGGACCGGCGGCTGAATCTGCTCCGTCGTGTGCGGCTTCCGTCTCGGCGTGCCGAGGCTCTCCATGTAGTGCCACCACTTCCAGATCGAGATCCGCCGCTGGTCCCAGAAGACGACGTGGGGGATGAATCCGTCGGGCCGCTGCCAGGCGAGGAGCGCGTCGAGCTCGTCGGCGGCCCGGCGCCAGTCGTAGCGTGACCAGACGATCGCGTGGAAGCACGAGTCCCAGAACCACTGGAAGGGATAGCGGCGCGGGGAGGGGGCGCTGAAGCGGCCGCGGCGGCTGCCGAGCTCGCGACGCCGCGTGTTCGCCATCAGGAGGACGCGCGCCCTGCGGTCGAGGGAACGCTGCGTCCTCTGCACGCCGGCAAGTGCCACGCGCGGGGGCTTCCCGGCTGCGCGAACGCTACGCCTGCAGTGCCGCCAGCCCGGCCGCGGCGGCGAGGATCGCGTCCCGCCGCAGCCGCGCGACCCGCAGCTCGGGCGGCGGCCGCCGCAGGAAGGTCTCGAGCAGGAGGAGCTCGTCGAGCTCCGTCCCCTCGAGTGACACCGCGTCACCGGCATCGGCGCGTGCCCGACGTGCGGCGGCGAGGCCCGCCTCGACCTCGAGGACGCCGGCGCCCGGCGGCAGCGTACGCTGCGCAGCGATCCGTCCCCCGGCGACGAACAGCGCGTCGACGTGCCCCGGCTCGAGGCCGGGGGCGAGCAGGCACCGGCCGAGCCTCCGCAGACGCTCCTGCCGCTCCAGCTCGCGGCAGACGGTCTCGACTGCAGCGAGCCGGTCACGGAGCCGGGCGGCGTCCTCGAAGCGGCGCTCGTCGACGAGGCCGCGCAGGCGCCTGCGGAGCCGCGGCAACGCGGAGCCGGGCTGCGGCAGCTCCGCGACCGTCAGCGCA
>DASQQF010000102.1:0-13010 GCA_035643535.1 Gaiellaceae bacterium
GAGTCGGGCTCGAGCCGACGCGACTTGAGGCGAAGGAGGGGCTCTCGCTCATCAACGGCACGCAGTTCATGGCCGCGACGGGCGCCCTCGGGCTCGCCCGCGCGCGCCGGCTCGCCCGCGCGGCGGACATCGCGTGCGCGCTTTCGGTGGAGGCGCTGCAGGGCTCCCGCACCTCGTTCCTGCCCGAGATCCACGCCCTACGGCCGCTGCGCGGGCAGCAGGCGGCCGCGGCGAACGTCCTCCGGCTCCTCGAGGGATCGGCGATCATCGAGGCGCATCGCTGGTGCGACAAGGTGCAGGACGCGTACTCGCTGCGCTGCGCGCCACAGGTGCACGGCGCGTCCCGCGACCTCCTCGACTACGCGGACTACACGGTGTCCGTCGAGCTGAACGCGGCGACCGACAACCCGCTCGTCCTCGTCGACGGAAACGAGCTCGTCTCGAACGGCAACTTCCACGGGCAGCCGCTCGCCTTCGCGCTCGACGGCCTCGCGATGGCGGTCGCCGAGCTCGCGAGCATCTCCGAGCGCCGGGTCGAGCGGCTCGTCAACCCGAACCTCTCCGACGGCCTGCCCGCCTTCCTCACGAGCGACGGCGGGCTCAACAGCGGGTTCATGATCCCCCAGTACGTGGCCGCCTCCCTCGTCTCCGAGAACAAGGCGCTCTGTCATCCGGCGTCGGTCGACTCGATCCCGACGAGTGCCGGCCAGGAGGATCACGTCTCGATGGGAAACGCCGCGGGCCTGAAGGCGTGGCAGGTGCTCGCGAACGGTGAACGGGCGCTCGCGATCGAGCTGCTCGCGGCCGCGCAGGCCGTCGAGTTCCACGCGCCGCTCGAGCCGGGGACGGGTGCGCGAGCGGCACGCGGGGCGGTGCGTGAGCTCTCGCCGCGCCTGCGCGACGATCGTCCGCTCGCCGGCGATATCGAGACGGTGGCCGCCTCGATCCGCGACGGCTCTCTCGTGCGGGCGGTCGAGCGGGAGGTGGGTGAACTGGCATGAGCACGACCGACACGCTGGCCGCGCGGGTCGAGGCGCTCTGCGGCGACCTCTCGTCGATCCGCGCCCCGCGCGGCACCGAGTTGAACGCGCGCCAGTGGTCGACCGAGGCGCCGCTCCGCATGCTCCTGAACAACCTCGACCGGGAGGTGGGCGAGCGCCCCGAGGAGCTCGTCGTCTACGGCGGCTCGGGCAAGGCCGCGCGCAACCACGACGCGCTGCGGGGGATCGTCGCGGCGCTGCTCGAGCTCGGCCCCGACGAGACGCTGCTCGTGCAGAGCGGGAAGCCGGTCGGCATCTTCACGACGCACGAGGGCGCGCCGCGCGTCCTGATCGCGAACTCGCTGCTCGTCCCGCGCTGGGCCACCTGGGACGAGTTCCGCCGGCTCGAAGCGGAGGGCCTGACGATGTTCGGCCAGATGACCGCGGGCTCGTGGATCTACATCGCGAGCCAGGGGATCCTCCAGGGGACGTATCAGACGTTCGCGGCCGCGGGCGAGAAGCACTTCGGCTCGCCCGACCTGCGCGGGCGGACGATCCTCACCGCCGGCCTGGGCGGGATGGGCGGTGCGCAGCCGCTCGCCGGGACGATGGCGGGCGCCGCGATCCTCTGCATCGAGGTCGATCCGGCGCGGATCGAGCGACGGCTCGAGACGGGCTACCTCGACGAGGCGGCCGACTCGCTCGACGACGCGCTGGACCGTGTCCGACGGGCCGCCGCCGAGCGCCGACCGCTCTCGGTGGGGTTGCTCGGGAACGCGGCGGACGTCGTTCCCGAGCTCGCAGCGCGCGGCGAGGAGTTCGACCTGCTCACAGACCAGACGGCGGCGCACGATCCGCTCAACGGGTACATCCCGCGTGGCTATTCGGTGGAGGAGGCGGCGACGCTCCGCTCGTCCGATCCGGGCGAATACCTCCGGCTCGCGCGCGCGTCGATCGTCCGCCATGTCGAGGCGCTGCTCGAGTACGTCCGGCGCGGCGCGTATGTTTTCGATTATGGCAACAACCTGCGGGGTGAGGCGCGTGAAGGTGGCGTAGAGGAGGCCTTCTCATACCCGGGCTTCGTCCCGGCCTATATCCGGCCGCTCTTCTGTCAAGGGATCGGGCCGTTTCGCTGGGCGGCGCTGTCCGGCGACCCGGCCGACATCGCGACGGTCGACGAGAAGCTGCGGGAGCTGTTCCCGGACGACCCGCTCCTGCAGCGCTGGCTCGAGCTGGCGCCCGAGCGGGTGGCGTTCCAGGGGCTGCCCGCGCGGATCTGCTGGCTCGGCTACGGCGACCGCGCGAAGGCGGGGCTCCTGATGAACGAGCTCGTGCGCAGCGGCGAGGTCAAGGCGCCCGTCGTGATCGGCCGCGACCACCTCGACGCCGGCTCCGTCGCCTCGCCGTACCGGGAGACCGAGTCGATGCGCGACGGCTCGGACGCGATCGCCGACTGGCCGATCCTCAACGCGCTCGTCAACGTCGCGGCGGGAGCGACGTGGGTGAGCGTCCACCACGGCGGCGGCGTCGGGATCGGCAACGCGATCCACGCGGGCATGGTCGTCGTCGCCGACGGCACCGACGCGCAGGCGGAGCGGCTCGAGCGCGTCCTGACGACCGACCCCGGAACGGGCGTGATGCGGCACGTCGACGCGGGCTACCAGGAAGCGGTAGAGGCGGCCGAGCGGGGCGGGCTGCGCATCCCGCACGTTCCCGGCGGCCCGTGACGCCGCGTCTGCTCGTCCGCGACCTCGCCCAGCTCGCCACCCCTGCGGGCACGCGGGCGCCGCTCCGTGGGGCTGCGCTCGGCGACGTCGAGGTGCTCGAGGATGCTTATGTCCTCTGCGCCGGCGACACGATCGAGGCGGTGGGGCGGATGCGCGACCTCGCGCCGCTCGACGGCGACGTCGTCGAGGTCGACGCGCGTGGGCTGTGCGCGGTCCCCGGCCTCGTCGACTGCCACACGCACGCCGCGTTCGGCGGCGACCGCGTCGACGAGTTCTCCCTCCGCGCCGGCGGTGCCGGCTACGAGGAGCTGCACGCGGCAGGCGGCGGGATCCTGTCGACCGTTCGCGCGACCCGCGCGGCGGGCGAGGACGGGCTGCGCGAGGCGGTCGAGCGGCACGCGGGATGGATGCGGCGCGAGGGCACGACGACGTTCGAGGCGAAGTCCGGGTACGGGCTCGACCGCGAGACGGAGCTCGCGTCGCTCCGGGCGATCCGCGACGCCGGCGGGATCCCGACCTGGCTCGGAGCGCACGCGGTTCCGCCCGAGTTCGCGGACGCCGAGGCGTACCTCGACTTCGCCCTCGCCGAGGTGCTCCCGGAGGCGGCGAGGCTCGCGGAGGCGGCGGACGTGTTCCTCGAGCGCGGTGCCTTCGACGCGGCGCAGGCGCGCCGCTACCTCGAGGCGTGCCGCGACGCGGGTCTCGCGCTCCGCCTGCACGGCGACCAGTTCACCGAGAGCGGCGCCGTCCCGCTCGCGCTCGAGCTCGGCGCGCGGTCGGTCGACCACCTCGAGGCGACGGGGCCCGACGGCGTGCGCGCGCTCGCCGCGGGCGAGGTCGCCGGGGTCCTCCTGCCGGCGAGCGCCCTCTTCCTCGACCGGCCGATGCCGCCGGCGCGCGCGCTCGTCGACGCCGGGGCCGTGATCGCGCTCGCGACCGACTTCAACCCGGGCAGCGCGTTCTGCGAGAGCCTGCCGCTCGTCTGCGCGCTCGCCGCGACGCAGCTCCATCTCTCGCCGGCCGAGGCACTCGCAGCCTGCACCGTGAACGCCGCGCACGTCCTCGGTCGCGCCGGGCGGATCGGCCGCCTCGCACCCGGCTATCGCGCCGACGTCGCACTGCTCGACGCTCCCGACTGGCGCTACCTCGCATACCACCTCGGGGGCCGGGTCGTCGCTCGGGTGGTCGCCGGAGGCGAGCTACCCTAACCCTTCATGCCCACCAAGAAGCAACGGCGCCGGGCCGAGAAGGAACGGCGCCACGAATACGAGACGGTGTGGGTCGACGCCGAGGGGAACGAGCTCGACGAGCCGCCGGAGGAGGCGGCCGTCGCGACGCGCGAGCGGCGCGACGACGGCAAGCCGAAGGCGAAGTCGCAGCAGAAGCAGAAGCCTCGCGGTACGCGCGTCCCGCCCGAGCCTTCGTGGCAGCGCGCCGCGAAGCGGTCGCTGATCCTCGGGGTGGCGGTGTTCGCGTTCTTCTACCTCTGGGGGTCGAAGGGCCATGCCCGCTCGCTCCCGTATTCGTTCCTGATCGCCCTGCTCTACGTCGTGCTCTTCATTCCGTTCACGTACATGATCGACCGCATGACGTACCGTCGCTGGCAGCAGCGCCAGGGCCAGGGCGGAGGCGGCACCGGGCGGTCTAAGAAGCGCTGACGCCGGAACGGGACTCGTCGCCGCGGTAGTGGCCCTCGCCGGGCCACGGTGCGAGCGTGAGGAGAATCCGGGCGCCGCGGTCGGTCGTGACCGAGTGCCGCTCGTCCGGGTCGAACTGGAAGAGGACGCCCCGGCCGGCGTCGATCGCCTCGTCCGCCGCCTCGACGCGTACGCTCCCGTCGAGCACGAGCAGGAGCGCCGACTCCTTGACGCCGTGCTCGCCGAGCTCCTCGCCGGGGCCGAGCTCGATCAGCACGACCCGTTCCGCCCCGTCGCGCGAATGGAGGACGACCGGCGAGCGGGATGCCCGCGGCGTCTCGACCTCGTGCAGCCTCCAGTGGTGCACGGGCCGCACCTTCCCGCACCGGCAAGGCGCTAATCGGCTCGAACGAGTCACTACACTCGCGCGCGATGCCGCTCGCAGTCGACAGGTACGCCGTCGGGCCGCTGCAGACGAACTGTTACGTCGTCCGCGCCGAGCGCGGCGCGTCCGAGGCCGTGGTGATCGACCCGGGCGGCGAAGCCGCCGACCTGCGTCTCGAGCTCGCCCGGCTCGGCACGAGCTGCGCGGCGATCCTCGTCACGCACGGCCACTTCGACCACATCAGCGGCGTCGGCGATCTCGCAGAGGGGACGGGCGCGGAGGTCTGGATGCCCGCCGGGGAGGCCGACCGGCTCGAGCGGTTCCCGGAGTTCGCCCCCGTGGGGATCATCGGGCACCCGCACACCCCGGAGCACCTCCTGCACGGCGGCGAGACGATCGAGGTCGCGGGGATCGTTTTCGAGTGCCTCTCCGTCCCAGGTCACTCTCCCGCCCACGTGGCATTCCACGCGCAGGGCGAGCTCTTCAGCGGCGACGTGCTCTTCGCCGGGTCGGTCGGCCGCGTCGACCTGCCCGGCGCAGACTGGGACACGCTCCTCGACTCGATCCGCATGCTCGCCGAGCGGCTCCCGCCGACGACGATCGTCCATCCCGGCCACGGGCCCGAGACGACGCTCGGCGTCGAGCTCGCGCGCAACCCGTTCCTCGCCGAGCTGCGCGCCTCGACGCCGTGAAGATCGAGCGGCCGAAGGGCACCCACGACATCCTCCCGTCCGAGCAGCCGCTCTGGCGGAAGGTGACGGCGGAGATGGAGCGGCTGTGCGCGCTCTACGGCTACCGGCGGATCCAGACGCCGGTCTTCGAGGACGTCGGCCTCTTCCGGCGCACCGCCGGCGAGGGCTCCGACATCGTCCAGAAGGAGATGTACGTGTTCGAGGACCGGGGCGGTCGCACGCTCGCCCTGCGCCCGGAGGCGACTGCGCCGATCTGCCGCGCGTACGTCGAGCACGGGATGCGGCAGGAGCCTCAGCCGGTGAAGCTCTACACCCTCGCCACCTACTACCGCTACGACAAACCGCAGCGCGGCCGCTACCGCGAGCACAACCAGCTCTCGGTCGAGTGCATCGGTTCGGCCGCTCCCGCGGTCGACTCGGAGGTGATAGAGCTCTACGACACGCTGCTCCGCAACCTCGGCGTGACGCGCTACGAGCTGCACCTCAACTCGATCGGCGACCGCGAGTGCCGCCCGGCGTACATCGAGCGCCTCGACGCGTGGCTCGACGAGCACGAGGACGCACTCGACGCCGACGCGCGGCAGAAGCGCGCGACGAGCCCGCTCCGCGTGTTCGACGTGAAGAGCCCGCAGGTGCGCGCCACGCTCGAGGGCGCCCCGAAGATCGGGGAGTCGCTCTGCGAGGCGTGTGAGGAGCACTTCGCCGCCGTGCGCGCGGCGCTCGATGCCGCCGGTATCCGATACGTCCTCGATCCGACGCTCGTGCGCGGCCTCGACTACTACTCGCGAACGACGTGGGAGTTCCTCGGCCCCGACCCCTCGACGCAGGCGTCGACGATCTCCGGCGGCGGGCGCTACGACTACCTGATCGAGCAGATCGGCGGCCCTCCCACGCCCGGCGTGGGCTTCGGCGCGGGCATCGAGCGACTGCTCCTCTCGCTCGAGCTCGAGGGAATCACGGCGGCGGACGACCTGCTCGACGTGTTCGTCGCCGGCGAGCCCGGTCAGGGCGTGCACGAGCTGGTGGCGCGCCTGCGGGCGTCCGGAGTCGCCGCGGACGCCGACTACGCTGGCCGCTCGATGAAGGGCCAGATCGGCTACGGCCAGAAGCGGGCTCGCGCGATCCTCGTCGTCACCGCCGACGGGATGACGCTGCGTCGTCGAGGCGAGCCCGACGTCGAGGTGGGCGAGGGCGAGTTGCCGGAGCTGCTGGGCGCATGAGCTGGCGCGACGTCATGTGCGGCAGCCTCCGTGCCGAGGACGCCGGCCGCCGCGTCACCCTCGCCGGCTGGGCCGACACGCGCCGCGACCACGGCGGGCTCGTCTTCGTCGACCTCCGCGACCACACGGGCAAGGTGCAGCTCGTGATCAACCCGGAGCGCACGGCCGAGGCGGCGGCGGTCGCGCACGAGGTCAGGAACGAGTTCGTCCTCCAGGCCGAGGGCGAGGTCGTGCCGCGCGCATCGGAGGCCGTGAACCCGAACCTGCCGACCGGTCAGGTCGAGGTGCAGGTCGACGTGCTGCGCATCCTCTCGCGCTCGACGCCGCTCCCGTTCCAGCTCGACGAGGAGGGCGTCGACGAGGGCCTGCGCCTCCGCTACCGCTGGCTCGACCTGCGGACGGAGCGGATGCAGCGCAACCTCCGCCTCAACCACGTCGCGATCGCCGCGATCCGGCGGACGATGGACGAGCGCGGCTTCATCGACGTGTGGACGCCGAGCATGACGCGCGGCACTCCCGAGGGGGCCCGCGACTTCCTCGTCCCGGTGCGCCTCCAGCCGGGGAAGTTCTTCGCGCTCGCGCAGTCGCCGCAGCTCTTCAAGCAGCTCTGCATGGTCGGCGGGCTCGACCGCTACTACCAGATCGCCACGTGCTGGCGGGACGAGGATCTCCGCGCCGACCGGCAGTTCGAGTTCCGGCAGCTCGACCTCGAGATGGCGTTCGTCGAGCGCGACGACGTGCTCGAGGTGCTCGAGGCGTGCGTCGTCGCGGCGTTCGAGGCGGCAGGGAAGGAGCCGCCGGCGCGGCCGTTCCCGCGCCTCTCCTTCGCCGAGGCGATGCGCCGCTACGGCTCGGACAAGCCCGATCTCCGCTTCGGCCTCGAGATCGAGGATGCGACGGAGGTGACCCGGGAGTCCGGCTTCGGCGTCTTCGGGAACGCTCCGTGCGTGCGCTACGTCGTCGTGCCGCGGACGTTCTCCCGCGGCGAGCAGGGGCGGCTCGAGGAGCTCGCGAAGGAGTGGGGCGCGAAGGGGCTCGCGAACCTCACGCAGATCGCGAAGTTCCTCTCCGAGCGCGAGCTGCAGGCGTTCGGCGTCCCGGAGGGATCGACGGCGCTCTTCGTCGCCGACGAGGAGCCCGTCGCCGAACGGGTTCTCGGGCTGCTCCGGCTGCACCTGGCGCGCGAGCTCGACCTGATCGACGCCGGCAGCGACGTCTTCCACTGGGTGCTCGACTTCCCGCTCTTCGAGCGCGACGAGGAGACCGGCGGCTGGACGTTCATGCACCACCCGTTCACGGCCGCCGTCCCGGGCGGCGAGAAGCAGATCGAGAGCGATCCGGGCGGCGTGCTCGGCCAGCACTACGACCTGATCTGGAACGGGTGGGAGCTCGGCTCCGGCTCGATCCGGATCCACCGCTCCGAGGTGCAGCAGGCCGTCTTCCGCGTGATGGGGCTGAGCGAGGAGGAGCAGCGGGACAAGTTCGGCTTCCTGCTCGAGGCGCTCGCGATGGGCGCGCCCCCGCACGGCGGGTTCGCGCTCGGCATCGACCGCTTCGTCGCGCTGCTCGCCGGAGAGCCCGACATCCGCCAGGTGATCGCGTTCCCCAAGGTGTCGAGCGGCTCCGATCCGCTCACCGGCGCGCCCACGGCGTACCCCGACTCGGCGCTCGGCGATCTCGGGATCCGGCTCGTCGAGCCGCCGCCTCGGGCGTAGGTGTCCGTCCGCCGACCGACGCATACTCGTCGGGTCGTGAGGGAGGCCGCCTGATGGCACCAAAGCGTTCCGACGCAGCACGTGCTCCGGCGCTGACGGAGCTGCCGCGCTTCGAGGACATCCCGCGCGCGGGCGACGGGCTCGACGCCGAGCGCGCGCGCGAGGTCTTCGACGCGTATCGCCGCCACGCCGCGCAGCTCCAGGCACAGGTCCGCGTCCTCAAGGTCGCGGGCTCGCGGCCCGGCGACGCCGCTGTCGGGGGGACGGGTCACGTCGTCCGCATGGACGCGCTCCACCTCATTCGGGCGGCCGCCGAGTTCGCGGACGCCGTCGAGCTCGACGCGCAGAAGGCCTCCGCTGCGCAGCTCGCGCGCACCGAGGAGGAGGTCAGCCGGCGGCAGCAGGAGCTCCGGGAGCGGGAGGCCGAGATCGAGCGCTACCGGCAGGACAGCGAGCGGCAGCGCGCAGAGACGCTCAACGCGGCCCGGCGCGAGGCGCGCGAGCTCCTCGCGAAGGCGGACGCCGAGGCGACGCGCGAGCTGCAGGAGGCCGAGGCGCGGGGCGCACGCCTCCTGGAGCAGTCGCGACACCAGGCGACGGAGCTGACGAACGCGGCGCGCGCCGAGGTCGAGCAGACGCTCGAGTGGGCGCGTTCCCAGGCCGCGGCCGTCCTCTCCCGGGCGCAGCAGGGGGCGGAGCAGCTGCTCGCGGCGGCCGGCCTCGGCTCGGAAGAGCTCTCGCAGGTCGCTGCCGCGATCGTCGGCGCGGCCGGGACGTCCTCCGCCACGTCACCACCGACGACTCCCCTCACCCGGGCACCGGAGCCGCAGAGCGAGAGCAGCGGCTCCGCCGAGCCGGAGGCATAGCTCCCGTGCGGCGGCGAGTCTTCGCGCGCAGACCGGCTCCGCGCGATTCCGCGGGGCCGGACGGCGAGGCGGCGGAACCCGGGCACGCCTCCGTCGTCACGCTCGGCGCGACCCGGGAGCCCCGCCGGTGGAACCTCTGGGACCTCGAACGAGCCGCGCGCGAGCAGCGGGGCGGCGACGCGCTGCGCGACGAGGAGCAGTCGTATCTCCTCCTCTATCTGCGCGAGTTCGCCGACGCGGAGGGGCTGCTGCCGCCGGACTTCGATGCGCTCGTCCGCGAGAGCTTCGGCGAGGCCGTCGGCACGATGTAGCGACCCCTCGCGGCGCTACAGTTCCCTTGCTCGACCCCGTGCGCCGAGCCGGGCGAACATGTAGATCCAACACTACGTGCAAGGGAGCCGGCGTCCTGACGACGGCGTCGCCGAGGAAGGCACGGCACCCACCTGGGAGACCAGGATCACATAGCTCGGTTCGGTGCCGGGGTCGAGCTTCACGGTTCGTCTACCGTGACCGCATGCGGGAGCTCTTCGGCGATTCGACACGCGGCGGGGAATGGGCCTCGGTGCGCCTGCTCCTCGAGGGCGAGCGGATCGTCGAGGCCGACGCGCGCGGCCTCGACCGCGACCTCACCGGGCTGACGCTGTTCGAGGCGGCGGCCGTGGGTGGGGAGACCCTCTCCGTCGACGCGCTCGCGAACGCGCTCGGGCCCGCCTTCCGCGCAGCGCGCTCGCCCGGTCGCGTCGCCGTGGCGATGAGCGGCGGCGTCGACAGCGCGGTCGCCCTTCTGCGCTCGCTGCCCGACGCGGTCGGTGTCACGCTCCGGCTCTGGCTCGACCCCGACGGGCCGGACGCCGAGCGCGCCTGCTGCTCGCCCGAGAGCGTCATCGCCGCGCGCGAGACGTGCCACGGGCTCGGCGTGCCGCACGTCACGCTCGACCTTCGCGAGGAGTTCCGCCGCGCGGTCGTCGCGCCGTTCGTCCGTGGCTACGCAGGCGGCGAGACGCCGAATCCGTGTCTTCGCTGCAACGGCTCCTTCCGCTTCGCCGAGCTGCTCGCGTTCGCTCGTCGCGCCGGCGCGGAACGGCTCGTCACCGGGCACTACGCGCGGATCGTCGCGCGCCACGGGCGACTGCTGCTCGCCCGCGGCTCCGACCCGGCGAAGGATCAGAGCTACATGCTCGCGTCGCTCGACCCGCGCCTTCTGCCGCGGCTCTGGTTCCCCCTCGGCGAGCAGGACAAGGCGGCGACGCGGGCGGAGGCGGAGCGCGCAGGCCTCGCGGCGGCCCGCCGCGCGGAGAGCCAGGAGGCCTGCTTCCTCGCCGGCGACGACTACCGCCGCTTCCTGGCGCGGCAGGGGCTCGAACCGCGTCGCGGCGCGATCGTCGACGAGGCGGGGGCGGAGCTCGCCCGGCACGACGGCCACTGGGGGTTCACCCCCGGGCAGCGGCGCGGCCTCGGGGTCGCGGCCCCGGAGCCGCTCTACGTGCTCGAGACGCGCGCGCGGACGAACGCGGTCGTCGTCGGGCCGCGGGCGTCGCTCGCGCGGCGGCGCGTGGAGGCGCGCGGCCGGCTCCATGCCGACGTCGAGCGGGTCGACGCGAAGCTTCGCTATCGCTCGCCGGCGTCGGCCGCGCACGTCGAGCGGAGGGCGCGCGGCTTCCTGCTCGAGCTCGACGAGCCGGCCTACGGCGTCGCTCCCGGTCAGGCTGCCGTTCTCTACGACGGCGACGTCGTCGTCGGGAGCGGCACGGTCGTGTCGGCTCGCTGAGGCCGCTCGCCGCTCGAGCGGAACATCGGCCGCGTGATCCGCGGCAAGTCGAACGAGATCCGGCTCGTCCGCGACGCCGCGCCCGACCCCGACCCGGCGAGCGCCGCGCAGCTCACTCCGCTCGCCGGTCTCGGGATCCCGGTCGTATCCGAGGCGAAGGCGGGATCCATTCCAGCGATCCTGATGGCGATCCTCCCGCTCGGTTTCGTGCCCGTGCGGAGCCGCCGTTAGGGGCATTGCCTCGCGTGGGCCTCGGAGGCGGGCGCCGGCGCGGCCCGAGGGTGGTGCCGCGCTGCGGCCCGGGACCACTAAGATCCGCTCCGGATGCTCGTCGCCGCATTCACCTGGGGGGACCTCTGGCGACTCGCGCTCGCAGTGTTCCTCTTCCTCGTCGGTATCGCCTTTGCGTACCTTCTCGTACGGCTGGCCGGAACCGTCGGGCGCCTTTCCGCGTTCATCAAGGGAACGGAGGAGTCACTCCTCCCGGTCATCGGCAAGGTCGGAGGCAGTGTGGACCGCGTGAACGGGCAACTCGACAAGGTGGATCGCATCACGGACAGCGCCGTCGACGCCGCGGACAGCGTCGACACGGCCGTCCGCGCCGTCGGCATGGCCGTCACGCGGCCGGTGCAGAAGGTCTCCGGCTTCGCAGCCGGTGTCAGCTACGGCGCCGCCGACTTCAAGGCGCGCCGCGACTGGCGGCATGCAGTGCAGGCGGGCAAGGAGGCCGCAGCCCGTCGCGAGAGCGATCTCGTGGACGAGCTGCGCGACGCGGGCAGCGAGGCATGACCGACGAGATCCGGCTCGTGATACCGGCCGAGGAGGACTTCCGGTCGATCGCGCACCTCGTGACGGGGGGACTGGCGCTGCGCCTCGACCTGACCTACGAGGACCTCGAGGACCTGCAGGTGGCGCTCGAGGCGCTCCTCGGGCTGCGCGACGACGAGGGAGAGCTCGTCGTCTCTCTCTCGCCCGCCGAGGACGTCCTGCGCGCCGCGGTCGGACCGTTCGACCCGGCGGCGCTGCAGGAGGACGAGGAGGACGGCGCGAGCGACCTCGACCTGCGGCGCGTGCTCGACACCGTGTGCGACACGCACGAGATGGACATCCGCGACGACGGCGCCTGGGTCGAGCTGACGAAGAAGATCGCGGCTGCTGCAGGAGCGGCCGGGTGACGCGGATCGACGACAAGATCCTCCTCCGCCGCTACCACGAGGACGGCGACCTGCAGGCGCGGGAGAAGCTGATCGAGCAGTACATGTCGCTCGTTCGCTCCCTCGCGCGCCGCTACTCGTACCGCGGCGAGCAACTCGAGGATCTCGTCCAGATCGGCGCGATCGGGCTGATCAAGGCGATCGACCGCTTCGACCTCGAGCGCGGCGTCGAGCTCACCACCTATGCGACGCCGAACATCATCGGCGAGATCAAGCGGCACTTCCGAGACAAGGGCTGGTCGGTGCGCGTCCCGCGCGGCCTGCAGGAGTTGAACGTCCAGCTCTCGCGGCTCGTCGAGCAGCTCACGGTGCAGCTCGGCCGCTCGCCGACGATCCCGGAGCTCGCGAAGGCCGCCGGCGTCGAGGAGGAAGAAGTGCTCGAGGCGCTCGAGTCCGGCCGCGCGTACACGTCGCTGTCGCTCTCGGTCGGCGGTGGTGGCGGCGACGACGACGACCTCGACCCGCTCGAGTCGCTCGGCACCGAGGAGCACCAGTACGAGGTCTCGGAGGATCGCGCCGTGCTCGCTCCGGGCTTCAAGGCGCTCGACGAGCGCGAGCGGAAGATCCTGCAGCTCCGTTTCTTCGAGGGGCTGACGCAGTCCCAGATCGCCCAGCAGGTCGGCATCTCGCAGATGCACGTCTCCCGTCTGATCCGGCGCTCGCTCGAGAAGATCCGCGAGACGATCGCCGAGGACGAGGAGAGCCTCACTCGGTAGCAGCGGCGGCGTGGGAGACGGGTAGTCGCCTCTCCACGCCGCCGCCTGTCTCCGGGCGATGCTTCCTGCCTAAGGGCTCGTGAAGACCTG
>DASQQF010000103.1:0-9007 GCA_035643535.1 Gaiellaceae bacterium
ACCCACAGCCTCGAAGGAGGGCCGGATAGACCCCTCAGCCGTTCACAACCTGTGTAGGCAGGTCATCTAGAGGCTTGATGCGCATTGCGGGCTGTCCCATGGTTGCCGCCTCAGACGCGGCGCCAGGCCGCCTCGTCGTCCTTGACCAGGCCACCGGCCTGGCCTGCGGACGCCGAACCGCCCTGGCTTGGTCTGAGACGGCCCCACGGGGAGCCGAATACACATCAAGCCTCTAGAGGCCTGATGTGAAATAGGAGCGGCTCGAATTCACATCAACCCCCTCTAGCTAGATGTCCTAGTCAGCCTTGAAAGGTTCGGGCATCTCGCCACGGCCCGCGCGACCTTGATCGCGTCCCACCGTCGGGTCTTGCTTGATGTTTACAAGCGAGTAGCCGCTGATGCGGTAATGATGTCCGGCATGGTGAGAGTGAGGGGTCTCACCGGACTGCTCGGCGTCGTCGTCCTGCTCGGTGCAGCGAGCGCGGCGGCCGCGCCTGCGCCCGTACCGGGCGAGGAGTCCGCGTTCGGCGCGGTGCGGCGGGCGGCGAAGGCCGGGAAGATCGATTCCGTCACCGCCGGCGCCTTCCGCGCGGAGATCCGCCGCGCGGTCCATCTCGCACGCGTCCTACCGCGCGTGCGCGCCCAGCGCATCGAGGTCGCGCTCGAGCAGGTGGGCGTCTTCACGGGCCGCCTGACGAAGCCGCGCGCGCTCGCGCTCCTCGGCCAGCTGCGCGCGAACGACGACTTCTTCGCGAAGCACGGGGTCCCGGCGCCGAAGACGGACATCTCGGACGCGGACGGGATCGTCTACCGCTACTTCCCCGGCCTCTGCTTCGAGTTCCATCCGCTCGCCGACTTCTCCGCGCTCAACGTGCGCGTCTCGAAGAAGGACGCCGCCGGCGCCGCCCGCCTGGCCGACGCGCTCATCGCACGCGGCGTCCACCCGCGCGGCGGCGGGATCGTCTGGGAGTACTACTTCCGCTTCGAGGGCGGCCGCCCGGGCTGGAGATCGGGGATGGCGCAGTCGGTCGCGGCGCAGGCATTCGCACGGGCCGCATCGCTCGTGACCGACCAGTCCGCCGCCCTCCTGCGTCAGGCGCGGGGCGCGTACCGCGCGATCCCCGGACGGCTGATGACGAAGGTCCAGGCGGGCCCGTGGATCCGCCTCTACTCCTTCAAGAGGATCCAGGTGCTCAACGCCCAGCTGCAATCGGTGCTCTCGCTCCAGTCGTACGCGACCGCCACCGGCGACACGACCGCGGGCACACTCGCCTCGCAGATGGAGGCGGCGGCTGCGGCCACCGTCCCCCAGTTCGACACCGGCTACTGGACGGACTACTCGCTCGCCGGCGACCCGTCGCCGCTCTCCTACCAGAAGTACGTCGTCCAGCTCCTGCGGAAGCTCGCGCCGGCCGACCCGCGCTTCGCGGCCGCGGCCGCCCGCTTCGCCGCATACCTGCGCGAGCCGCCCGCGTTCAAGGTGGCGACCGCACCGGTCGGGGCGGTGCGCTTCTGGCTCTCGAAGCCGGCGTGGGTGACGGTCACGAGCGGCGGCGGAGCATCCGCGCAGCTCAGCCTCGACGGCGGCTGGCACACGCTCCACCTCGGCGCGCCCGGCCGGCCCGGGATCTACGGGATCGGCGTGACCGCCGTCGACCCGGCCGGCAACAAGGCGTCGTTCCAGAGCCTGCCGCTCGTCCGGGTCGAAGGGCAGGGCCGGCAGCTGCGCCGGACGAGGAAGCTCACGGCGGTCGGAACGCCCGCCCCTCCGACGTTCGCGGTCGGGGCCGGGCTCGACACGGCGGCGCAGGCCGCGCAGGCGACGCCGCTGGGGCTCACGCTCGTCCGCATGACCGTCGCCTGGCAGCCCGGCGAGACGGCGCCCGATCCCACGCTCGTCGCCTCGCTGCAGAGCCTCCCGACGAACGTCGGCCTCGTGGTCGACCTGAGCGCGGCCCAGTTGCCCACGGACGACACCGGACGCGCCGAACTGGCCGGATACGCCGCCTCGCTCGCCCAGCAGACGCCGCTGCTCCGCGATCTCGTCCTCACGCCCGCGCCGACGCGCGACACCGCGCCCGCGTACGCCGACGCGCTGGCCGCCGTCCACTCGGCCGTCGCAGGGGTGCGGTCGGACGTCGCGGTGGGGCCGGCCATCAGCGGGACGACCGCGAAGCCGAAACTTACGGCGGTCGTCTTCGCGAAGGAGCTCAAGACGGACGGCGCCCGAGCCGGGATCGTCGAGTTCCAACCCGCACCCGAGCCCGGCACCGGCAGGTGGGCCGCCAGCAATGCCTCGAACCTCCAGTCCGTGCTCGCGAGGGCGTTCGGGACGGCGCCGCCGATCCTCCTCGACGCCGTCCCCAGCGCGACGATCGTCCCGTCGTCGGAGCTGGGCGCATACACGGGCGGCGCACCGCCGTCCGACGGCGCGGTGTCGCCGGAGGAGCAGGCCTCGGCGTACGCGGCCGCCGTCGGCGCCGCCTCCTGCACGACGGACGTCACGGGACTGCTCTTCGACCGGCTCGTCGACAGCGCGACGACGGCGGAGCCGGCGACCGGCCTCTACTACGCGGGCGGCGACGTGAAGCCGTCCGCGAGCGCCGTCCGGCAGGCCATCCTCGACGCCGGCCGCGGGATCGTCGTCTGCCCGGGATTCGGAGCGAGCGTCGAGCCCACGACGCTGACGTTCCCGCAGGCGCTCACGACCACGGCGCCGGCGTCCGTCGTCCTCGGCTGCAGCCGCGACTGCCTCTATCTCGTCACGCTCGACCGCATCCACGGCCGCCCAGTGCTCGCGCGCCGCGGCGCGCTCAGGGGCGGCGGCGCACCGCAGACGGTCACGCTGCCGCGGCGGAAGCTCCCCCCCGGCCTCTACCGTCTCGACGTCCGGCTCGTGAGCCGCGTCGACCCCGGCCGGGTCACGCGGCAGACGAGTCCCTGGTTCACGGTCGGCGGCTAGAGTCGAGCACAGCCGCAGCGATCCGGAGGCAAGCATGGAAGACACGAAGAACTGCCCGGCGACGGGCGGAGACGGCAACGGACACGCGCCGACGACCGGCCGGACGAACCGCGACTGGTGGCCGAACGCGCTCGACCTGAAGCTCCTCCAGCCGCCCAGCCCGCTGGGCGATCCGATGGGCGAGGACTTCGACTACGCGGCCGAGTTCGCGACGCTCGACCTCGACGCCCTCGAGAAGGACGTCATCGAGGCCCTGACGACGTCGCAGGACTGGTGGCCCGCCGACTACGGCCACTACGGCCCGCTCGTCATCCGCATGGCCTGGCACGCCGCCGGCACGTACCGCATCCGCGACGGCCGCGGCGGCGCCGGCTCCGGGCAGCAGCGCTTCGCGCCGCTCAACAGCTGGCCCGACAACGTGAACCTCGACAAGGCGCGCCGCCTCCTCTGGCCGGTGAAGCAGCGCTACGGCCGGAAGATCTCGTGGGCCGACCTCCTGGTCTTCGCCGGCAACTGCGCGCTCGAGTCGATGGGCTTCGAGACCTTCGGCTTCGCCGGCGGCCGCGAGGACACGTGGGAGCCCGACAACGTCGACTGGGGCGCCGAGGACACGTGGCTCGGCGACGAGCGCTACAGCGGCGACCGCATGCTCGCGAATCCGTTCGCGGCCGTGCAGATGGGCCTGATCTACGTCAACCCGGAGGGGCCGAACGGCGAGCCCGACCCGGTGAAGGCCGCGCGCGACGTGCGGGAGACGTTCAGCCGCATGGCGATGAACGACGAGGAGACCGTTGCGCTGATTGCCGGCGGGCACACGTTCGGCAAGACGCACGGCGCCGCCCCGCCGGAGCACCTCGGGCCCGAGCCCGAGGCCGCGCCGCTGCAGATGATGGGTCTCGGCTGGCCGAACGACCACGGCACCGGCAAGGGCGACGACACGATCACGAGCGGCCTCGAAGGAGCGTGGACCCCGACCCCGATCACGTGGGACTCGAGCTTCCTCGACACGCTCTTCGGCTACGAGTGGGAGCTGACGAAGAGCCCGGCCGGCGCCTGGCAGTGGGAGCCGACCGATCCGGCGGCGCGGGAGGCCGTCCCCGACCCGCACGAGCCGGGCCGGACGCACCCGCCGGTGATGCTCACGACCGACCTCGCGCTGCGGGTGGATCCCGTCTACGAACCGATCGCCCGCCGCTTCCACGAGAACCCGCGGGAGTTCGCCGACGCGTTCGCGAAGGCGTGGTTCAAGCTGACGCACCGCGACATGGGGCCGGTCTCGCGCTATCTCGGCCCGCGCGTTCCCGCCGAGCCCCAGCTGTGGCAGGACCCGGTCCCGCCGGTCGACCACGAGCTCGTCGACGCCGACGACGTGGCGGCGCTGAAGAAGACGATCCTCGACTCGGGGCTCTCGGTCGCGCAGCTCGTGAAGACCGCGTGGGCATCCGCGTCGACCTTCCGCGGCAGCGACAAGCGGGGCGGGGCGAACGGCGCCCGCATCCGGCTGGAACCGCAGAAGGGCTGGGCCGTCAACGAGCCCGACGAGCTCGCGAAGGCGCTCGACGCCCTGGAGCGGATCCAGCAGGAGTTCAACGACGGCCAGAACGGGAGCGGCAGGCGGATCTCGCTCGCCGACACGATCGTCCTCGGCGGCTGCGCCGCGGTCGAGGAGGCGGCGCGAGCGGCCGGTCACGAGGTCGAGGTGCCGTTCGCGCCCGGCCGGACGGACGCGTCGCAGGAGTGGACCGACGCGGAGTCGTTCGCCGTGCTCGAGCCGACCGCGGACGGGTTCCGGAACCATCTCGAGAACGGCCGCTCGCAGCCCGCCGAGCACCTGTTCGTCCACCGCGCGAGCCTGCTCGGGCTGACCGCGCCGGAGACGACCGTGCTCGTCGGCGGCCTCCGCGTCCTCGGCGCCAACAACGGCGGCTCCCCGGTGGGCGCGTTCACCGAGCGGCCCGGAACGCTGAGCAACGACTTCTTCGTCAACCTGCTCGACGCGAACCTCCACTGGGAGCCGACCTCGGAGGCGGAGGAGACGTTCGAGGGCCGCGACCGCGGGACGGACGAGACGAAGTGGACGGCGAGCCGCGTCGATCTCCTCTTCGGCTCCAACTCGGTGCTCCGCGCGCTCGCCGAGGTCTACGCCTGCGACGACGCCGAGGAGCGGTTCGTCCACGACTTCGTGGCAGCGTGGGACAAGGTCATGAACCTCGACCGGTTCGACCTCTAGTCGCCGCTCGCCTGCGCCGGCTAGTGCTCCTCGCCGCCGAACGTGTCCTCGCCGTGCTCCTCGCCGCCGAGGGTGTCGGGCCCCTCTTCCTCACCGCCCAGCGTGTCCGGGCCGTGCTCCTCCCCACCCAACGTGTCGGGCCCGTGCTCCTCGCCGCCGAAGCTGTCCTCGCCCTGCTGCTCGCCGCCCGCGAACTCGTCGTAACGACCTTCGGCCATGATGGCCTCCTTGCATCGGGGACGTACCGAGGCTCCTAGTATCTCGCACCGGTGCGACCGCTGGGGCTGCGCCGGGCGCCGGCGTCGCCGCCGGCGCCCGACCGTCGACTACGCGGCTAGAACGAGAGGACGCAGCCGCCCGCGCCGTTGTTGAAGGCGTTGCTCCAGAGCGACTGGACCGGGAACGTCCCGGTGGAGAGCGTGACGTCGGCCGAAGCCCCCTGACCGGAGCTGATCCAGGCGCACTTGTCGCCGTTCTCCTCCCCGTTGGCGTCGAGCCAGCCGCCGTTCGGGAACTGGTCGGTGATCGTCTCGGCGAGCTCGTGACCCTCGACGATCGTGATCCCGGCGTCCGCGCCGAGACCGTTGAAGTTCGCCCCGCACGAGGCGCCGGCGTCGGTGATGTACGGCAGGTTCGTGTACGCGATGTTCCCGTACGAGGACGAGGTCGAGCTGTGCCAGGCGCAGTACTGGTGACCGAAGCCCGAGGCGCTGTAGCCGTGCGCGGTCGCGATCACGTACTGCGTCGAGTCGTTCGACCCGGCGCCCGTGTTGCCGAAGTTGCCGGCCGCCTTCACCGCCTCGGCGGCGAGCTGCGACTGGCTCGGCTTCGACGGCGCCGGCGAGCTCTCGTCCAGGTAGACGCCGCCGTAGATGCCGGAGGAATTTCCGGCCGCGGTGCCGGCCCCGTTGCAGAAGTACGTTCCGCTCGTAACCCCCTCGCAGTACTGCGTGACGCTGTTCAGCCACGAGCTGCCGCCGACCCCGCCGAGGAAGCTCTCGAGGATGCCGGCCTCGCCGGAGGGGTCGTTGCCCGCCCACTGCGAGCCCCAGAGGACGAGGTAGACCTTCGGCGCGGTCTCGACGCCGACCCCGCCGACGCCGCCGTGGTAGTAGAGGTTGCTCGAGCCGGAGGGCTTCGGCTTTCCACCGTGCGAGCCCCTGCCGAACGACTTGGCACCGAGCGGCTTGAACACGTGCATGGCCGGCATCGTCTGCCGGGTGGTCGCCGCAGACGCCGACCACGCCGTGGCCAATGCTGCGAACACGGCGAGAACCCCGAGCGCGAGGTAGCGCTTTCTCACGACGTCTCCCTTCTCGAACGACAGCAGAAGAAGCTGTCGAACCGTAGTTCTCGAAGCCTCAGCTGGCAAGGGTCTGCGCCCCGCACACGCGCGTGCGAATCTGCCGCATGGACACGCGCGTGACGACCTCCGGCGGCGAGGGCAACCTCCTCCTGCTGCTCGTCGGCGACGTGGCGCCGCACGAGCTGCGCGCCCGGCTCTCGCGGCTCGACGTGCCGGCGCGGCGGGTGCACGTGGTCGCGCCGGCGCTCGTGGGGGCGCTCGACTGGCTGGCGACGGCCGAGGACGCGGCGCACCTGCGAGCCGAGGTGAGGGCGCTCGAGGCCGAGTGGACACTGGCCGATCGCGCAGACGTCGAGGGCGGGGCGGGCGAGGCCGATCCGGTGCAGGCGGTCGAGGACGCCCTCCGGAGCTTCGCGGCCGATGCGATCGTGATCGCCGGCGGAGCGGCGGACGGCGACCTCGACGCGGCCGTCGCCCGCTTCGGGCTGCCGGTGCTCCGCCTGCAGGATCCGCCGCGGCGCCGCTCGCGCGGGTACCGCGGCGCGCGCGCGCTCGCCGGGGGACGCTGGGAGGGCACGCCGTTCGTGCTCTTCGTCGGCGTCAACGGCGTCCTCCTGCTGCTCGGGGTGCTGCTGTCGCTGCTCGTGCTCCTCGTGCTCTGGCTCGCCGGTGCGCTCTGACCGATGACTCTCCCGGCGCGGCGCCGTCTGAGAGAGTGACCGTCATCCACGACCGGGAGGTTCGAGATGTCCTCCAGCACGAAGCTCAAGCTCACGCAGGTCGGCCGCGTCACGGTCACCGTCGCCGACACCGACCGGGCGCTCGACTTCTACGTCGGCACGCTCGGCTTCGAGAAGGTGGTCGACGTGCCGATGGGGCCGCAGATGCGCTGGGTCGAGGTCGCCCTCCCCGGCACCGCGACGACGATCGCGCTCGCCCCGCCGCCGCCGGGCGGCGAGGCAGGCGGAGCCCAGACCGGGATCTTCCTCGACACGAGCGACGTCGAGGGCGACCATGCGGCGCTGAGGGCGGCGGGCGTGGACGTCGACGGCGAGATCAGCCGGATGGGCGACCCGGTGCCGCCGATGTTCTGGCTGCGCGACCCCGACGGCAACTCGCTCGGCATCGTCCAGCCGTCGGACTAGACGCTACGCGAGACGGTCGGGAAGGCCGAAGAGCGGGAACAGGCGCTGCGTGTCGAGGAAGAAGGTCATCTCGCTCACCCGCCCTTCGGCCTGCTCGACCGCGAGCAGCGCCCACGGGTCGTAGCCGCCGGCGGGCGACGGCTTGTACTGCCCCCACGCCGGCAGCCCGTTCGCGGGCGGCGCCGGGACGAGCTTCGACCCCTTGCAGCCGGCGCCGGGGCCGGAGAGGAAGCGGAAGACGTCGTGGCGGCCCTGCAGCCAGAGCGCGTACGGCGGCATCGACATCACAACGTCCTCGCGCAGGACCTCGGCGAGCAGGTCGAGGTCGTACTCCTCGAACGCTGCGACGTAGCGGTCGAGCAGCGCCCGCGCCGCCGCGTCGAGCTCGGCAGGCGCCGAGACGTCGGCGGTCGCGAGCGTGCCCCGCGCCCGCTGCAGCGCGCTGTTCACGGAGGCGACGCTCGTCTCGAGCAGCTCTGCGGCCTCGGACGCCTGCCAGCGCAGCACCTCGCAGAGGATCAGCACGGCGCGCTGGCGCGGCGGCAGGTGCTGCAGCGCGGCGACGAAGGCGAGCCGCAGCGACTCGCGCCGCTCGGCCGCCTCCTCGGGCGTCGGCAGCGGCGTCAGCCACGTCGCCTCGGGCAGCTCGACGAGGTTCTCCGGCACGGGCTCCCGGGCCGGCCCGAGGTCGATCGGCCGCGCCCGCCGCTCGCGCCCGGCGAGCGCGTCGAAGCAGACGTTCGTCGCGATCCGGTACACCCAGGAGCGGAGCGCCGACCGGCCCTCGAACCGGTCGAGCGAGCGCCAGGCGCGCAGCATCGTCTCCTGCACGGCGTCCTCCGCCTCGAACGCGGAGCCGAGCATCCGGTAGCAGTAGGCGGTCAACTCGCTGCGGTACTGCTCGAGCTCGGCGGCGGCGGGCTGGGCGGTGGCCACCCCGCCATGCTAGAGGCTTGATGTGTATTCGGCTCCCCGTGGGGCCGTCTCAGACCAAGCCAGGGCGGTTCGGCGTCCGCAGGCCAGGCCGGTGACCTGGTCAAGGACGACGAGACGGCCTGGCGCCGCGTCTGAGGCGGCAACCATGGGACAGCCCGCAATGCGCATCAAGCCTCTAGACGCGGGTTAAGGAATCCGTAAGCTCCCGCTAACTCCGGCGCAATCCGGCGGCCCGATCCTTGGCCGCGGTGGAATCGTCGATCAAGGAGAACGGATGCGCGCGAAGTCGTTCGTGACCGTCGCCGTCGTCGCGGCGGCGCTCGCCGTCGTCCCCGTCGCCTTCGGCGGGATGATGCACCCGCGTCTCGGGGCGAGGCTCTCGGGCATGGGCGAGCACGGCATCGTCAACTTCCGGTCGCACGCGAAGG
>DASQQF010000104.1:0-3492 GCA_035643535.1 Gaiellaceae bacterium
TCACGATCAGCACCGGCATCGCGACGTTCCCCACCCACGCCACGAGCCTGGACGAGCTCCAGCGCACGGCCGACGGAGCCCTCTACTGGTCGAAGGCGCACGGCAAGAACCGCGCCTGCCTCTACAGCCCGACGACCGTCCGGATCATGACTCCGCAGGAGCTCGAGCGCGAGACCGAGCGGAACGCGCGCCTGCGGGCCGCGAAGAACCTGGTGCGCTTCGTGGACGCCCGCGACCCGTCGACGGCGACGCACTCGGAGGTCGTCTCCGGCCTCTGCGAGGGGATCGGCGTCGAGCTCGGCCTCGACCCGGAGATGGTCGACCACCTGCGCCTCGCAGGCCTGCTCCACGACCTCGGCAAGATCGGGCTCCCCGACGCGATCCTCCGCGCGCCGCGGCCGCTCACCGACGAGGAGTACGAGATCGTCAAGCGCCACCCCGAGTTCGGGCACTCGCTGCTCGACGGCATGGGCATCGACCCCGTCGACGACTGGGTGCTGCACCACCACGAGCACTGGGACGGCTCCGGGTATCCGACGGGGCTCGCCGGCGAGGACATCCCCCTCGGCGCCCGGATCATCCTCGCCGCGGACGCCTTCGAGGCGATCACCGCCGACCGGCCGTACCGGAAGGCGCAGAGCCAGGAGGCGGCGCTCGCCGAGCTGCGCGCGCACGCCGGCACCCAGTTCGATCCGGACGTCGTCGCCGCGCTCGAGCGCCACCTGGGCGCCGTCGCGACGCCGGAGCGAGCCGAGGCGCTCGCGTAGCCAGATGGCACTCGTCTGGCCGCTCCTGCTCGGGCTCGCCGTCGCGCCGCTGCTCGGCGGCCGCTGGAGCCTCCTCGGGCAGATCCGCATCCGCGGCGCCGTGATCTTCTACGTCGCCATCGTGCTCCAGTTCGCCGCCTTTCCGCTGCGCTGGATGCCGTGGCACACGCCCGACCGGGCCGCGATCGTGCTCTGGATCATCTCCTACGCGCTCTTCGCGCTCGGCCTCCTGCTGAACGCGCGGATTCCCGGCGTCCCGTTCGTCGCGATCGGACTTGTCTCGAACGTCCTCGCAATCAGCCTCAACGGCGGCCACATGCCGGCGCTGCCGAGCGCCCTCCGAGGCGCCGGCCTCATCTTCACGAAGAGCCAGAACAGCGAGCGGATGCCCACCCCGCACCTCGCCTGGCTCGTCGACCGCTGGGCCGCCCCGAGGTGGATCCCGGGCGGAAACGTGTTCTCGGTCGGAGACGTCGCCATCGCGGCCGGAGGGCTGCTGTTCGCCCTGCTGGCAACGGAGTGCTTCCGCCGCCGCCCGGGCCTCAAGCTCGCCCCGCACTCCGGCTAGACTGGGCACGCCTGCCCTCTTAGCTCAGCTGGTAGAGCACCTCCATGGTAAGGAGGGGGTCGACGGTTCGAGTCCGTCAGAGGGCTCTAAAAGACCTGCAAATCGCGCTTTCTTGTTGCCTGTGCGGAATCTCCGGTAAGGAGGGGGTCAGCATGGGAGTCGAGAAGCGCCGCGTTTGCAGGCCTTTCGCTACCTGAACGCATCGCGCTTGCGTGCCCCCGGCGGCCGGAAGGTCGCACTGAGGTCGCACGGTGCGCCATCCGCTCTCGGTTTCCGACAGGGCGACTCTCGAGCCGGCAACCCTCAGGCACGGAGGCATAGGCGGCGACGGCACGTGGAGCCGGAGAGCCAGAGGGGAGCCTCCGTCTTGGGCGGAGGCTCCCCTCGTTACCACAGGCCCTTGTCGAACGGCCGGGTGCTTCCCGGTCCGCCGCGAAGGATGAACTCCCAACTTCTGGCGACATGTCCGCCCTGAAGCTGGTAGACGCCGAGAGCGAGCCAACTCATGCCAGCCGCTCCTGCGCGCTCGTAGATGGTCGCGACGTTGCCCGTCACGATGACTGGGGAGATCCGCTTCGCCCGGTAGGCATTCGGCCCCGCCTCCTTGTTGTGCTCCCGGATCTGCGCCGTTCCGGTGTACGTGTTGCCGTTCTGCCACACGACGGCGGAGCTCGTGTACATGGTCGCCATCGTCTCGACGTCGCCCGCGGTCTGGGCAGCGAGCAGCTTGTCGATCGTGGCCGACGCGTGGCCAGGGGTCAGGACGAGCGGCGCCGCGCCGGCGTGTGTCCGGGCGTGTGCGGAGACGGCGACGACCCCCAGCAGTAGTACCGCTGCCAGCAACGCAAGCTTCTTCATTTGACTCACCTCCTCTTTTCGCTCCTCGAGCCGCTTCACAGCGACGATCTCGCGGGTGCGGTCTAGTAGCTGAGCGTGCCGCTGATCGACCAGCCCGCCTGCCAGGGAACGGTGACGTTGACGCACCCCATGGGATCCGTGTTCGGATCGCACGGAGGCATCGGCCAGAACACGGGGATGACCCAGTAGGTGACGTTCAGGGTTCCCGTTGCGTCCGAGAAGCGGCCTGTGCCTCCCGTCACGACGACGGGGTTCACCTCGCCGCTACCAGGCTGATAGTTGTAGGTGCCGTACAGGTGGTCGCCGTTTGCGGCCGTGAGCGTGACCCTGCCGTCCATGATGTAGTCGGGCTCGGTGGGGCAGTGCGACCAGGCCGCGGTGACGCGACCGAGGTGGGTCACCTGGCCGCTTCCCTCGCTCAGCGTCGTGACCGCCGCGCAGTTCGACGGTGACACGCCGGGGAACTCCCAGTGGACCGATCCGACCAAGGTCGCCTGGAACGGCCTTTCGGTTCCGCCCCGGCCGGCAGAGGCGACGGGGACGAGCAGCAGGCCGAGGAGCGCAGCTGCGACGGCGAGTATGCGCGAGCGTCTCATGGGGAGCCTCCTTTGCTTTTGGCGTCGAGCCCGCGGAGTGGAGCGTCTGCCGGATGGGTCGCCCGGAACCGGAACAGGCGGTGGAGGCGTCGCCATCGGCGTCCGACCTCGCGTCCGGCGACCGGCGCCTCGGGGCGCGGGGTGGCTCGGGTCGGCCATCCGCTGTGATCCACGGGGGACCTCCTTCTCCACCCCGCACGCTAGACCGGGCCGCTCTACGGGTGCTCTATGGCCGCTCTACGAGAATCGGCGTATCGTTGGGGTAGCGTCGGCAACGCTTGCCGACCCCGTCTCCGAAAGGAGGTGGCTTCGTGGAGTTCGACGTCCTGGGCCCGCTCAGCGTGCGCTCGGAGGAGGGCGCGCTCGCCCTCGGGACGCCGGCCCAGCGGTCGCTTCTGGCGGTGCTGCTGACGTCGCCGAACGTTCCCGTGTCCGACGACCGCCTCCTGGACGAGCTGTGGGGAGACGAGCCCCCGCCCAGTGCCCGTCATCTGCTGCACGTGTATGTGTCCCGGCTGCGCCGGGCCATCGGCGAGCCGCCGGACGGCCCGCGGATCATCCGCCAGGGCGACGGGTACGCGCTTCGTCTCGAACAGACCGAGCTCGACTCCGAGCGGTTCGAAGCCGCGGTCGCAGAGGGGCTGGAGCTTCGCGAGCGCGATCCGGATGCCGCGGAGCGAGCCCTGGCCGCCGCGATGGGGAT
>DASQQF010000105.1:0-5303 GCA_035643535.1 Gaiellaceae bacterium
GTCGAGGCTCGGCTCGACCGCGCGCGCGATCCGGTCCATGTAGGCGACCGCCTCGACCGGGTAGTCGCCGACCGCCGTCTCGCCCGAGAGCATGACCGCGGACGTCCCGTCGAGGATCGCGTTCGCGACATCGCTCGCCTCCGCCCGCGTCGGCTCGGGCGAGTGAACCATCGTCTCGAGCATCTGCGTCGCCGTGATCACCGGCTTTCCGCACTCGAGCGCCTTGTGGATGATGCGCTTCTGGACGAGCGGGACGAGCGCCGGGCCGATCTCGACGCCGAGGTCTCCCCGCGCCACCATCACCGCGTCCGTCTCGGCGAGGACGTCGTCGAGCACGTCGATCGCCTCCGACTTCTCGATCTTCGCGACCACGTGCGCGTGCGAGCCTGCCTGCTCGAGCAGGGCTCGAAGGTCGCGGACGTCGGCCGGCGAGCGGACGAACGAGAGCGCGACGAAGTCGACGCCGGTGCCGAGCGCCCAGTCGAGGTCGGCGATGTCCTTGCGCGTGAGCGCCGGGATAGGGATCGGGACCCCCGGCAGGTTCACGCCCTTGTGGGAGCTGACGCGCCCGCCCACGAGCACCGCGCACCGGGCCCGTCCCCGCTCGACCTCGTCGACGCGGAGCCGGACGAGCCCGTCGTCGATCAGCACGTCGTGCCCCGGCTCGAGGACGTCGCCGATCACGGCGGGGGCGACCGGTAGCTCCCCGTCGCTCGCCGCCTCCTGCGCGCACACCGTCACTTCCTCGCCGGCCCTGAGCACGACGGGCTCGTGGAGGTCGCCGATGCGGAGCTTCGGCCCCTGCAGGTCGGCGATCAGCGCGACCGGCCGCCCGACCTCCGCTGCGATCTCGCGCACGAGCCACGCCCGCTGGGAGTGCTCGTCGTGCGATCCGTGCGAGAGGTTGAAGCGGACGGCGTCCACGCCCGCCCCGACGAGTGCGCGCAGCCGGTCGGGCGAAGCGGACGCGGGGCCGAGCGTGGCCACGATCTTCGTCCGGCGATCCACCGCCATTCTCGCAGGGTAGCTACCGCACGAAGCGCGGAAACGCAGTCCAACCGGGGTACCGGGCGCGCTCGCCGAGCTCCTCCTCGATCCGCAGGAGCTGGTTGTACTTCGCCACGCGATCGGTGCGCGCGGGAGCACCGGTCTTGATCTGCCCCGTGCCGAGCGCGACGACGAGGTCGGCGATCGTCGCGTCCTCCGTCTCGCCCGAGCGATGGGAGACGACGGCGGTGTAGCCGTTCGCCTGCGCGAGCCCGACCGTCTCGACCGTCTCGGTGAGCGTCCCGATCTGGTTGAGCTTGATCAGGATCGAGTTGGCGACCCCGCGCTCGATCCCCTCGCGCAGCCGCTCCGGGTTCGTGACGAAGTTGTCGTCGCCGACGAGCTGGAGCCGGTCGCCGAGCCGCTCCGTCGTCACCCGCCAGCCCTCCCAGTCGTCCTCCGCGTTCCCGTCCTCGAGGGAGACGATCGCCGGGAAGCGGTCCGCGAGCCCGGCGTAGTAGTCGGCCATCTCGGCCGGCGCGGCGTCGCGACCCTCGAACCGGTAGCGCCCGTCGGAGAAGAGCTCGCTCGAGGCCGGGTCGAGCGCGATCCCGACGCGCTCGAGGTGCCCGGCGCGCTCGGCCGCCTCGAGGATCGCCTCGATCGCCGCCTCGCTCGTCGGCAGATCCGGCGCGAAGCCGCCCTCGTCCCCCACCGCCGTCGACAGCCCGCGCTCGCCGAGGAGCTTCTTCAGCTCGTGGTACGTCTCGGCGGCGACGCGCAGCGCCTCCGAGAAGCTGTCCGCGCCGGCCGGGACGAGCATGAACTCCTGCAGGTCGATCGAGTTGTCGGCGTGGACGCCGCCGTTGATGACGTTGAGCATCGGCACGGGCAACGTCGTCGCCCGCTCGCCGCCGAGGTGGCGGAAGAGCGAGACGCCGGCTTCCGCGGCGGCGGCCTTGGCGGCCGCGAGCGAGACGCCGAGGATCGCGTTCGCACCGAGGCGGCCCTTGTTCGGCGTGCCGTCGAGCTCGACGAGCCGCCGGTCGAGCGCCTCCTGGCCGGCCGCGTCCATCCCCGCGACCGCGTCGGCGATCTCGCCGCCGACGTTCGCGACCGCGCGAGAGACACCCTTGCCGCCCCACTCCGCCCCGCCGTCGCGGAGCTCGACCGCCTCGTGCACGCCGGTCGACGCGCCCGACGGGACGGCGGCGCGGCCGAGCGCGCCCGACTCGAGGCGCACGTCCACCTCGACCGTCGGATTGCCCCGCGAGTCGAGGATCTGGCGGGCGTCCACGGATGCGATACGGCTCATGCGGTCTGCTCCTTCGCGCGGTCGAACCACTCGTCCTGCCGCTCGAGCGGCAGCTCGCTCCAATTCTCACCGGCGTCGGCCGCGAGCACCTCCGCAACTTCCACGCGCCGCCGGAAGCGCTGCGCGGCGCGGCGCAGCTCGAGCTCCGGATCGGCGTCGAGCCGCCGCGCGACGTTGACCGCGGCGAAGAGGACGTCCCCGAGCTCGTCGCGCGACCAGTCCTCCTCGAGCTCGGCCAGCTCGGACCGCAGATCGTCGTATGCGCCCGCGAGATCCGGATACTCGAAGCCGACCGCCTTCGCCCGCTGCTGGATCTTGCGTGCGTACAGGAGCGCAGGCAGCCCCTCCGCGACGTCGTGGAAGACGCCCTCGCGCCCCTCCTGCTCGCGCTTGATCCGCTCCCAGTTCGAGCGCACGCGCTCTGCCGTCCTCGCCTCCACGTCGCCGAAGACGTGCGGGTGGCGCCGGACGAGCTTCTCGTGCACGCCGCGCGCGACCGCAGCGAGGTCGCCGGCGCCGCGCTCGGAGAGCAGGAGCGCGAGGAAGTAGACCTGGAAGAGCAGGTCGCCGAGCTCGTCGAGCAGTTTCGCGTCGTCGGCGGCCAGCGCGGCGTCGGCGACCTCGTAGGCCTCCTCGACCGTGTGCGGGACGATCGTCTGCGCCGTCTGCTCGCGGTCCCACGGGCATTCGCGGCGCAGCCGCTCCGTCAGGTGCTGGAGCTCGAGGAGGGCCTGTGAAAGGCCCTCCACGCTACGGCGTCGTCGACGTGCTGCCGGTCGTGCCACTCGACGTCGCGGCCGGCGGTGCCGCCGTCGTCGCCGCCGGCTTGTAGCCGGCCTGGTAGTGGACCTTGCCGGTGAACTGCTTCTTCAGCTTCTTGCTCCACGCGTTCATCAGCGCCGTCTTCTTGTTCTGGAGCAGGGTGCCGCGGATCTGCGTCTGCACCTTCTTGAACGGCGTGACCTTGGCCGGCGTGATCGGCCCGAGCGGCTCGATGATGTGCCAGCCGTACGGGCTGTGCACCGGCTGCGAGATCTGGTCGGTCTTGAGCGAGAAGGCCGCCTTGTCGAACGCCGGCACCGTCTGGCCCTGGGTGATCGAGCCGAGGTCGCCGCCCTTCTTCGCCGACGCCGTGTCGGTCGAGTACTTCTTCGCGAGCGCCGCGAAGCTCGCGCCGTGCTTCAGCTGCGTCTCGATCTGGTCGGCCTTCGCCTTCGTCGCGACGAGGATGTGGCGCACGTGGCGGCTCGGCTTCGTCGTGTACGTCGCCTTGTTCTTCTCGTAGTACGCCTTCACCTGCGCGTCGGTGACCGTGACACCGGCCGTGACCTTGTTGTAGATCTTCTCGCCGAGCACCTGTGCGCGAACCTGGAGCTCGACCTGCGGCAGCGTCTCGCCGCTCGCCTTGAGCGCGGCGTTCCACTTCTTCTCGCTGCCGCCGAAGTAGCTCTGCTTCAGCTGCTTCAGGCGCGCCTGGACGTCCTTCGGCCCGACGCTGACGCCGATCTTCTTCGCGCCCTGCGTCAGCTCCTCCTGCTGGACGAGCCACGCGACGATCTGGTCGCGGAGCGTGTTGTACTGCGCCGTGCCCGGCTTCGGGAACGACTGGCCCTTGGCTGTCGCGGTGCCCTTGGCGGCCGCGAGCACGAGGTTGAAGTCGCTCTTCGCGATGTTGTCGCTGCCGACGGTGGCCACGGCGTCGGCGGGCACGTTGGCCGAGGAGGAGCTGCCGCCGCCGCAACCGGCGGCGAGCGCCGCGACGGCGGCGAGGAGCAGAGGGACGAGCAGAAAGCGAAACTTCGTCATGTCCATCCAGTGAGGTCGGTGTCGCAGGGGCCGCGGCGGTCGAAAGCGGGTCTCACGCCGCCCGGCGCGCGTCCAAGATAGCAGCGACGAGCGCGACCGCCTGACCGATTTCCTCCTGGCCGCGCATGCTCACCTCCTGCTTGGCCGCGGCGTACACGGCCGTCTTGGCGCGGTCGCGCAGCTCGCGCAGCTCCCCGGAGCCCAGGACGAGCCGCCCGACGGTCGCCCGGCCGCCCTGGAAGACGAGGTAGTCGGCGCCGAGCAGCGCGACCTTGATCTTCGCCTCCTGGATGCGGAAGAGGTTCTCGACCGGCTCCGGCAGGGGGCCGTAACGATCCTCGAGCGCGGCCTGGAGCTCGCGCAGCTCGTCCTCGGTCTCGACGAGCGCGAGCCGGCGGTGGACGTCGATCCGCAGCGCCTCGGAGTCGACGTACGTCGCCGGGACGTACGCGTCGATCCGTGCGTCGACGCGCACGGGCCGCGCCGCGATCCGCTTCTGGCCCTGCAGCTCCGCGACGGCCTCGTTCAGCAGCTCGACGTAGAGCTCGAAGCCGACGGCGGCGACGTGGCCCGACTGCTCCGCGCCGAGCAGCTCGCCGGCGCCGCGGATCTCGAGGTCGCGCATGGCGATCGCGAAGCCGGCGCCGAGCTCGGTGTGGTCGGCGAGCGTCGCGAGCCGCGCGCGCGCCTCCGGCGTCAGCTCGTGCGCGTCGGGGTAGAAGAGGTACGCGTAGGCCGTCGCGTCCGAACGGCCGACGCGGCCGCGGATCTGGTAGAGCTGCGCGAGGCCGAGCATGTCGGCACGCTCGACGATCAGCGTGTTCGCCTGCGGGATGTCGATCCCCGACTCGATGATCGTCGTCGAGACGAGGACGTCGGCGTCGCCGCGCAGGAACGCGTGCATCCGCTCCTCGAGCTCCTTCTCGCGCATCTGCCCGTGCGCGACGAGGAAGCGCAGGTCGGGACAGAGCTGCTGCAGCTGCGCCGCCCGCTCCTCGATCGTCTCGACGCGGTTGTGGAGGAAGAACGCCTGCCCTTCGCGCTCGGCCTCGCGCTCGAGCGCGAGCTTCACGAGCTCCTCGTCGTACTCGCCGACCGTCGTCCGGATCGGGCGGCGCCCCTCGGGCGGCGTCTCGATGATCGAGATGTCCCGCATGCCCGCGAGCGAGAGGTGGAGCGTCCGCGGGATCGGCGT
>DASQQF010000106.1:0-13684 GCA_035643535.1 Gaiellaceae bacterium
CTTCAGCGCGGGCAGCCGCGCCGACCACGTGCCGTCGACGGTGCCGAACGCGACGAAGGTGAGCGCGAGCGCGACGTGCGCGCGGCGCAGCCGCGAGTCTCTCCCCACGCGACGGAGCCTAGACTCGCCCGCGGTGCACAGCGGCTGCTCGCCGCCGGCCCTGCTACAGCCGCTCGACGACGGCGGCGATCGCCTGGCCGAAGCCGATGCACATCGTGGCGAGGCCGTAGCGGGCGCCGCGCCGCTCGAGCTCCGAGACGAGCGTGGCGGTGATCCGCGCGCCCGTCGCGCCGAGCGGGTGGCCGAGCGAGATGCCGCCGCCGTTCGGGTTCACGTCCCCCGCCACGTAGCGCTCCTCGAGTCCGGTGTCGTCGAGGAACTGCGCGACGACCGACGCGAACGCCTCGTTCACCTCGATCACGTCGATGTCGTCCCACGTCAGCCCGGCCTTCGCGAGCGCCTTCGCCGAGGCGTCGGGGTTGCCGTGCAGCATCAGGTGCGGGTCGACGCCGGCGAGGCCGAAGGAGACGAAGCGCGCCCGCGGCTCGAGCCCGAGCTCGGCGGCCTTGCGCTCGGAGGCGACGAGCAGGCCTGCCGCACCGTCGACGATCGCCGACGAGTTCCCCGCGGTGACGACGCCGTCCGTGACGAAGGCAGGCGGCAGCGCCGTCATCTTCTCGAGCGTCGTGTCGCGGCGGACGGCCTCGTCGACGGCGAACCGGACGCGGGCGGCGGTCGCGCTCCCGCCGCCTCCCTCCTCGGGCACGTCGACGTCGACCGGCACGATCTCGCGCTCGAAGCGCCCCTCGTCTCTCGCCCGGGCCGCACGCATCTGCGACTCGTACCCGATCCGGTCGAGCCGCTCGCGGGAGATGTTCCAGCGGCGTGCGATCTCCTCGGCCGAGATCCCCTGCATCACGATGTCGTGGCGCTCGTGGACGAGCGGCGAGAACGAGCCGTCGTTCGACCCCATCGGGACGCGCGACATCATCTCCACGCCGCCGGAGACCACGAGGTCGAGCTGGCCCGACCAGACGGCCGCCGCCGCGTTGAAGTTCGTCTGCATCGACGAGCCGCACTGGCGGTCGACGGACGTCCCGCAGACGGAGACGGGCCAGCCGGCGGTGAGGGCGACGTTGCGACCGACGTTCCACGCCTGCTCGCCGACTTGCGTGACGCAGCCCCACTGGACGTCCTCGACCTCGCCCGGCTCGAGGCCGAGCCGCCCGAGCATCCCGTTCAGCACCTGGGCCGACAACTCGTCGCCGCGGATGTGCGCGAGTGTTCCGTTCCGCCGCCCGATCGGGCTGCGAACGGCATCGAGGATGAGCGCCTCTGTATTTCCGCGCGGCACCGATCTACTGTACCGGGGTCGATGTTGCGGAAGAACGCGAAGATCGAGCTGCTGAGACGGGTGCCGCTGTTCGAGGACTGCTCCAAGGCCGAGCTGGCGCGAATCGCCGCAGTCGCCGACGAGCTGAGCCTGCCGGCCGACCGCGAGCTGACGAGGGAGGGCGAGCACGGGCGCGAGTTCGTCGTCCTCGTCGAGGGGACGGCCGAGGTGCGTCGCGAGGGCAAGGTGATCAACCGGCTCGGCGACGGCGACTTCCTCGGCGAGATCGCACTCGTCGCCGACGTGCCGCGCACCGCGACCGTGACGACCACCTGGCCGTCTCGGGTGCTGGTGGTCACCGACCGCGCATTCCGATCGCTCATGCGCGACTCGCCGTCGCTGCAGAGCAAAGTCCTCACGGCCCTCGCGCGACGCGTGCCCCCCGAGTTCCAGTAGCGCGCTACTCGCTCCGGCGCGGAACGTGCGGCCGCTCGACGTGCGCGAGGTACGTCGGCGCCGCGAGGTCGAGCACGAGGCGCTGGCCCGGCGTCTCGCCGCATCCGAGCTCGGCGAACGAGTGAGCGACGTCGCCGCCGAGCACGACCGGGCCCTCGTCGGTCTCGACGACCACGATCTGATGGCCTGCCGTGTGGCCCGGAGCCGGCAGCAGGCGCACGCCCGGCAGGATCTCCGCCTCCCCGTCGTGCTCGACGTACGTCGCGCCGGGGAAGTCGACCCACTCCGGGATCGTGTAGTCCTCCTCGGTTCGCGCATCCACGAGCTCGCGGGCCTGGACGTGGATCGGGATGCCCGGGAAGCGGCGGTTGCCGCCGCAGTGGTCGAAGTGGAGGTGCGTGTTGACGACGAGCGTGACGCGCGCGACGAGCTCGTCGGGCAGCGGGTGGGGTCTGGCGCCCCATTCCTCGTCGAGCTCCGGCGTCGAGTCGATCATCCCGGTGTCGACGAGGACGAAGGCGTCCGGGTGGTCGATCGTGTGGACGAGCCCCGGCCAGCGCTCGCCGTCGACGAGGACGTCGGAGCCGAGATGCGTCCGGATATCGTCACGCAACACCACGGACTTCGGAGAATACGGAGGCTGCGATGGCGACGACGACGGACGAGCGGAAGCTGCTCCTCGAGGGCGAGTGGATCGAGACCGGCGAGTGGCTCGAGGTCCGCTCCCCCTACTCCGGCGAGGTCGCGGCTCGCGTGGCGAAGGCCGGCGCCGGTGAGGCTCGCGCCGCGGTCGACGCCGCGGCCCGGGCGCTCGAGTCTCCGCTGCCGGCGCACGAGCGCGCGGCGATCCTCGACCGTGTCGCGGCACTCCTCCGCGAGCGCCACGAGGAGATGGCGCAGACGATCTGCGCCGAGGCGGGCAAGCCGATCAAGACGGCGCGCGTCGAGGCGTCGCGGGCGGTCTCGACCTATACGTTCGCGGCCGTCGAGGCGCGGAAGCTCGCAGGCGAGATGGTGCCGATGGACGCCTCCGAGGCGGGCGAGGGGAAGCTTGCGTTCACCCTCCGGCGGCCGGTCGGCGTCGTCGGCGCGATCTCGCCGTTCAACTTCCCCTGCAACCTCGTCGCGCACAAGCTCGCACCCGCGCTGGCCGCCGGCTGCCCCGTCGTGCTCAAGCCGGCGAGCCAGACGCCGCTCTCGGCGCTCCTGCTCGCGGAGCTCGAGCAGGAGGCGGGCCTGCCGGCGGGATGGCTCAACGTCCTCGTCGGGCGGGCCTCCGAGATCGGCGACGTCCTCGTCGAGGACGAGCGGGTTCGGCTGATCACGTTCACCGGCTCGAGCGGCGTCGGCTGGGGGCTCCAGGAGCGTGCGCCGCGCAAGCGTGTCCGGCTCGAGCTCGGCAACTCCACCCCCGCGATCGTCGCCGCCGACGGAGACCTCGAGTCCGCGGCCGCGAAGCTCGCCGCCAACGCCTTCTCGTTCGCCGGACAGAGCTGCATCTCGGTGCAGCGCATCTACGTCGAGCGGCCCGTGCTCGACGACTTCCTCGGACGGTTCCTGCCGAAGGTCGAGGCGCTCACGGTGGGCGATCCCGCCGACGGGGCCACGGACGTCGGGCCGGTGATCGACCGCGACAACCGCGACCGGATCGCCGCGTGGATCGAGGAGGCGCAGGAGGCCGGCGCGCAGCTCCTCGCCGGTGGGCCCGGCGGCGACCCGCTCCGGCCGACCGTGCTCGGCGAGGCACCCGACACGGCCAAGGTCGTCTGCGAGGAGGTCTTCGGGCCGGTCTGCGTCGTCAACGCCGTCGACTCGCTCGAGGAGGCGTTCGCCCGTGCGAACGAGACCGACTACGGCCTCCAGGCGGGCATCTTCACCTCGTCGGTGCGGACGGCGCTCGCCGCCGCCGAGGCGCTCGAGTTCGGCGGCGTCACCGTGAACGAGGCGCCGACGTACCGCGCCGACCAGATGCCGTACGGCGGCGTCAAGGGCTCCGGGAACACGAAGGAAGGACCGGCGTACACGATCCGCGAGATGACCGAGGAGCGGCTCGTCGTGCTGAACCGCTGACGTTTCCCTTTTTTCGAGCAAGGGGACCCTTTCCTCGTGATCGGGGTCGCCATCGCGTTCATCATCGTCGGGCTCGTCTTCCTCTTCGTCATCCCGTGGGTCGGCATCCCGGTGGGCATCGTCGGGCTCGTCCTCGCCGTCCTCTGGATCGCCGGCTTCGGCCGCCGCGCCGGCCGCGACGAGCGGCGTGAGCGCCATATCTGACCGAGGCGGCAGCCGCCCGCGAGCAGGCGTGGTGTAACCGTCGCCGTCGCGGGCATCATCCGTTCGACCGTGCCGCCGTCATCCGCCTTCCGTTTTCTGAGATGACAACGAGAGTGGCGACTTTGTGACAGGGAGCGGTACGATGTACGATCGAGTCCGCGAGAGAGACCGCTCCCGGTGTCGAATCGGCTTCGGCAACGGCCTTGCGGGTCGCTGACCAGGAGATGGAAAGGACATTGATCGAAGAGAGAACCGCCCAGTTGCAGCAATGCATGTATCAGTACTCACGGGCCATCTACCGGTCCGTGAAGGACATGGTCGACCCGTACGCAGATCGGAGGACCCAGCTCGAGTCGCGCCGCGCCGTGCTGGTCGCCTGCGAGCAGACGATGGAACGGCTCGCGACGGATCCGCTCTACTTCGCGAAGCCCGACCGCGCGCTCTTCCAGGACATCCGCCGCTACTTCCCGATCACCGTGCAGGCGCAGGTGGCGTGGGCGGTGCAGCAGGGGGTCACGGCGGCGGTCGAGTTCATCCAGGAGCAGATCGAATCGGGCCTGCTCGACGGCGGGGTCGCACGCTGCCGGGCCACGACGCGCAAGGGCAAGCCGTGCCAGCGCACACCGCTGCCCGACCGCGACTACTGCCCGTCGCACCAGCACCTCGAGACCAAAGCCGCCGCGTAGCCGCCGGCCCGTCTCCGGCTTTTCCACAGGTGCGATCCACAGCCGCGCGGCTGTAGTGTCCTGCGCGTGTCGCACGACACGGACAAGCTGATCCGCCAGCTCTCGCTGGTCGCGTTTCTGATGGCGGAGCGCCGGGCGATCACGGCGCGCGACGTGAAGTCGAACGTCGAGGGCTACTCGGAGATGTCTGACGAGGCGTTCGCGCGCCGCTTCTACTCCGATCGCGCGGAGCTGCTCGCGCTCGGCGTGCCGCTCCAGTCGCAGCGCGACGAGTTCACGGGCGAGGAGCTGTACACGCTCCGGTCCGAGCAGTACTTCCTGCCGCAACTCGAGCTCGAGGACGAGGAGCTCGCGGCGCTGCAGACGGCCTTCTACCTCCTCGAGGGGAAGTTCGCGTACGCCGAGCCGCTGCGGCTCGCCCTCCAGAACCTCGCGCTCGGAAGGCCGGGCTTCGCCGAGGCTCCGACCGAGACCGCGGGGCGCGTCGAGGTGCTCGACCCGGACTACTCGCCGGAGATGCCGGGGCGGCTCGCGAAGCTGGAGAACGCGATCTCGAAGCAGCGGACGGTGAGGTTCGACTACTGGTCGATCTCGCGCGACGAGCTGAGCGAGCGGACGCTCAACCCGTACGCACTGCTCCCGGACAACGGCGTCTGGTACGTCGTCGGCCGCGACCTCGACCGCGAGGACATCCGCACCTTCCGCGTCGCGCGGATCCGCGGCGAGATCAAGTTCGCGACGCGGCGCGAGCGCGACTTCCGTGCGCCGTCCGACTTCGACATCGAGCAGTACCGCGGCCGGCCGCCGTGGCAGATCGGCGACACCGTCGCCACCGCCCGGATCGCCGTGCGCGGCGACACCGCCTGGTGGGTGCGGCGCACGTACGGCTCGACGGGGACGCTCGAGGACGACGTCTTCGTCACCGACTACGCCTCCCTCCCGCAGCTCGCCTCCTGGGTGCTCCGCCAGAACGGGCGGGCGGTGCCGCTCGAGCCGCCCGAGCTGAAGCGCGACGTGGCGGCGGCCCTGCGGCGCGTGCGGGACGCGCACGAGGGAGAGCCGCCGCAGCCGGCACGTGAGAAGCCCCTCCGCGCGGGCGACGGGACCGCGGAACGGCCGGCCGGCCCGGTCGCGCCCGAGCGCTTCGCCGTCCTCCAGGCGCTGCTCGCCTATCTCCTCGCCGCGTGCGGCGAGCGCGGCGAGGCGGAGATCCCGGTGCAAGAGCTCCTCGACCGGTTCCCGTCGATTCCGGCCGAGGACGTCGAGGAGCATCTCTCGCTCCTCAACCTCGTCAACTTCGGCGGCGGCTGCTACACGGTCTACGCCGAGCTGCGCGACGACACCGTCCACGTCGACAAGGAGCTGTGGGGCGACACGTTCCGGCTCGCGCCACGGCTGACGCCGCTCGAGGCGCGGGCGATCCGGCTCGCGCTCGAGTACGTCGGGCCGATGATCGCCGCCGACGCGCACACGCCGCTCGCACGCGTGCGCGGCAAGCTCGAGGACACCTTCGGCCGGTTCGAGCTCGCGCGCACCCCCGAGCCGCACGTCGAGACCGAGGAGGTCGACCTCGTGTCCACCCTCGCGCGCGGCATGCGCGAGCACCGGCTCGTCGAGATCGAGTACCAGAAGGAGATCGACGCCGTGCCCTCGACCCGCCTCGTCGAGGCGTACTCGCTCGAGCGCCAGCTCCCGAACTGGTACGTCCACACGTGGGACCGCACGAGCGACGGCGCACGCTCGTTCCGGCTCGACCGGATGCGGAGCGCGAGGCTGACCCGCGAGCGCTTCGAGCCGCGCGAGGGCTTCGAGCCGACGCGGCTGCGCGACGCCCGCACCGCCCGGGTCCTGTACGGCGAGGAGATCGCACGCTGGGCCGTCGAGCGCGGAGCTCATCTGCTGGCGGACGGGACGGCGCTGCGCGAGGTGCCGGTCGGCAGCGACGAGTGGCTCGAGAGCGAGATCCTCGCCCTGCGCGGCGACGCCGTCCTGCTCGAGCCCGGGGAGCTGCGGAAGCGGATCGCCGCACGCGCGCGGGAGCTCGCCAAGGAGCTCGGCGTCGAACGGCTCCGCGCGCGCGCATAGCCGTGGCGTCGGTGCGGCTGACGCTCGTCGGGAACGAGCTCGAGGCCGAGACGCTCTGCGGACTGCTGCGCGCGAGCGGGATTCCCTGCTGGTACCGCCGGAGCGACATGGCGGCCGCGGCCGGCACCTACGGTGGCGGCTTCGCGAACGCCGGTCCGACCGAGGTGCTCGTCGACGAGGGCGACCTCGCCGACGCCCGCAGCCTGCTGCCGCAGCCGGAGCCCGACTAGAGCCGCTTGCTCATCGCGACGGCGTCCTCTTCGTAGCCGAGCGAGAGGTACAGCCCCCGGGCAACGGCATTGCCGCCGAAGACGTTGAGCGCGATGCGCGCCAGTCCCCGCCGGCGCGCCTCCTCCTCGGCGAGGAGCATCGCCGCCTTGCCGTAGCCACGGCCGCGGCACCGTTCCTCCACGTGCAACTCGTAGACGAACAGGCTGCGGTGGATCGTGTCGTCGCGCTCCGCGACCCAGAGGTGGCCGACCGGTTCGCCCGCCGCTTCGACGACGAACACGAACTGCTCGCCCGACGGCTGCCCGCCGGGGAAGAGAGACTCGACGTCGGCGGCCGCCTTCGCCTTCCCCCGTTCCGCCGAGAACCCGCCGTTGCGGACCATGTCGTCGGCATAGCCGTCGCGCATCCGCGTCAGCCAGTCCGCGAACTCGTCGTCGCGGATCGGCCGGAGCAGCACGGTCATGGCCCGCGACTCTAGCCGCCCCTGCGCCTGCGGGCGCGAAGCACGAACATGCTCGGGATTACCGATGCCGGCCCGGTGCCGCCGTCCGTAGCATCGGGACATGCCGGACGTACTCGATTCGATTCGTGCGCAGCTGGACGCCTCGCTTCGACATCTCGAGCAGCTGCGTGAGCTTCGCGGAGTCGCCGACGACACCCGCGACCCCCTGGAACACGCGCGGCGGGTGCACGTGCGGGCAGCGGCTCTTCACCGGGAGGCTGCAGACGTCCATCAGCGTGCGGCGAACCTCTTCGAGTCGCACGCGGCAGAGGTGATGGGGGCCGATCCCGCGAGAGCGGAGCTGGCGCGGCGGGCTGCGGATCACGAACGCGAGGCGTCTTCCCGCGAACGCGACGCCGCCGACGCCCAAGACGCGAAGGCCGACGCCTGCTAGAGGGTCGATGTGAATTCGAGCCTCTAGTGCGAGAGGACGTACGTGAGCGCGTAGCCCGCGACCACGAGCCACGCGACGAGGGCGACGACCGGCGCCAGCCTCAGCAGCGCCAGTGAGACCGTCCTGTCCGGTGAGGTGCGGAGTCTTGCCATCGGCGACACAGACGTTCCGGCAAGAGAAGCCTCGCGTCATCGGTAGCCGCACTCCTATCTCGTCGGTAGAGATCCGCGCTGCCGTCTCGGCGTCGGGGAACGTCAGCCGGCGCCGGGCGGCAGCGGCGAACGCGACGACGGACGCGACGGGCGAGGCTACCCGCCGGCCGGGAGCGTCAGCGTGAACGTCGTCCCCGGCGGTGCCGTCGTCGTCACCTCGAGCGTGCCGCCGTGGGCCTCCGCGATCGAGCGTGCGATGAAGAGGCCGAGCCCCGTTCCCGGCTTCGACGCGCCCGCGATGTCGGCCCGTCCGAACTTCTCGAAGATGCGGGCCCGCTGGTCGTGCGGGATCCCGGGCCCCTCGTCGCGTACTGCGATCCGGACGGCCCCGTTCACTGCGGCCGCGTTCACCCGCACCTCTCCGCCCTCCGGCGAGTACTTGACCGCGTTGTCGATCAGGTTCACGAGCACCTGCCGCAACCGGGCACGGTCGCCACGCACCGGCGGAAGCGTCCCGTGCACCCTCGCGACCACCTTCACGTCCTGCTGCGCGAACGACGCCGCCCCGACCGCGTCCTCGACGAGCCGCGCCAGATCGAGGTCCTCGAACCGGTAGCTGAAAGTCCCCGCCTCGATGCGCGAGGTGTCGAGGACGTCGCCGACGAGGGCCGCGAGCCGCGAGGTCTCGTCGCCGATGAGCGCGAGGAACGAGTCGCGCTGCTCGCTGTTCAGCATGCGCCACCGCTCCTGCAGCGTCCGCGCCGCGCCGATCACGGCCGCCATCGGGCTGCGGAGCTCGTGCGAGACGAGCGAGACGAAGTCGGCGCGCAGCTGCGAGAGCCGGCGCAGCTCGGCGACGCGGCTGCGCTCCGCTTCGTAGGCGCGGATGTTCTGGACGGCGGTGGCGACGAGGCGGCCGAGCAGCGAGACGAGCTCCACCTCCTCCTCGCTGAACGCCTCGGGCTGGGCGCGCGAGACGGAGAGCATGCCGATCGGTCGCGCGCCGAGCAGGAGCGGCGCCACGAGCTCGCTGCGCAGGCCGAGCGCGAGGAGGCCTTCGTCCTCCGGGTACTCCGTTTCGGCGAGGTCGCGCCGGACGATCAGCCGTCCCTCGAGTACGCGCTCGAGCACCGAGCCCTGCAGCGGCCCGACGCTGCCGGGTGGGAAGAGCTCCTTCGCGCCGCGGCCTGCGGTCGCCATCGTCGTCGCCCGGTCGCCTTCGACGAGCACGATCGCCGTCCGCCCGAACGGCACGAGGCCGCGAAGCTCGCGGATGAACGCACCGAACGCCTCCTCGAGCTCGAGCGACGAGCCGAGCGCGCGGGCGCAGCGGTTCGCCGCCTCGAGCACGTCGACGCGCCGCGCGGCCGCGTCGCGCAGCACCTCGGCTTCGAGCGCCCGCCCGCGACTCACGCGCGCCTCCGTCTCGCGACTGCGCACGAGCCAGCCGACGATCACCCCGGTGAGCAGGAGGAGCCCTGCGGGGAACGCGACCCGATCGGGTCGGAAGGGCGGGCCGTTCGACGGGAAGCGGTGGACGCGCCACCACTCCGCGAGCCAGAGTGGGCCCACCGTGACGGCCGGCAGCAGCACGCCGCCGGCAACGCCGTAGCGCAGCGCCGCCTCGACCACCGCGAACACGAGGACGAAGCGCGTCTGGTTCCCGTACTCGTAGCTGTAGAGCACGGCGTAGGCCGAGACGACGGCCGTGTCGAAGACGAGGGCGGCGACACCCAGCGTCCGCAGCCATCCGGCCGGCGCACGATAGGCAAGCGCGAGCAGCGCCGCGGCTCCGGCCGCCAGGGCGCCGGTGAACGCCCACGCCGCGACCTCGTAGTCGCGGGGGAAATCTGCGGTGAAGATGCCGACCTCGAGCAGCGCGAAGACGAGGCCCCCTACGCGCACCCATGCGATCCAGCGCTCGACCGCCCGCCTCGCCTCAGGCATCGCGACCCTCGATCTGCGCGAGGGCCCATGCGGCGTGCTCACGGAGCGTCTCGTCGTCGTCGGCGAGGTACGGCTCCACTGCCTCCCGCACCGTCGAGTCGCCGACGTTGCCTGCCGCGACGAGCGCGTTCAGCTGGAGCCGGCGGCCGTCGTGGCGCGGCACGTACAGCCGCCCGAACCGCCGCCGCAGCCCGTCGGGATCGCTTCGCAGCCAGTCGAGGAGCGAGACGTGCGGCGTCGCCTCCGGCGGCAGGGGCTCGCCGGCGCGGCGCCGCTCGACCCCGCGGTTCCAGGGGCAGACGTCCTGACAGATGTCGCAGCCGTAGACCTGCGCGCCCAGGTGCTCGCGGTACTCTCGCGGCGGCGCCTCCGGCGCCTGCGTCCAGTACGACAGGCAGCGGGTCGCGTCGAGCGTCCCCGGCTCGTCGAGCGCGCCGGTCGGGCACGCGTCGATGCACAGCCGACACTCGCCGCAGTCCAGGGCGAGCGGCGGCGTCGGCTCGATCTCGACGTCGGTGACGAGCGTTCCGAGCACGACCCAGGAGCCGTGGCGGCGCGTGATCAGGAGCGTGTTCTTGCCGTAGAAGCCGACCCCGCTGCGCACCGCCGCCTCCCGGTCGACGTGCTGGTTCGCGTCGACGAGCACGCGGTAGCCGCCGCCGAGCCACCGGCCGAGCTCGTCGAGCCGTTCGCGGAGGACGGCGTAGGCGTCGAACCACGTGTAGCGTGGCAGCCGCCCGTGACCGGGCGGGCGATCCGGTTCGGGAAGCCAGTAGCAGAGCGCCGCCGAGACGACCGTGCGCGCGCCGGAGAGAAGCGTCTCGGGGTGGCACGACTCCTCCGGCCGCGCCATCGTGAACCGCATGTCCGCGAAGAGGCCGCGAGCCCGGCGTTCGCGGATGTGCGCCTCGGTCTCGAGATACGGCTCGGCCGGCGTGGCGGCGACCACGTCGAGGCCGAGCCGGCGACCGATCGCCTGCAGCTCACCGTCCCTCACCCGGATAGTCTGCCGCGGGTGCGCGCGGTGCGGATCCACGAGGACGGCGGGCCCGAGGTGCTCGTGCTCGAAGAGGCGCCCGACCCGGAGGCCGGCCCCGGCGAGGTGCTCGTCCGGCTCCGTGCGTCCGCGCTGAACCACCTCGACGTCTGGATCCGACAGGGACTGCCGTCCGTGCCGAAGCCGCGCATCCTCGGCGCCGACGGAGCCGGCGTCGTCGAGGCGCTCGGCGACGGGGTCGAGGGGTTCGAGCCCGGCGAGCGCGTCGTCCTCAATCCGGGGATCGAGGTCGGCGGCGGCCGCATCCACGTGATCGGCGAGCACGGCGACGGCACGAACGCGGAGCTGATCGCGGTGCCCACCACGAACGTCCACCCCGTCCCCGACGGGCTGAGCCTCGAGGAGGCGGCCGCCTTCCCGCTCGTCTTCGAGACCGCCTACCGCATGCTCGTCACACGGGCCGGCCTGCGCGAGGGCGAATGGGTGCTGGTCTGGGGCGTCGGCGGTGGTGTGGGAACGGCGGCACTCACGATCGCGAAGGCACTCGGGGCGCACGTGGTCGCGACCTCGTCGAGCGAGGCGAAGCTCGAGCGGGCCAGGGAGATCGGGGCCGACGCAACGGTGGAGCACACGTCCGGCGACGTGAAGGAGGCGGTGAGGGAGGCGACCGGCGGCCGCGGGGTCGACGTCGTCGTCGAGCACGTCGGCGAGGCGACCTGGCGGACGTCGCTCGACGTCGCGGCGCCCGGCGGACGGATCGCCGTGTGCGGCGCGACGAGCGGGCCGAATCCGCCGGCCGCGCTCCACCGCATCTGGTGGAAGCAGCTCACGATCCTCGGCTCGACGATGGGAACGCGGGAGGACTTCGCAGGCGCCTACGAGCTCGTCGCGAGCGGCCGTGCCCGTCCCGTCCTCGACGTCGTGCTGCCGCTCGAGGAGATCCGCGCCGCACACGAGCGCCTCGAGGCGGCCGAGCAGTTCGGGAAGATCGTGCTGACGATCTAACGCAGGGCCTGCACGAGCAGCACGACGGCGACGATCCCGACCACCCCGACGACGACGAGGTTGGCGACGAGCAGCCGGGCTACGAGGCGCGACGGCCCGGACGCAGGCACCGAAGGGTCGCGGCGGCCGCGCGGCGGCGTCCTGCGCGCCCGGACGCCGTCGGGATGCCAGCCGACCGCGTCTGCGAGCAAACCGGTGATCAGGGCGTTGAGGCTCGTGCCCTCACGCTCCGACTCGTGTGCGAGCGCGGTGTGCAGTCCCTCGGGCATGCGCAGCAACAGGCGCCCGCTGTGCGAGCCGCTCCGGCCGGAGCGGCGCGGCGCCGAACCGCCGGAGCCGCGGCCCTCGGGGACCTCTGCGGCTTCCATGGGCCGAGTGTAGGACGACCGGCGGGTCGTGACAAATCATGCGAGCTCGGCCTCGGCGAGCTTCTGCCGCAGGCGCTCGAGGCCGGCGGCGAGCAGCCGCGAGGTCTGGCTCTGCGAAATCCGCATCCGACTGGCCGCCTCACGCTGCGTGAGGCCGCCGAGGTAGCAGAGACCGATCGCCTCCCGCTCCCGGGGGGGGAGCGCCTCCAAGCCGCGCCGAAGCAGCGCTCGGCGCTCGCAGCCGTCCAGCTCGTCGGCGGCAGCGACGTTCGGCCGCCGCTCCGCCTCGGAGAGCGGCACCGGCGCGGCCGGCCGCGCGATCGCCCGCTCGCGTCGAGGCACCCGGACGACACTGCTGCGGTCGCGGAGGTAACGGCGGATCTCGCCCTCGACGGTGACCCCGGCGTACGCGGCGAACGGCACGTGGCGCGAGGGATCGAACCGGGACGCGGCGGCGACGAGGCCGAGTGCACCCACCTGTGTGAGCTCCTCGCGCAGCTCCCGGGTGTGCGCGTGACGCGCCGCCGCGGACCGCGCGAGCGGCAGGTAGCGCTCGGCCAGCTGTGCTCTCCGCTTCCGATCCATTACCACCTCTACGGCCGCTTACCCAGAGATTCTGCTCCGCCCTGCGCGAAATCACAAGTTGACCTTGATCGGGAATGCATCATGGACGGGCCCAGCGGGTATTTCTCTTCATATAGCGACCGTTTCGGAACACCTCTCGCACCGCGTCGTCTGCGGCGCCTCTGCCGGAGCGGCGGCCACGGCCGCACTCCTGCTCGGCCTTGCGGCTCCGGCGCACGCCGATCCCGGCCCGGCTCCGGCCGATCCCACCGACACCGCGGCCACGCAGCAGCCGGTCGCGGAGGCCGGGGCTGTCCTCCAAGGCACGGGCAACGTCGCGATCTCGATTCGCATCGACAGCCCCGGCGACAACGGGGCGGTCACGCAAGCCGTGGACACGGGGGGTACGCCGGCGCAGCAGACCACGCAGGGCGCCGCACCGGCAGGCGCGCCGGCGCCGCAGGGCTCCGACGCCGCTCCGGTGCAGGCCGATCAGGCAGCGGCCGACCCGGCGGCGACGGTTGCGGCAGCCGCGCAGAGCGCCACCGGCAACCTCGCAATCTCGATCCGCGTCGCCAGTCCCGGATCGGACGGCCCGGTCACGCAGACGATCGCGGCGACAGCGGCGGCGGCGGCGGCCCCCGTCCCCGCGCCGACCGGCGAGCAGTATCAGGTCGACACCGCGCAGTA
>DASQQF010000107.1:0-7329 GCA_035643535.1 Gaiellaceae bacterium
GCGATCCTCGACGGGACGTCCGCGGTCATGCTCTCGGGCGAGACGGCGGTCGGCGACTACCCGGTCGAGGCGGTCGCCTACATGGACCGGATCGCGCGCGCGGTCGAGCCGAGCCTCGACTACCGGCACGAGCTGCCCGACGCGGCCGACAACCCGACGATCGGCCAGGCGATGTCGAATTCGGCCTGCGATCTCGCCGAGGTGCTCCGGGCGAAGGCGATCCTCGTCCCGACCTTCACGGGGCGGACGGCGAGCGCGGTGGCGCGGCTTCGCCCGCGGCGGCCGATCGTCGCGCTCACACACGTCGACTGGGCGATGCGTCAGCTCGCCCTCGAGTGGGGCGTGACGCCGGTCATGATCTCCGAGACGAACGACGTCGAGGATCTCTGGCGCCTCGCCGTCGACGCCGCGCGCGACGCGGGCATCGTCGAGGAGGGCGATCGCGTCGTCATCACGGCAGGGACTGCCGTGAACATCCCGGGCTCGACCAACGTCATCAAGGTCGACGTGGCATAGGCCGCTCCCGGGCGCCGTCGGCCGCAGGAGCGCGACGCGCCGGCGCGAACTCGGGACGGATGCCTGCGAAGAGGGTTCGCCGCCGCACGCATGCGCGCCCGTTCGTCGCGCGCCGCTGGGTCGCACTCGCTGCGCTCGCCCTCGTCGCGCTTCTCTACTACCGGCCGCTCCGCGCCTACGTCGACGCCCGGGGGCAGCAGGCGGCCCAGGCTGCGGTCGTGCGCCGGTTGCAGGCCGAGCAGCACTGGCTCGAGCAGCGGCTGAAGCGGTCCTCGTCGCTGCCGGTCCTCGCCGAGAAGGCGCGCTCGCTCGGCTATGTCCGGCCCGGGGAGCATCTCTACATCGTCAAGAACCTCCCGAAGTGGCGGCGGAAGCAGCATGCTTCGCGCCGTGCCCACCGTTAGCGGTCGCGATCGGGAGCTCGTCGCGCGCCAGCTCGGGCGCGAGCCCCGCGCGCTGCGGCGCGTTGCGATGCGGTGCCCGTTCGGCGCGCCGGCCGTCACCGAGCAGGAGCCGTACGCGCCCGACGGCGAGCCGTTTCCGACGACGTACTACCTCACGTGCCGCCACCTCGTCGCTGCGATCTCACGCCTGGAGGCGGCCGGCGGAGTCGAGCGCTGGAGCGCCGAGGTGCGCGCCGATCCGGCGCTGGCGGCGAGCCTCGCCGCCGCCGACGAGGAGCAGCGGCTCCTCCGCCGCGAGCTCGCCGGCGAACGGCGCGGCCCCGACGGCGGCGGGTCGCTCGGCTACGGCGTCGGCGGCTCACGCCGCGGGGGGAGCCTGAAGTGCCTGCACGCCCACGCTGCGTTCGCGCTCGCGCGTCCGGGCTACGAGCTCGGCGAGCGGATCGTCGCCGAGATCGCACCGCTCTGGCCGGAGAGCTGCTGCACCCTGTCTACCCTGGCCGAGTGAGCTCCGTCGAGGTCGCGAGGCAGGAGTGGGAGGAGGGCAGCCGCCGGCTGGAGTCCTTCCGCGACGACCCGCGCCGCTACGGCAGCCTGCTCGAACTCCACGAGCTCCTCCTGGACGAGCTGCGGAAGCGCGTCGGCCAGACGTTCACCCTCGCCCAGCTCGCAGCCGCGTACGGCGACGCGGAGCGGTGGGCGCGCGACCTGGTCGAGCAGCGGGCGACGGCGCCCGGAGGGGCGCGCGACCTCGCAACGGCGCTCGCGGCCGCCTTCCACGCGTATTCGCGTGGTGCGATCGACTACGAGCCGTGAGCCTCTCCCAGGATCGCTGGTGTAAAAAGTGTGAGCTTTGGCCAAGTTCCCGCCGATGGGATACAGAGACGAAAGCGGGCGCCGTGACCCCGAGTGGCTGACGCTCGGGCAGGCCGCACGCTTTCTCGGGGTCGCGCAGAGCACGATCCGCAAGTGGTCCGATCAGGGCCGCGTCCCCGCCTTCTACACACCCGGCGGGCATCGCCGCTACCGGCGCGGCGACCTCGAGACCTTCCTCGCCCGGTCCGGGCCGGCGCGGCAGCAGTCGGGCCCTGCGATCCTGCTCGTCGACGACGACGACCGCGTGCGCGAGCTCGTCCGCGTCACGCTCGAGCTCGAGGGCTACGCGGTGCAGGAGGCGGCGAGCGCGGAGGAGGGGATGACGGAGATCGAGGCGCGCAAGCCGGATCTCGTCCTCCTCGACGTGATGATGCCGCACGTGGACGGCTGGGAGATGCTGCGGCGGATCCAGGAGCGGTACGGCGCCGGCGCGATCCCCGTCGTCATGTTCAGCGGCCAGGTGGACGAGGAGGCGCAGCGGCAGGCCGCCTCGAGCGGCGCCCGCGGCTTCGTCGGCAAGCCGTTCGACCTCCAGGCGCTCGTCCAGCAGACGAAGTCGATCGTCCCTCTCTGAGCATGCTCTACGAAGCGGCGGAATTCGAGCCGCCGACCGACGAGCCGTGGGTTCCGGCGCGCGTCGAGGAGGCGGTCGCGGCGATCGTCTCCGACGCCGACGCGGCATTCGGTCTCGAGACGCTCTGGCCCGCGGAGGAATGGGACGGGTGGGGGGAGACGCTGCCGCTGAAGAGCCTCTACGTCGGTGCGGCCGGTGTGATCTGGGCACTCGACGCGCTGCGGCGGCGCGGACACGCGGAGACGTCGCTCGACCTCGCCGCCGCCGCCTCGCGCACGCTCGAGCTCGCCCGCGCAGAGCCCGACTCCACCGCGGACGACCACTACGAGCCGGCGTCACTCCTCCGCGGCGAGACGGGGCCGCTCCTCGTCGCCTTCCGGCTGACCGCCGAGCCGGCGCTCGCCGACGACCTGGAGGCGCTCGTCCGCGCGAACGCGGCGAACCCGACGGACGACGTGATGTGGGGCGCCCCCGGGACCCTGCTCGCCGCGCTGGCGTTGCACGAGTGGACGGGGGAGGCGCGGTGGCCCGAGGCGGCTCGCGAGTCGGCGGCGGCTCTTCGCGAACGCCGCGGCGACGGCGGACTGTGGCGGCAGGACGACGACTACCGCGGCCTCGGCACCGTGCACGGCGCCGCCGGAAACACGCGCGTCCTGCTCCGGTTCGAGCCCGACGCCGCCCTCGCAAGCGAGACCGCAGCCGTCCTCGCCCGGCATGCGGTCCGCGAGGGCGGCCTGGCCAACTGGCCCGGCTCGCCGCGTCCGCAGCTCGCGCGGCCGCGCGACGGCCGGATCTGCCTCCAGTGGTGCACCGGCGCTCCGGGTATCGTCGCCGGCGCCTGGGACTACCTCGACGAGGAGCTCCTCCTCGGCGGCGCCGAACTCGTCTGGCAGGCGGGCGCCCACGGCGACGAGAAGGGCCACGGCATCTGCCACGGCACGTCGGGCAACGGCTTCGCGCTCCTCGCAGCGTTCGCCCGCACCGGCGACGAGCGCTGGCTCGACCGCGCCCGCCGCTTCGCCGTCCACGCGCTGGGCCAGGCGGAGCGGATCGCCGCCGCGAACGGCCGGCGCCGCTACGCGCTCTTCACCGGGGACGTCGGCACCGCGCTCTTCGCCGCCGCCTGCCTCGACGTCGACCCGCGCTACCCGATCGTCGACGGCCTCTAGAGCCGGCGACGAGCCCGCTGTAGGCTCCGGCTCGTGGTGGAAGCGCGTACCGTCCGCGTAGGCGTCCTCGGCGGCAGGAAGTCGCTGAAAGGCTGCCGCGTCACCGCGACCGACGGCGGCGCCGGCCGCGTCTCGTGGGCGAGCTACGCGCCCGGTGAGAGCTATCTCGTGCTGATGAGCGGACTGCTGCCGCGCCGGCACCGGGTCGTGCCGGCCGGAGCGGTCACGCGTGTCGCCGACGGCGAGGTGCACGTCGGGCCGAGTAGCGGGTAGCGCTGGCTCGGTTCCTGATCCGGCGCAGCTTCTGGGCACTCTGGCTCTTCTTCGTCGCCACGCTCGGCACGTTCGTCATCTTCTTCGTGATCCCCGGCTCGCCCCTCCACCCGACCGCGATGGGCGTGACCGACGCGTCGCAGGCCGCGCGCATCCGCAGGGAGCTCCACCTGGACGTGCCCGTCTACCAGCAGTACTGGATCTTCCTCTGGAACATGATCCGGCACCAGTCGCTCGGCTACTCGTACGCCGACGGCACCTCGGTGCGGTGGATCATCGGCCAGGACGCGCCGATCACCGCGTCTCTCGTCGTCGGAGGCGTCGTCCTCTGGCTCCTGATCGCCGTCCCGGTCGGGATCTACTCGGCGCTGAAGCCCCGCTCGCTGCTCGACCGCGGCGGGACGGTGTTCGTCCTCGTCGGCATCTCGGCGCCGCCGGTCTGGATCGGCCTCATCCTCGCCTACACGTTCGGCTTCAGGCTCGGGTGGACGCCGATCGCCGACTACTGCGACTTCTTCCCGAGCTCTGCCGGGACGTGCGGGGGCCCGGCCCACTGGGCCTACCACCTGATCCTGCCGTGGGCGACCTTCGCCTTCCTCTTCGCCGCGATCTACGTCCGGATGATCCGGTCGACCCTGACCGAGACGCTGACGGAGGACTACGTCCGCACCGCGTGGGCCAAGGGCGCTTCACGCCGGCGGGTGGTGATCCACCACGTCCTCCGCAACAGCCTGCTTCCGGTCGTGACGATGCTCGGCATGGATCTAGGGCTCGCACTCGGCGGCTCGGTCTTCGTCGAGCAGGTCTTCAACCTCCACGGCCTCGGCCAGGAGATGGTGCTCGCGACCAACCGCTTCGACGTGCCGGTCGTCGTCGGCATCGTCGTCTTCGTCACCCTCGTCGTGATCGTCTGCAACTTCGTCGTCGACGTCGCCTATACGTGGCTCGACCCGAGAACCCGGGTCGTCTGACCGGCTTCCGCGGACGGTGCAGCTGATGCCTCGGCCCTACGAATCGAGCCCCGCGGAAAGGAGCCCCGATGAGCACTGATCCGGTTCGGCGAGCCAACCTCGCCGCGATCACATGTGAGCCGCGGCCGCAGCTGCCGGCCGGCTTCCGGCGCAACAGCACCCGGGTCGGGGCGGCCCTCGGCGCGGCCCGCACCGGGCTCAGCGTCTACGAGCTGCCTCCCGGCCAGGCGATCGGCCCGTACCACTACGAAGATCCCGAGGAGGAGTGGCTGCTCGTCGTCTCGGGCACGCCGACCCTGCGACATCCGGGCGGCGAGGCGCGGCTCGAGCCGTGGGACGTCGTCTTCTTCCCGCCCGGCCCTGCGGGAGCGCACTCGGTGCGGAACGACGGCGAGTCGACCGCCCGGGTCGCGATGTTCTCCTCGCTCACGACGGTCGGCGCGGTCGTCTATCCCGACAGCGACATGATCCAGATCTCCACCAGCGACGGCGTGGACGACATCGTCGTCGAACGAAGCAGCGGCGTGGACGTGGCGGCACCCTGGTCGACGGGCCGAGCCGATGCCGAGACATAGGCGTTCGCGGAGAAGGCGCGCGAAGCTCCATCGTGGTTCGTAGGATTCGTGGATGCCGCGGGTGGTCGGAGTCGAACCCGTCTTCGTCGTCTCGGACGTGGCGCGGGCGGTGGCGCATTACACGAAGCTCGGCTTCGCCACCTCGCACTACGACGAGGGATATGCGTTCGCCAGTCGCGACGAGCTGACCATCCATCTCGCGGGCCCCGGGGTCGGCCGCGAGCGGCTGGGCCGCGGCGCCGTCTACCTGCACGTGGACGACGCGGACGCGCTCGCCGACGAGTGGAGAAGCGCAGGCATCGAGATCGTCGAGCCCCAGGACTTCGCGTGGGGCAAGCACGAGGGCTCGCACGAAGATCCCGACGGGAACCTCATACGCTTCGGCTCCTCCCTTCGGCGATAGAGCGCCGAGTCGTTCGGCGATCGTCGTACGATTGGCGGCGATGAGGGTCGCCCTCGTGTTCGTCGCCGCTCTCGTCCTCGCCGGGTGCGGTTACGCGGCGCAGGGCTCGCGGAAGAGTCCGACGCCCCGCGTCACGGCCGTCCAGGCTCCGGTGCCCGCGAACGCGAAGGGTCGCTACGACGTCGTCCTGACCGATGTGGTCTGCGCCGCGCCCGGCGCCTGCGCGGCGACCGGGTACCTGTCGACCAGCACCGTCTCACGCGCTCTGCTCTTCGTGAAGAAGGACGGCAGATGGAGCGTCAGCGAGCCGCCGCTGCCGCGGACCCTTCGGCGCGGCAACAAGAGCGAGACCGTGTCCTCCGTCTCCTGCCCGGCCGCCGGCCACTGCGTCGCAGTCGGCTTCGCGGCCTCCGGCCCTCAGGTCGAGCCGCTCGTCTTCACGCAGCGGACGCGCGGGTGGCAGGAGACGGTCCCACCGTTGCCCGCCGGAGCGAAGGGAGGCGCCCTCGATCTCGTTTCGTGCCCGTCGATCGGCAACTGCACGGCCGCGGGCGATCAAGGACTGCTGCTCGACGAGAGCAACGGCAAGTGGACGCCGAGCACGGCCGGCCTGCCTCCGAACGGCAGCGTGACCACAGAAGGCCAGACCCCCGTGATCCAAGGCCTTTCGTGCTGGGCACCCGGCAACTGCGCGGCCGTCGGCGTGTACGGCGATACGTACGGGAGCCCCCAGGGCTGGCTCCTCACCGAGACGCACGGTGTGTGGGCGCAAGGCGTCGAGGCCCGGCTTCCTGCCAATGCCTCGACCCGGGAAGGCTCCTACCTCTATCCCGTGATCAACCTCGGGCCGGTGTCCTGCGCGCCGAACGGCGACTGCACGGCCGTCGGCGGCTACGTCGACCGGCGATCGCGCCAGTTCGGGATGCTCGTCTCCGAGCACGCCGGCCACTGGGGGCCGGCGAGGAAGACCCCGCTGCCCGCGAACCGAGGGCCGAACCCGCAGCAGGGCAATGCCCCCGAATCGCCGATGGGGTCGATCGCCTGTCCGTCGGCCGGCAGGTGCAGCGCAGTCGGCTGGTACCTGGACAAGCACGGGAACCACCACGGCCTCCTGCTCCGTCAGCGGTCGGGCAGGTGGAGGCCGAGCGCGCTCGCGCTCCCCTCGGGAGCCCACCCGGCCCTGGGGGTCGACCTCGGCTCCCTGGCGTGCCGCTCGGCAGGGAACTGCCTCGCCGCCGGCTTCTACGTCTACAACCCGCGCGTGAACAGGCTCAGGCCGTTGCTCGTCACCGAACGGAACGGCCGCTGGAGCAAAGCCACGGAGGCGCCGCTGCCCAAAGGCGCCGGCAAGAACTCCAACGGGATCCTCTCTTCGGTCTCCTGCCCCTCGGCGAGAACCTGTGTCGCAGTCGGCCTCACCGAGACCGCGGGATTCCTCGACAAGCGCGGCCTGATCGTGACGATCCGCCGCGGCTGACGCGCCCGCCGGGTCACAGAGACCCGAAGGGGCCTAGGCGGCTGCACCGTCGCCCAACTGACGGAACAGCGTTTCGGTGTCGGAGCAGACC
>DASQQF010000108.1:0-13220 GCA_035643535.1 Gaiellaceae bacterium
AGACGGAGGAGATCATCCTCCGACTCGATGCATGAACGTCGCCGCCCGTCTTTGCGGCAGTTCGCTTGCGTGCGCCAGTGTTCGCGAGTGCACCTTGAGAATTCGCTCTGGGTGGGCTGGTGATGAATGGATTGCGCTACAGCTCGCCGAGCAGGTCGCGGAGGGTGTCGGTGTAAGTGTCGAGTGCGGCGCGGCCGTGGCGGGTGAGGGTGATCGAGGTGCGTGATGCTCTGCCGTTGCCGGTCGTCTCGCTTGTGAGGTAGCCGGCGTTCTCGAGCTTGCGCAGGTGGGTGATCAGATTGCCGGGGGTCAGTTCGAGCATGTCTTGCAGGCGGGTGAAGGACAGGCTGGCTCCATCGGGGAGCGCGGCCAGGGTCACGACGATCCGCAGCCGCGCCGGGGCGTGGATCAGCGGGTCGAGCGAGTCGGCCGTCATGGCCGCAGCGACAGCTGGCGATGCGGCAAGGCGTCCGCTGCGGCGTAGCCGATCATGGCGACGAACAGACCGATCCCGGCTGCCAGCCAGGCTCCACTCGCCCCCACGAAAGCGGCGACAACGCCCGTTATCACGACCGCGAGCGCAGCCCCGAACTGCCGCCAGTCGGCCTTGCTGGCGGCGATCCCCAGCACGGTCGTGCCGACGATGATCAGCGGCGCCGCTGCCGGGATCACCCCGTAGACGATCGCATCGCCGGCGTGATAGTGCTTCATCGCGCCCTGCAGCACGGGGCTGCCGAGTACGAACGAAACCAGTATCGCGATCCCCTCGGCCTGCTGTTGTCTCACGGACGGCCCGCTGACGCCGGCGGTCGCGTGCCGGTAGACCTTCACCGAAGCGGCGATCGCGACTGCTACCGCCGCGTATACCAGCCCGACCACGCCGAGGCTCGGGCCTTTGTATGGATGCTGCCCACGCGTCGAGAACCACAGCGCGCCATAGGCGACGAGGACTATGGCGCCCATAACCACGGTAATCCACAGCGGGCTCAGATTGAACTGCCGCTGCGCCTCCTGCTCGGTCTGAGCGAGCAGCCTCGCCGCCTCGCGTGGATCGAGGCCGTCGCCGTCGTCGGTTCCGGTGGTCTGGTCGATGTCGCCTGTTCCCGGCATGGGTGCTCCCCTCGGTAACTTTGCAGCTAAAACTTACTAGACTTTGCTATACAAAGTCAAGGGGTGAGAGCCGCGATCGAGCAGCGCGCCGCTTGCGTGCGCCAGTGCTCCGAAATGACGCCTGAAGCCGCTACTTCGTCTCGGCGTCGTCCTCGGGTTGCTCGATGACCTCGACCACCTCGGCAGCGCGTCCGCGAACGAGGAAGGCGGCGACCTGTTCAGACACCAAGACCTCCTCGTCCCCAACTGCCTGCGGGGCGTCGGTGCCATCGTTGGTGAGGCCGACCAGCGCAGCACCGGGCCGCATCCTGATCTTGAAGAGCCGCGATGCCATACCCGGTTCCGGGACTCTGGCTCTGGCACCGAGGACGGGATGCTCGATTGCGCCAGTGTGCCGGAATGAATGACCCCTGAAGCGCGACCTCTCTAGAGCGGCGGAGCTTCGTCCCCGAAGCGGTCGGCGTACTCCTCCGCAACGCTGATCCTGTAGAAGTCGCCGCCCTCCGCTCGGCCCACCTCGACACGCACCGCGTCCTCAGGGAGGCTGGCGAGCAACGACGCGTGCTCGTCGCGCCATCTTCTCGCTGCGGCGGGAGCACCAGGCGGTCTGAAGTCCGCCACGACCTTCACGGCCTGACCCTAATGGCTTCGGGCGTAGACCACTCGGCTGGGCGAGAGGTCTCCCACCTGACTGCCGCGGGCGCGGAGCCCTCCTCGGCGCTACCGCCCGCCGACCCGGCTCGGAGTCCGTAGCGCGTTTCGCGAGAATCCCGGTGACCCGCGGCGGCGCATCCGTGCGAAACGGCCCGCGCCTGGGCCGCGTTGTGCGAGGGACGGCGTCTCGGCGCAGGAGGTTCCCGTGCAACCGTTCTCGATCGCGAGCTCGAACCCCGTGCTGTGGTACCACTGGCTCTCCTGGGCGATGCTCGCGCTCGCGTTCGCGTCGGCGCTCGTGATCGTCGTCGACGAGCTGGTGCTCGGCTATCGCCAGCAGATGAGGATCATGAACCTCGTGCACCCGATCTCGGCCCTCTACTGGGGGCCCGTCTGGGTGTGGGCCTACTTCACTCGCGGCCGGAAGTCGTCGGGCAAGTGGGCCCAGGAGCGGGCGCTGGAGATCGTCGAGTCGGCGACCGACCCTGCTGCGGCGAGGGAGAAGGGCGAGGAGCTGGAGGAACGTGGGACGTCGACCGACCCGCGGAACCTGCGGTCGTGGCACGTCGGCGACGCCGTCTCGCACTGCGGCGCCGGCTGCACGCTCGGCGACATCGCCGGCGAGTGGCTGATCCTCACGCTCGGCATCGCCTGGTTCGGCACCTGGTCGGGGCACGCGCTGCCCGAAGAGCTACTGCTCGACTTCCTGTTCGCCTGGACGCTCGGGATCGTCTTCCAGTACCTCACCATCGCGCCGATGACCGGAGAGAAGGGCCTGAAGGGGATCTGGGGCGCGATCCGCGTCGACACCGCCTCGATCGTCGCCTTCCAGGCGGGGCTGTTCGGCTGGATGGCGATCTACATGCTCGTGATCTGGCCACACCACGGGATCCGGATCGACAGCCCCGACTACTGGTTCCAGATGCAGATCGGGATGATTCACGGCTACTTCACCGCCTGGCCGGTGAACAGGTGGCTCGTCTCGAGCGGGATCAAGGAGAAGATGGACCACCGCCGCCACCTCGGGATGATGGTTCGACGGATGGCCGAGGAACGGAGCCGTCGAGAAGCAGCAGCAGCCGTCAGCGGACGGTGACGGTCAGCGTGAGGACGTTGTCGGCGCCGGTCGTCTCGATGCCCGGCCTGTAGTCCTCGCCCGCGCGGGTGCGGAAGCGGTAGACGCCGAGCTTCGAGAACGTCACCGTCGTGGACGCGCCCATGTGGTTCATCAGGCCCGGCTTCTGCGAGACCCAGCCGCCCATCATCGGCATGATCTCGGCGTTGCGCATCGTCACCGGGGTGCCTGCCAGCTCGATCAGCCGGTGCGGCATCACGTCGTCGTCGACGACCGTCACGGTCGCGCCGCGCTTCAGCGCCAGGCTCTGGTGCGCCTCGAACGGGCCGCCGTCGACCGACCACGTGTGGCAATGGGCGTACTGGTGGCGGATCACGAGAGTCGCCTCCCCGCGTTCCCGAGAGCTCGCGCTGCCGTAGCCGCCCGACATCCCGGGTCCGTAGCCGAAGCCGGCACCGCCGGCGCCCGCCCGGCCGGACAGGAGGAAGAAGCCGCCCGCTGCGGCCGCGACGGCGGCGGCAGACACGAAGGCGACGATCGCGGCGCGTCTGCTCACGGCTACTTGACCTTGGCGAACCGATGCACGGCGTCGAGCAGCTCCTCCGCCTTCGCCTGCGCCTCGGCCTCGTCCCCGGAGGCGAGCGCGCCGGCGACACAGTGCTTGACGTGGTCGTCGAGGATCTGGAAGCCGAGGCTCTCGAGCGCGGTCGAGACCGCCCCGATCTGCGTGAGGATGTCGATGCAGTAGCGGTCGCCGGCGACCATCTTCTCGATCCCGCGCACCTGTCCCTCGATCCGGTGGAGGCGCTTGATCAGCGCGTCCTTCTCGGCGTGGTAGCCGTGGTGGTGGACGGCGTGCTCTCCGGTGGTGGTGCTCATCCGGTTGCTCCTTCCCTGGCGCTGCGGAAGCGGCGCAGCCGCAGGCTGTTCGTGACGACGAAGATGCTCGAGGCGGCCATCGCTGCGGCCGCGATCATGGGGTTCAGCAGGCCGGCGACGGCGAGCGGGACGGCGGCCGTGTTGTAGGCGAAGGCCCAGAAGAGGTTGCCCTTGATCGTCGCGAGTGTGCGCCGCGCCAGACGGATCGCGTCGGCGGCGGCGCGCAGGTCGCCGGAGACGAGGGTCAGGTCTGAGGCCTCGATGGCCACGTCGGTGCCGGTGCCGATTGCGAGCCCGAGGTGGGCGGTGGCGAGCGCAGGGGCGTCGTTGACGCCGTCGCCGACCATCGCAACGACCTCTCCGCGCGCCTGGAGGCGCTCGATCTCGGCGGCCTTCCCGTCGGGGAGCACCTCGGCGCGAACCTCGCCGATACCGACCTGCTCCGCGATCGCACGCGCCGCGCGTTCGTTGTCACCCGTCAGCAGCACGGGGGAGAGGCCGAGGTCCTTCAGCTCGGCGACCGCCTGCCGCGAGGAGGGCTTGAGCGTGTCGGCGAGGGCGAGCAGTCCGTGCAGCTCGCCGTCCCACGCGGCGGCCACCACCGTCTGTCCGGCGGCCTCCGCCCGCTCCTGCCACCCGCGAACCTCCGCCGGGAGCTCGATCGCCCACTCGGCGAGGAAGGAGGAGCGCCCGACGAGGACGGCGTGGCCGTCGACGAGCGCCTCGATCCCGAGGCCGGCGTGGTTGCGGAAATCCGAGACCGGCGGCTTCTCCTCGGCGGCAACGGCGATCGCCTGGGCGAGCGGATGCTCGCTCGCCGACTCGGCGGAGCCGGCGAGCCGCAGCAGCTCGTCGCGGCTCGTCCCGATCGCCAGGATGTCGACGAGGCGCATGCGCCCCTCGGTGATCGTCCCGGTCTTGTCGAGCACGATCGTCGAGATGCGGCGGGTCTGCTCGAGCACCTCCGGCCCCTTGATCAGGATCCCGAGCTGTGCGCCGCGCCCGGTGCCGACCATCAGCGCCGTCGGCGTCGCGAGGCCCATCGCGCACGGGCAGGCGATGATCAGCACGGCGACGGCGGCCGTGAACGCCACCGAGGCGGACGCTCCGGCGAGCAGCCAGCCGGCGAGCGTGGCGAGCGCGACGGCGATCACGACCGGAACGAAGATCGCCGAGATGCGGTCGGCGAGCCGCTGCACGGCCGCTTTCCCCGCCTGGGCCTGTTCGACGAGGCGGGCGATCTGCGCGAGCGCGGTGTCGGCGCCGATCTTCGTGGCGCGGACGACGAGACGGCCGGAGGCGTTGATCGTCGCGCCGGCGACCTCGGCGCCGGGGCCGACCTCGACCGGCACCGGCTCGCCGGTCAGCATCGACCGGTCGATCGCCGACGCGCCCTCGACGACGATCCCGTCGGTCGCGACCTTCTCGCCGGGCCGGACGACGAACAGGTCGTCGACCCGCAGCTGCTCGACGGGCACGAGGAGCTCGGCGCCGTCTCGAAGCACACGCGCTTCCTTCGCCCCGAGCTCGAGCAGCGCCTCGATGGCCGCGCCCGAGCGGCGCTTCGCGCGCGCCTCGAAGTAGCGGCCGAGCAGGATCAGCGCGGTGATGACGCCCGCAGCCTCGAAGTACGTGTCCTCGGCGATGCCGGCGACCAGGACGACCGTCGACCACGTCCAGGCGGCGAGCGTGCCGAGCGAGACGAGCGTGTCCATCGTGGCGGCGCCGTGGCGCGCGTTCAGGAGGGCGGCCCGGTGGAACCGGAGGCCGCTCCAGAAGACCACCGGGCTCGCGAGCACGAGCGAGACCCACTCCCAGCCGTGGAAGCGGAGCTGCGGCACCATCGCGAGCAGCACGAGCGGCAACGACAGGACGAGCGCGACGACCAGCTCGCGTGGCTTCGCGTCGGGCTCGTGCGCGTGCGCGACGGCCGGGGCTGCGTGATAGCCGATCTTCTCGACGGCGCCGACGAGCGCCTCCGGGGCGACGAGCGCCGGGTCGTAGGCGACCGCCGCCGTCTCGGTCGCGTAGTTGACCGTCGCCTCGACTCCCTCGAGCTTGTTGAGGATTCGCTCGATCCGCGCGGCGCACGAGGCGCACGTCATCCCCTCGAGCGCGAGCGTCGTCTGCTCGCGCGTCTCCTGCTGTTCGGCGACGGCGCCCATCGTCAGGTGCTCACCACCTCGTAGCCCGCCTCGTCGATCGCGCCGATGATCGCAGCCTCGTCGAGCGGCGCGCCGCTCACCGTCACCGTCTTCGCGCCGAGGTCGACGTCGACGGAATCGACGCCGTGCACCTGCGACACCTCGCCCTCGATCGCCTGCTTGCAGTGCGCGCACGAGACGCCTGGGACGCTGTACGTGATCGTGCCGGCCATCAGCCTCTCCTCTCTTCCCGAATACCCATACAGGGTATCTTACCGACCACGGCGACCATACCCCGGCCGGGTTTATACGGATCTTGCCGCCCGGCTCTTCCCGGCAACCGCCCGCCGCGTGCGATGCTTGCGCGCGTGCACGAGCCGATCGGACGGCGCCGCCGCCGGAGCGCGGCGGCCCGCGGATGAGCAGGATCGTCGGCTGGGACGACCTGCCGCGTCCCGTCCGCGAGATCGAGCACACCTGGATCGAGCTCGCCGACGGGACGCGCCTCTCGGCCCGGATCTGGCTGCCGCGTGACGCCGAGCACGATCCGGTGCCGGCGATCCTCGAGTACCTCCCGTACCGCAAGCACGACGGCACGGTGGGGCGGGACCTCGATCGCCAGCCGTACGTCGCCGGGCACGGCTACGCGACCGTCCGCGTCGACATGCGCGGCAGCGGCGAGTCCGACGGGATCCTCGAGGACGAGTACACGCGCGAGGAGTGGGACGACGCGGTCGAGGTGATCGCGTGGCTCGCCGCGCAGCCGTGGTGCTCGGGCGCCGTCGGGATGACGGGCATCTCGTGGGGCGGCTTCAACGCCCTGCAGGTCGCGGCGCTCCGTCCGCCGGCGCTCCGCGCGATCATGACCCTCTGCTCGACCGACGACCGGTACGCCGACGACGTCCACTACCGCGGCGGCTGCGTCCTCGCGACCGACATGCTCCACTGGGCGTCGTCGATGCTGACGTGGAATGCGCGGCCGCCGGACCCCGCGCTGCTCCCGGACACCTGGCGCGAGGTCTGGCTCGACCGGATGGAGCGAACGCCGCCGTACATCGAGCGGTGGCTCTCGCACCAGCGGCGCGACGGATACTGGCAGCACGGCTCGATCTGCGAGGACTACGCGGCGATCGAGGTGCCGGTCTACGCCGTCGGAGGGTGGGCGGACGGCTACACGAACGCCGTCTTCCGGCTCCTCTCCGGCCTCTCCGTGCCGCGCAAGGGCCTCGTCGGGCCGTGGGCGCACGCCTTCCCCGACGACGCCGCCCCCGGCCCGAGCATCGGCTGGCTCCAGGAGTGCGTGCGCTGGTGGGACCAGTGGCTGAAGGGTCGGGAGACGGGGATCATGGACGAGGCGATGCTGCGCGCCTACGTGCTCGAGTCGGTCGAGCCGCGCCCGGCGTACGACGTGCGTCCCGGGCGCTGGTCGGGGGAGGAAGAGTGGCCGTCCCCGCGGATCGACCGGCGCGAGCTGCCGCTCGAGCCGCGCGCGCCGCTCGTGCAGAGCCCGGTACAGACGCTCGGCACGGAGGCGGGCGTCTGGTGTGCGGAGGGACAGTCGGCCGACCTCGCCGGCGATCAACGCCGCGACGACGCGCTCTCGGCCTGCTTCGACCTCGAGCCGCTCGCAGAGGAGACGGTCCTGCTCGGCTTCCCCGCGGTCGAGCTCGACCTCGAGGCGGACCGACCCCGGGCGCTCGTCTGCGTCCGGCTCTGCGACGTCTTCCCCGACGGCACCTCAGCCCTCGTCACGCGCGGCCTGCTCAACCTCACGCACCGCGACTCGCACGAGCAGCCGGAGCCGCTCGAGCCGGGCCGCCGCTACCGGATCCGGGTCGAGCTCGATTCGATCGCGTACGCGGTTCCCGCCGGGCACCGGCTGCGGGTCGCCGTCTCCTCCACCTACTGGGCCTGGGCGTGGCCCTCCCCGGAGCCGGTCACGCTGACGCTCCACGGGGGCACGCTCGAGCTGCCGGTGCGGCCGCCTCGCCTCGAGGACGCGGAGCTGCCGGAGTTCGCGCAGCCCGAGCACACGCCGCCGCTCGAGAAGGAGCAGCAGGAAGCGGCGCCGGACGGGCGTACGCTGCGCAGGGACTACGCGACGGGCCGCCTCGAGCAGCGGTTCGACTACGACGTCGGCGGCACCGTTCGCTTCGTCCCCATCGACCTCGTGTCGGAGGACTCGAACGCGAGCTCGTACTCGATCGTCGAGGGCGAGCCGCTTTCCGCCGAGGTGACGTTCCGGGCGGCGAGCGGCATCGCGCGCGGTGACTGGAGCGGCCGCGCGGAGGTCGAGGCGTCGATGCGCGCCGACGCGGACGCCTTCCACGTGGCGACCGAGCTGGCGGCGTTCGAGTCGGGCCGCGAGGTCTTCCGCCGGCGCTGGGAGCACCGCTTCCCGCGCGACCACGTCTGACGGCGACCTCAGCGCTCGGCGAGCAGGCAGGCGGCACGGTGGCCCGCGGCGGCGCCGGACGGCGCGCGAAGCTCGGGATCGACCGTCCTGCACGCGTCCACGGCGACGGGGCAGCGCGGATGGAACCGGCAGCCGGGCGGCACGGCGATCGGGTTCGGCGTCTCCCCGCGCAGGATCTGCGGCTGGACGCGCCGCCGGGGGTCGCGGCGGGGGACGACCGAGAGGAGCGCCTTCGTGTAGGGGTGCCGCGGGTCCTCGACCACCTGCACCGCAGGCCCTTCCTCGACGATCCGGCCCAGGTACATGACGCAGATGCGGTCGGCGAAGCGGGCTGCGGTCGAGAGGTCGTGCGTGATCATGAGCACGCCGAGCCCGCGGTCGCGGAGGTCGTCGAGGAGGGTGAGGATCCCGGCGCGCACCGAGACGTCGAGCATCGAGACTGGCTCGTCGGCGACGAGCAGGTCCGGGCCGAGCGCAAGGCTCGCCGCGATCGCGACGCGCTGCCGCTGCCCGCCCGAGAGCTCGTGCGGATAGCGGTCGAGGTAGAGCTCCGGCGGCGACAACCCCGCCAGCTCGAGCGCGCCGACGACCCGGCGGTGCCGCTCCTCCCGCGTCCCCTCCCGGTGCACGACGAGCGCCTCCGCCACCGTCGCCTCGACCCGGAAGCGTGGATCGAGCGACTCGTACGGGTCCTGGTAGATGATCTGCATGCGCCGGCGCAGCCGCCGCAGCTCGCGGGAGCCGAGCGCCGTGACGTCGATCCCGTCGAAGCGGACCGTCCCCGCCTCGGGGCGCACGAGCCGCAGCACCGCCTGCGCCGTCGTCGTCTTCCCGCAGCCCGACTCGCCGACGAGCGCGACCATCTCGCCGCGGGAGACGCCGAACGAGATGCCCGAGACGGCGTGCACGTGCTGCTTCGGCCGCCGGGCGGCCGTCTCCGCGATCCCCCGGCGCACGGGGTAGCGGACGACGAGGTCCTCCACCTGGAGCAGCGGCCCGGGCGAAGCGCCGTTGCCGCCGGTCACGCCGGCACCTGCGCCGCCATGTGGCACGCCGCCTCGTGACGATCGCCGACGCGCTGGAGCAGCGGCCGCTCGAGCGAGCAGCGCGCCACCGCCGAGTCGCAGCGGGGGCGGAACGGGCAGCCGGCCGCCGCCTCGTCGAGCCGCGGCGGCGTGCCGGGGATCGAGACGACGACGTCGCGAGACTCGAGATCGGGCGTCGCCGCGAAGAGGAGTCGCGTGTACGGGTGGCGCGGCTCGTGGTAGAGCACGTCCGTCGGCCCGGTCTCGACGATCTCGCCCGCGTACATCACGGCGGCCGCGGTGCACGTCTGCGCGACGACCGGGAGGTCGTGGGTGACGAGGATCAACGCCAGCCCGAAGTCCTTCGTCAGCGAGACGAGCAGCTCGAGGATCTGCGCCTGCACCATCACGTCGAGCGCCGTCGTCGGCTCGTCGGCGAGCACGAGCTTCGGCTCGCAGGCGAGCGCCATCGCGATCGCCGCCCGCTGCCGCATCCCGCCCGAGAACTCGTGCGGGTAGTTGCGCAGGCGTGTACGCGAGATGCCGACCCGCTCGAGCAGCTCCGCCGCCCGCGCCTCCGCACGGCTCCCCTCGGCGACCCCGTGCTGCTCCATCGGCTCCACGAGCTGGGCGCCGATCCGCTTCACCGGGTTGAACGCGTTCATCGCTCCCTGGAAGACCATGGCGACGTCCTTCCAGCGATGCGGCGCGACGGTGCGCTCGCCGCGCACCAGCACGTCCTCGCCGTCGAGCAGCACGCGGCCGGCGACGCTCGCGGTCGGCGGCAGCAACCCCATCAACGCGAGGATCGCCGTCGTCTTCCCGCTTCCCGACTCGCCGACGAGCCCGAGGCGCTCGCCGCGGTCGAGCGCGAACGAGACGCCCTGCACCGCGTGCAGCTCGCGTCCCCGCGCCAGGTCGAACCAGACGTGGAGCTCCTCGACCTGGAGCAGGCTCACGAGAGCTCCCTCGGCGGCACGGCCCGGAGCCGGAAGCGGCGCACCGACAGGTGGCCGGAGCGCAGGCGCGGGTTCAGCGCGTCCTCCATTGCCTGGCCGGTCATCGCGCAGGCGAGCACGACGATCGCGACGCAGACGCCCGGCGGGATGATCGCCCACCACGCGTTGTTGAGGATCGCGTCGTCGTTGAACGAGTTCTCGATCAGTTTCCCCCAGGAGACGGTGCTCGGGTCGCCGAGGCCGAGGAAGGCGATGAACGTCTCGGCGAAGATCGCGTACGCGATGAAGATGACGGTGTTCGCGATCAGGAGCGGCATCACCTGCGGCAGCACGTGGCGGAAGATCAGCCGTGTGTTGCCGGCGCCGAGCGAGCGCGCCCGCTGCACGTACACGCGCTCGCGCACGCTCTTCACCTGCGCCCGGATCACCCGCGCCGTCGACGTCCAGTAGATGACCCCGATGATCACGATGATGTTGGTCAGGCTGCGCCCGAAGAGCGCGGCCGCGACGATCATCAGCGGGACGTCGGGGAGCACGAGCACGTAGTCCGTGATCCGCATCAGGACGATGTCGACCTTGCCGCCGAAGAATCCGGAGAGCAGGCCGACCGTGCCCCCGATCAGGCTGGAGACGGCCGAGGAGAGGAAACCGACGAGCAGCGACACCCGCGCGCCGACGACGAGCAGCTCGAGCATGTCGGAGCCGCCGCCGTCCGTGCCGAGCCAGAAGCGCGAGCTCGGCGGCGCGAACACCGGCCCCACCTTCGCCTGGACGTCGTGGTGGATGAAGAGCGGTCCGATCAGGGCGACGAGCACGAAGAAGAGGAGGATCGCGAGCCCGAGGACCGACTGCGGCGTCGAGAGCACGGGGTGGGAGAGGGTGCGCCGCCAGAGCGGCGGACGGTCCAGCGCACCACTCTCGGCGAGGGGGAGATCGGTCATTCGGTGACCCTCGGGTCGAGCTTGAAGTAGAGGAGGTCGGCGAGCAGGTTGAAGAGGATCACCGAGAACGTCAGGAGCAGGAAGATCCCCTGGAGGATCGGGTAGTCGCGCTGGTCGATCGCCTCCACCGTCTCGAGCCCGATGCCGGGGTACGAGAAGACGTACTCGATCGTGATCGTCCCGCCGATGATGAAGCCGAGCGAGAGCGCGACGAGCGTGATCACGGGCAGCATCGCGTTCCGGAGCCCGTGCTTCCAGACGGTCGCCCAGCTCGTGAGGCCCTTGGCCCGCGCCGTCAGGACGTAGTCCTCGCCGAGCGTCTCGAGCATCGCCGAGCGCACGACGAGCGTGAAGTTGCCGTACAGCACGAGCCCGAGCGTCGCCGCCGGCAGCACCATGTGCTTCATCCGGTCGACGAAGACCTGCCACGTCGACGGCGTGCCGAGTATGCCGAGGGTCGCGTCGTGGATGCCGGAGGTGGGGAGCCCGATCGCGCTCGCCAGGTAGAGGACGATGATCAGGCCGAGCCACTGCGGCGGCATCGAGTACCAGACGAGGCTCGCCCAGACGCTCGTCTTGTCCGTCCACGTGCCGCGCCGCCAGGCGGCGATCACCCCCGTGATGACGCCGAGCACGATCGAGAAGATCGTCCCGAGCGCGACCATCGGCATCGTGTTCTTCAGCGGCAGCCAGATGGTCTGCCAGACCGGCTCCTGCGTCCGCAGCGATCGCCCGAGGTCGCCGTGGGCGAGGTTGTCGATGTAGAGCCAGTACTGCTGCAGCTTCGACTGGTCGAGCCCGAGGGTCTTCCGCTCGTACGCCTTGAACGCCGGCGTGCACTGGCGGCAGCGGAGCGCCGACACCGCGTCGCCCGACAGCATCCGGAAGAGGACGAAGTTGAGCGTGATCGCGACCAGCACGGTCCCGACGGCGAAGAAGATCCGCTTGACGACGTAATCAGCGCCGCGCATCCTCTACGCCGCCGGGCCCGTGGACGTCACTACTTCTTGCGTGGTTGCGTGTAGTACTGCTTCGCGTAGCCGCCGAGCTCGATGTCGAACCCGGTCCACTTCGTCGAGTGGGCGTCGATCGCCTGCTCGTTCACGAGCTGGGTGTAGAGGAAGTTGTCGTAGACCATCTTCTGCATCTTCCAGACGATCTGCTTCCGCTTCGCCGGATTGACCGTCTCACCCTGCTGGACGTAGAGCTTGTCGTAGGCCGGGTTGTCCCAGCCGGTGTCGCTCCACGAGCACCACTGGCCCTTCGTCACGACCGAGAGCATGAAGTCCGGGTCGACGTAGCCGACCCAGTCCCAGAGGGCCATGTCGTACTTCGTATAGCCGATCGACTTCGCGGCGTCGCACTTCGACCCGGTCTCGTACGCGTAGGCCTGCGTGGAGTCGCCGCCGGAGTACTGCGTCACCTTCACACCGGCCTTCTTGAAGCCCTGCTGGATGATCTGGAACTCGCGGTTGCCGTTGAAGTCGAGCGAGGTCGGGGTCATGATGTCGTACGCCATCGGGTGCGCCTTCTGCGCGTACTTGCCGTGCGTCGCCGGCGCGATCCGGATCCCGTTCGGGCCCTTCTTGTAGCCGAGCTTGTTCAGGATCTGGTTGCCCTTCTTGCAGTCGTACTTGAGGACGGGCAGGTGCGGGTTCTCGAGCGGCGAGACGTGCCCCACGATGCTCGAGACGAGCGACGCGTGGCCCTGGAAGACGACCTTGACGATCTGATTCCGGTTCACGCACATCGAGAGCGCCCGCTTCACCCGCGGGTCGAGCAGCTCGCGGTTTCTCGCCTTGCGCGGGTTCGAGTTCCACGTGATGTTCGTCGTCTCGGCGCCCGGCGCCTTGTCGAGCGCGACGCCCGGGATCTTGGACACCGCCTTGATCGCCTCGAACGGCACCTGGTCGACCCAGTCGAGGTTCCCGGCCTTGAGGTCGGCGATCATCGAGTCGGCGTTCGTGTAGTACGTGAGCGCGACCGCGTCGGCGTGCGAGGGCGGGCCCCAGTAGCC